>RDXZ01000239.1 GCA_004293265.1 Bacteroidota bacterium | reverse complement strand
ACCTTTACATTTGCACCAAGAAAGATGAGTTTGTAAAATGTTCAAAAAATGAGTATCTTTACATCGTCATTCTCACAAGCGAGCCTTATCATACCAACTAAGTATGCCTTTTCCGTTGACGGAAGGTCGCTTGTGTTTTTTCAAAAAGATAAAACATCTCTAATAGGATACGAGGGATAATGCCCTTATGAAGGTTTTGAGTAGATTTATCTTGAATGACAATTTATTAAATCTCAAACAAAAGTAATTATTTTATGCAAAAGTACCAAAAATATTTCGGAATAGATGTCAGTAAAAACCATCTTGATATTGCACAATATCTACCTGAAACCAATACTACAAACTATTTGATACGTATTAAAAACACGCCAGAAGCCATAGAAACGTGGTTAAAGACAATGGATATGGCAGAATCTTTAGTTTGTATGGAACATACAGGCTTGTATATCAATTTTTTGGTGATGGTTTTACATCAGCAAAAAATAGATACTTGGGTAGAAAATGGTTTGCAAATCAAACGCTCTTTGGGTGTTCAAAAGGGCAAGAATGATAAAATAGATGCCCAACGCATTGCTAAATATGCTTTTCGTTGTCAGGACGAGTGTCGTTTGTACCTTCCTTGCAGTGAAGTGTTAGAAAAATTACAAGTTTTACAACATCTGCAAAACAAACTCAAAGATACTTTAGAACAGTATGAAGTACCCTTGAATGAAAGCAAAATATTTTCTGCCAATACGCATAAATTGCTTGAAAAACATACCGAAAAGATAATAACCGAGTTGAAAAAGGTAATCAAAGAAATAGAAACAGAGATACTTGAATGTATTGCAAACGATGAAGGATTAAAAAAAAAGTATGATTTGATAAACAGTGTTACAAATGTAGGCAAACAAACGGCTATCACTTTATTAGTAGTTACCAGAGGTTTCACAAAATTTGACAATGTAAAACAACTTGCCTCTTATGCAGGAGTAGCCCCTTTTGACAATAGTTCGGGCAAAAGAACTAACCCTGACCATACTTCCTCTTTGTGTCACAAGCCGCTAAAAGCCATTTTGTATATGTGTGCTTTGGGAACTATCAAAACAAAGGAAGATTTATCTGCTTATTATCATCAAAAAAGAAAAGAGGGAAAAAAACATAGAGTAGTAATGAATGCAGTATCAAATAAAATTTTGCAACGTATTTGGAGTGTGGTTATCAATCAAAAGAATTGTTGAGTTTGAAAAATACCAAAATCCTAAAAAATTAACAAAAAAACAAAAAATTAACAAAAAAAATTTGCAAGTGTCATAGGAATCAACGGCGGTAAAAATAAATTTTACTGCACTTTTCGATATACCAACAACGGCGGAAAATTTTGTTACCTCTAAATAAAAATATATTTCATTGGGCTTAAATTATGAAAAAAATTATCTATTTTTTATTTCTTGTTATCCTAACTTCAGGTTGCTCAAGATATGGCTTTTATTTTACAGAAGGTTCTGGCAATACATCATATACATACATAAAAATTGAGAAAGGCAACAACTTGCAGGCTTATGATTTTGGAGATGTAATTGGTTATGTTCGAAAAAAAGGAAAATGGTATAAAAAAAAAGATACGCTTTTATTAGAAGTAAATAAAGGTTATGAATATGAGGGTATGATTAATTGTCAATTTGAAAAAGACACATCAACTCATGGTTGTAAAATTATCATTTTGAAGGCAGACACTTTTTCTTTATTTATTGGAGACTCAGCACGCATTTTTATCAATGACTCTATCAAACCTATGGATTTTTTAGGGAAAGGTACATACTTTGCAAATGTAAAGAGTATTTATAACATAAATGTTTCATTATTTTGGGGTGGTTCTCCCTTACCACAAAGTACATCTCCAAAATATCTTCAATATTCTGTAGTTTTTCCTCATATTCCAAAAGATAAAAACATTATAAAAATTTACTGGGATAATCAAAAGGAAAGACCACCTTTTAGATATTTTTTAGATGATAAGTATTTATGGAAAGGAAAGAAAATTATTTCTTTACAAACCAAGAAAGTTGTCTTTAAAAAAGGACGTTTTTGAGATGTTCTTATTTTTTCAAAAATAAGTTTCTATTTTTCCGCCGTTGTCGGTGTGTCGAAAAGTGCAGTAAAATTTATTTTTTTTGTAAATATTTCATTTCTGCACTTTTCGACCACCGACAACTCAGCGTCTATGTGTTAGTATATAAATATTGATTTTTTTTTCGTTATTTTTTTCCGCCGTTGTCGGTGTGTCGAAAAGTGCAGTAAAGATTATATTTTTGTTAATATTTCATTTCTGCACTTTTCGACCACCGACAACTCAGCGTTTATGTGTTAGTATATAAATATTGATTTTTTTGTTATTTTTTTTCGTTAATTTATATT
>RDXZ01000219.1 GCA_004293265.1 Bacteroidota bacterium | reverse complement strand
AAATAATCTGATATTTTATACCAACAAAAGTAGTGTAACAGAACTTTGTTCACAATGTAATAACGAAATTCGTTATTGATAGATTATCACTTTATTTAAGATTGTTCCTAAAAAATATAGAGGCGAGGCTTGTCCTCGCCTTTTACACAAATAGGGAAAGTACAAGCCTTGCTCCTACAAATCAAATATTTCGAACTTTTATATGAAAATTTTACATTAATAAAAAATTAAAAAAATTATTACTATTATTTTACACTAAAAAGGTGGTTCATCATCTAATCTTGGCGGAATATTTTGTGGAAGGTTATTAAATTGTTGAGGGTCATTGGCTTTACTACTAAAGGTAACAATTTTTGAATCAGCCTTTCCATTAGCACTTACTCCAAAACTATTTAAGTTTTCAAAACGAGTAAACTTACCAATAAAACGAAGTTGTACCGTATCTAACGAGCCATTTCGATGTTTAGCAATAATTACCTCCCCAATATCTTTAGTAGGATTTCCGTTCATATCTTCTGTAATACCATAATATTCAGGACGATACAAAAACATTACCATATCTGCATCCTGTTCTATTGATCCACTTTCCCTCAAATCAGATAACTGAGGGCGTTTGTCGCCTCCTCTGGTTTCGACAGCACGACTTAATTGAGAAAGTGCAATCACAGGTACATTCAATTCTTTTGCTAAATTTTTCAAACCTCTCGAAATGGTAGAAATTTCTTGTTCACGATTACCGGGCGAATTTTTTCCGCTTCCTGCGGTCATTAGTTGTAAATAATCGACCACAATCAATTGAATATCGTGTTGTGCTTTCAATCTTCTGCATTTTGCACGCAATTCTAAAATAGAAAGTGCAGCAGTATCATCAATAAAAATAGGTGCTTCTCCTAATTTAATCGTTTTTTGTTTGAGTTGTTGCCATTCATAATCTGCCAAAGTTCCTCGTTTTAGTTTATCACTTTCCAATTCAGCTTCGCCTGAAATCAAACGAGTAGCGATTTGCGTTTCGGACATTTCCAAAGAAAAAAAGGCAACAGGGTGATTAAATTCTAAAGCGGCATTGCGAAGCAAAGAAAGAGAAAAAGCAGTATTATGCATTACGGTCATATCTTCTAACAATAATCTATGATTGCCATCTAAAACAAAACCATAATAATTATCAACAATATCCTCCTCTACTTTGATGCCTGTTTGTAACCAAGTTCGATGAGTATCTCGCCAAGGTTGTGCTTTTTTGCGTGCTACTTTGACAGGAATTTTATCTACATCACCAAAAAAACGAACTCTATACACTTCTGTTTCGTAATTTCTTTCTTTGATTGATGCTTTTTTAGGAATTAATGAGCTTCTAAATCCTAAAGAATTAGTTAAAAATTTTAGTTGTTCTGCTAATTTTTTATTTTTAAATGTAATTTCATAACCATTGCTATCCACTAAATAATGTCCATCACTATCTATCAAACCTGCTAATAATTCCAAACGATTTTGAGTAGAATTAGTAAGATAATTATGTGGAATGTGTTTGTTATTAATTAAGTTATTAGTTTGCAGTAAGTTGAGCAAGGTTGATTTATCTTTATTCTCCTTTTTAGCAATTCTATAATCAGGATGTACTTTTTCGTTTGGTGGATATGATAGTTTTTGTCCTAATCTATCTGCATATTCTTTTAAATATTCTATTATTTCACTATCTCTTGTTGTAATTGTTGTATATACCGAAGCACCATCACCCAACCAAATTCCTAAAAAATAAGGTTCGATTGTAATAGGTTTTTCTTGAAATTCTACGGCAACTTTATAACCTTTGTAATTAGACTTAAATTTTGCAGATTTTGATATATATTCTTTCACAGAAATATCTAAAATATCTCCGTTTTTATGTTTGTGTTCATTTCTACTCCTTTTCAAACTTAAGATATGACTTTCATTGACTCGATAATCAGTTCCTTTATTTTGCCTTATCCAATACATTTTTTCACGCCCACGAGCCAGAGAAAGCACTTTTCGAGGTGTAGAATCATCACCCATTAACAAATCTCCTACCTTAATATCTTCTACTTTTTTGAGCGTTCCGTCATACATAACAATAAGTGTGCCAATACCCCAACATTTTCCCATAGCTGGCCTCGCAGCTATTATCACCAAGTCAGATTTTTGAAAGCCTGCTGTAATTCTATCCAAATCCAAAAATCCTGACGGAATACCTGTTAATCCGTCTTTTAAATGCCTTTTTTCTTCGATTTCAGTGATAGTTTTTCTTAATAAATTACTCATCACAGAATAATTTTTACGAATATTATTTTCAGAAACTTGAAAAAAACGTTGTTCAGATTGGTCTAATAAATCAAAAATATCAGTCGTATCATCAAAAGCATCACGTTGAATATCAATAGCAATTCTTATCATTTCTCTTTTGATAGCTTGTTCAACAATGACTCTCGAATGAAACTCAATATTAGAAGCAGAATTGGTCGAAGTCGTCAGACCTAATACATAACTTGCCCCTCCTGCCATTTCTAAAGAGCCAAATTTACGAAGTTGTTGCGTAACCGTAAGCATATCTATAGGTTGCGAATTGGCAAACAAATCTTTGATAGCACGATAAATTTCTTGGTGAGCAGGTTTATAAAAACTTTCAGGGTGTAAAATATCAATTACTGTGTTGATGGCTTCTTTATCAATCATCAAAGCACCTAAAACTGATTCTTCTAACTCTGTTGCTTGTGGTTGCAAACGCCCTGAAACATTGGACATGCTGTTTTTATTTGCCATTTTTATTTATCGTTTTATAATGAGTTTGCAAAGATAAAAAAAAATTAAAAAATATATGATATTATTTTATAAAATGATAAAAAAAACTTTTTTTTGAATTTTTTTGTGTAGATTTTTTTTTATTTTTACAAAATGATACTTATTTATAACACATTCTTAGAAAATTCATACAAAAAATTATCACAGAAAACAAGCAGATTTTACGGGTAATATTTGGTGCAAGCACCTAATCAAAGTACTTAAATAGTTACATTTAATTTTGATTTCTTACAGAACTTTCCAAAAGTTTTAAGCTTTTGGAAAGTTAGTTTTTTACAAAAGCAAAACTATTTATCTAAAAATAAATCCATTCGGTCCGCGTCCTGCACCAAAATTTGTTTTTTCTGTTCCTGTGCTACTATACACATACACACGCCCATTGCCTGTAAAACTATTAGAATCAGTTACATAAACATCACCGTTGGGGTGAACGCCCAAACCATATATATTATTTCGTGTAATAAATGCAGTAGTTGGAATAGTAGTGGCAGTTATATCCATTGTAAAAATTTTGGAAGGTTGTCCAAAAGAAGCATTTAACCAATATAATTTATCTTTAGCGGCGTTTAAAACCATTTTTTCGTTGTATCCACTCACAGGCACACTGCTAAATGTTGCTTCTATTGTATTGCTAACTGGATTGATACGAATTAAATTACCACTCGTACAAAGCACCCAAATTTTGTTATTTTTATCTACCACCATTTTATCTGCTCCCGCAGGTGTAGTAATTTCTGCTATGCTTGCGTCATTATTTGTATTCAAAACCGAGATAGAAGTTCCACTTGTATTGGCAATATAAAGGTTATTGTTTACTACTTTTAAATCTTGTGGTTGTGCAGTACGAGCAATTTTAGTAACACTATTATTTGATAGATTTATTTTTGAAATATAACCATTTTCAAAAGCAAATGTTGTGCTGTTATAAGTTCCCCAATTACTTATGTATGCAGTAAGACCGATACCAGCAAAAGCATAAGGATTTGTAAAATTGATGGTTGTACCTGAATTTCTAATCGTTGCCAACGATGAGAAAGTATTATAATTAATCATTTCTAATTTGTCAGGCGAGTTTGTAATGACATACATACGATTTTGCGAAGGTTCAGCATACACATTTTGAATGGTGGCACCAATCGGAAATCCGTTTATTCTTTCGAAAACGCCTAATTCTACGCCTGCATCACCGCTTCTATACGTGCTTAATGAACCATCAGCACTGTTAAAATTTCCTTCGTTAATAACGATTACATCAGTGGCAGATGTGGCTACAGGTTCTTGTGTGGTTGTTTTACAGGCAAACATAGTGACACCTAACGCAATTGTTGCGATAATTTTTTTTAAATTCATAATAAAATTGTAGTCTTTCACCCGAAGACTCAAAAGGTTTTTTGTAAAATAATTCTAAAAATAGGCAGGTCTCCTGACTTATTACCTTTTTATTTTCCTTCCCATTCTTTTGTGTTAAGAACAGTGGTAAAAATAAATAAAAAGTATTTTTTCTTTTAAAAATAAAAATCTAAAAAAAAGAAATCATTGTAATTTACAGTTGCGGGGACAGTTTTGGCGTTACACCAAATTCCCTTTTAAAGCATTTTGAAGTATGCTACCTTATTTTCAATGCAAAGTTAAAGAAAATAAATGATATATTTTATAAATTGTATTGAAAAAAATATACTTAGTTTTTTTTTAGTCTTAAATTTTTTATTATCTTTGCATAAAGAAACAAGAAAAAGTCATTTTTTTAAATATATATTGTATAAACCATTGATTATCAATGTGTTTTAATTTTTGATTTGATTTTCATAAAACATATATTATTTCTAAAAATTTATTATTTGAAAAAAATTTATTTAGAAACATAATTTTTTGAGGCAGTGAGTAAAATAAAGTTACGCATTTTAGGGCTTTCACAAAGCCAAACTAACACAGGTTTTGCACTTATTTTGTCGGAAAGCAAAGGAGTACGCAGGCTACCTATTATTATAGGCGTATTCGAGGCACAAGCAATTGCTATCGAAATAGAGAAAATTAAGCCACAAAGACCAATGACACACGATTTATTCAATTTTTTTGCAAAAGCACTTCATTTTAAAGTAGAAGAAATTATGATTTCTGACTTGAAAGAAGGCGTTTTTTATGCAAAAATTGTTTGTACCACCAAAGAAGGAGATACAATTGAAATAGATTCGAGACCTTCTGATGCTATTGCTATCGGATTAAGGTTTGGGGTTTCTATTTATGCTGATGAAAATATATTGTCTGAGGCAGGAATTATAGTTTCTGACGAAGAAATGGACGAACATATTCAACAAGAAGAAGAAACGCCCAATACGAATACTAATAGCGGTGGTGGTAGTAGTGGTAACGAATCTTATAAAAATGATTCGATTCAAGATTTGCAAGCAAAACTAAACGATCTTTTAGAAAAAGAAAATTATGAAGAAGCAGCACGTGTACGTGATGAATTAAATAAAAGAAATTAGTTTAAACTTTTATGTATTTGGTTTCAAAAAAATATTTTAAAACCTATAAGGTTTTTAAAACCTTATAGGTTTAATACATTGATAATCAATGAATTATATCAAAAAAATAGGTTCTTCGAAAGTTATTGCGGAAATATAATTTTTGGATAGCAGAAACGCTTACCTAAGCCTAATTTGAGCCTACCTTTTGGTAGCTCCGTAATAACTT
>RDXZ01000218.1 GCA_004293265.1 Bacteroidota bacterium | reverse complement strand
GGTCTTAGCGTGACGCTAAGACCACTTGGGGCAGAAATGAAATATTTACAAAAAAAATAAATTTTACTGCACTTTTCGATACATTGACAACGGCGGAATTATTTTCTCAAAAAAAATATTTTTAAAAGTTATTTTTAATTTAAAATTTTATCTTATCTTTGCATAAAAAGAAATTTATTGGTTTAAATTATTGGCATTTTAATAAACAATAATAACAATAAAAAAATAAAATTTTATGCAAAATAAATTTGAAGGAACTGCTCAATATATTGCCACCAAAGAACTGCAAGTAGCGGTCAATGCGGCTGTTCATTTACAAAGACCTCTTTTGGTAAAAGGTGAACCAGGTACAGGAAAAACACTTTTGGCACACGAAATCGCTAATGCTTTTGATAAAAAAATCATTACTTGGCATATCAAATCTACCACAGTGGCTCAACAAGGCTTGTACGAATATGATGCAGTTTCACGCCTGCGTGATTCACAATTAGGTGATGAAAAAGTAAAAAATATTGAAAATTATCTCAAAAAAGGAAAATTATGGGAGGCTTTTGAATCAGACGAACAAGTGGTTTTATTGATTGATGAAATTGATAAGGCTGATATTGAGTTTCCAAATGACTTACTATTAGAGTTAGACAAAATGGAATTTTTTGTTTATGAAACACAAAAAACAATTCGTGCCAAACATAGACCGATTATTATTATCACTTCTAACAATGAAAAAGAATTGCCTGATGCTTTTTTGCGTAGATGTTTTTTTTATTATATCACTTTTCCTGATATTTTAACAATGCAATCTATTGTAAAAGTACATTTTCCTGACCTTTCTCAAAATTTGATAGACGATGCCATGAAAGTTTTTTATAATGTACGTGAACTCAAAGGGCTTAAAAAAAAGCCTTCTACCAGCGAACTAATCGATTGGATAAAATTATTAAAATATGGAGAAGATTTTAAAGCCATTCAAGATTTAGACATCGTAACACAAACACCACCCTATCTGGGCGGTCTGCTAAAAAATGAACAAGATTTAACACTTTTTGAACGTTTGAAAAGGTTTGGAAGATAATTTTTTAATTAATATGTATTAGATTTTAGTTTATTATGCAAACAAAACTTCCTTTTTCTGTTATTTTTACGACCACTTTATTAGGTATTTTTTTATTTTTTGGCGGATTGATTATAGCTGCTGATTTATTAGTTCCGTTGGCTTTTGCGTTTATTTTTTCGCTTACTTTATATCCACTGGTTGTGAGATTAGAAAAAAGAGGTATTTCTCGTTTTTTGAGTGTAATGGCGGCATTGTTGGTTGTTTTGTTTATTTTAGCAATTATTTTTCTAATTATTTACCAAAATATTCTTACTTTTTCATCAGATTTGCCTGAAATGAAAAGAAGAAGTTTGTTATTGATAGAAAAAACGCAAAAAAATATCGAAACAACACTCAATATGCCCGCAGAAAGTCAGTTAAATTGGTTAAAACAAAACTCGAATAGTTTTTTAAGTTTTATAGGAAAATTTATCAATAATTTAATTGCTTCCACCACCAATTTTCTTTCTCAAACGGTAATAGTTTTGTTATATATTTACTTTATGTTGTATTATCGGCACGTTTTCAAGGGTTTTATTGTGCGTGTGGTAAGCGCATCACATAGGCGAAAAGCGATTAAAATAGAATTACAAATTATAGAAGTTACACAAAAATATTTAATCGGATTATTGACTGTGATGTTTGTTGTGGCTATTTTGAACGTGGCAGGTTTGTTGGCATTGGGTATTCCTCACGCGATATTTTTTGGTACTTTTGCGGCTTTATTGATAGTAATTCCTTTTATTGGTGTTTTCATTGGTTCGGCTTTGCCTGTTTTGTTTGCATTAATAATGACAGATAGTCTTTTTTATCCTGTTGCTATTTTTGTTTGGTTTCAAATTGTGCAAGCCTTAGAAGGCAATATCATAACGCCTAACATTGTCGGCTCTCAAATCAGCCTCAATCCGTTGGTTGCGATTTTAGCTTTATTGATTGGTGCTTCTGTATGGGGAATTGCAGGTATGGTTTTGTTTACGCCTTTTACCGCAATGGTAAAAGTTATTTTTGATAATATTCCTTCTTTGACTCCGTATGGATATTTATTAGGACAAGGTGAACCTCAATTTCATAAGAAAAATAATAGAAAAAAGGGTTCTTAGAAATTTTATACAAAAAAAAACATCTCAGAAAGCACGCGGATAACGCGGATTTTGACGGATTAAAACAGATTTTTATTTTTATAAAATTTTATCCGTCAAATCAGCATGCTTTCTCCAATAGTTTTCTGTATAAATCTTAGAATAAAAATCTAATTTTTAATTCATTTCTCTTAAAAAAACAATAAAATCAGTTGGAGGTAAGCCTTTTATGTTTTGTTGTTGAAAATAAGCAATGATTTGTCCACGATGATAAGTAGAATGATTGACAAGATGAGTCATTATTTCTATCAAATTATTTTGATAAGTTTCACCTTTTGAATTTTGATACACAATATTTTCATAAAACTCATCTTCTTCCAAACTTGATAAAAAAGTTTCCCATTCCGTAATTCCTTGCATATATCTTGCCCAACATTCTGTCAATCCAAAACTTGCCCAAGCCTCAAAATCACTATTTTCTTTTCTCGCCCTCAAAAGCCATATCGTTTGTGCATTCAAAATATGTGAGAAAATATCTAAAATTTTTGGTAAAATATACTGAGGAGGTAAACCTTGCATAAAAGCAATCAAACGAGCATTTGCCCAATGTTCATAGCTAAAAAGTTGTCTAAAATGTGCAGATTCAATCATTTGTTATAAAAATTATTTGCGTTTAAAAGGTGGTTTTCTGTTATTATTAGTGCCAACACCATTCGAATCTTTGACTCCATTAGGATTAGGTTTAATATTTTTGTTTGTGTTGTTGTTATTATTAGTAAAATTATTTACTTTAGATTTTCTATTTGGAATGTTATTACGTTTTTCTCTGTTGTTGTCATAACGTTGAACTTTATCTCTTGGAATGACATCAAACGATTTTTCTTCTGCTAATTTGTTACGTAATTCCTCTGAAATTTTTTGTTCTGTCATCATCTCTAAATGTTCTAAAACAATATCGTTGGTGATTCCTTCCTTGTTCCAAGAAGTATAAAAACTTTTCATCAAACGCCCAATATAACCAATATGCATCGCTTTTTCATCAATATCAGTTACCAAAAAAGCCTTTTGTACCAATAATTCAATATTTCTACCATAATAACGAAGTTTTACTTCTTTTCTTTGTTCACCAACTCTTTGTGGTTTTTTACCAATCGCTGTCATTTCAGGCATAGGAAAAGGACTTTCAACGTCTAATGTAAAACCTGACATAATATACAAATCGTCCCATAA
Source organism: Bacteroidota bacterium (assembly GCA_004293265.1). Lineage (GTDB taxonomy): Bacteria > Bacteroidota > Bacteroidia > Cytophagales > Microscillaceae > RDXZ01. The sequence continues at coordinate 2,165 of RDXZ01000218.1, read as the reverse complement.
TTTTTTTTCAACGTCTTCTGATTCTCTTGTTTCGGGGTTGATTTCTCTCATCAAATCGATAAGATGACGTGCCATTCTTGTTCTTTCTTCTTTGTTTTCAATTTTACTGACGTGTGCCGCCAAATTTTGAAGATTTCTACCGTATTCTTTCAAAATTACGCCAGATTGTTGTGTATTATATTGTAAATTCATTCTTTATTTTTTTTTTAAAGATTTTTTTTATTTTTTTTAGAACTTTCCAAAAGTTAAAAATTAGGTGATTATTTAGCTTATTTTGGTGCAAACGTATATGCTTGCACCAGTGAGTATCTCGTGCAAGCGTCCACGTTTGCATGAAGTTCAGTTAAAAATTAGTATCCATCAGGCTTAAACCACTCATACCATTTTTCTTTTTTTTCTGTCAATCCAACCAACCAAGCCGTCAAACCATTGATTTCAAGTTCATTAATATTGAGTGCAATTCTGAGCATAATTTCATTAGGATATAGTTGTTTTGCTTTATCTTCTTTATCCTGCCCTTGCATAAAATTTTTATATAAATCCCAAGCACCAAAATCGTGCAACATTTCGTGAGCAATGGTTGATGGATATATGATTTGTCCGTCAGTAAATTTTTTATATAAAAAACAACCTTCTACAAAATATTTTTCTTTGTCCAGATTAGCAGTATAAGGAAAAGCATAACTATTGCCTGTTTGATTGGCATATATCAAGACCACAGATTGTGTGCATTTTGTATTTTTTAAAACCCAGTTATGAAATTGTAAAGGTGATTTATAACCTAATTTGTTTAATAAGAACTTTATCCAATCTGTTCTCTCGTTTCCTGTGGCATTGGCTTGTGGTATTTCTTCCACAAAAACGCTTTTATCATAACCAAAAGTTCCCTCTACAAAAGCTAATTTTTTTTTATATTCTTTTGCTTTTTTGACTAACCAATTGGTAGCAATTCTTTGTTTTTCGTACATCAATTCTTTTTCTTTTTTTGTCCAATCATCATCAGAAGTAGCAATAAAAATGCTCAATACATAAACATTGCCTTCTAATTTTGCGGCACTTCCTACGTTTTTTTGAGCAAAAATAGGAGAAGAAAAAAAGAAATATGAAATTAAGCTTAGGATTATTTTTTTCACAAGATTTATTTTTTATAATTTAATTCCCAATTTTTTTAGTTGTGATTTTATTGTGTTTTTTAAAGTTTCCTTGACTGTTGTGCCTAATTTTTTGGCGGTGCTATCAGTTGGTTTTGCTTTAAAAACTGTGTCGTGGTATTTTGAGGCATCTTCACGCAAAGGCGTATAAAAATAAGTATAGATAGATTTTCGAGTCATATTTTCGGGTAAATGAACCGTAGAATATCCGTGATAAGAAATTTCATTGGTTTCAAAAATAACCAATCTATTAAAAATAGGCAGTAATTTTTTCTCACATTTTGTCATTTTTGCGTCCCACATTTCCAAATGTCCTGCATATTCTTCTTGCCAATTTTGATTCATATAAATCAAAAGGTTCAATCTTCTATGCACATTTTTTTCTGCGTGAATATTAAAATCAATATGAATATCTAAAAAACTTCCATCGCCACCTTGATGCAATCCTGTTCCTAATTTGTCATCAGTAACAAAAACTCCTTCAATATTTGTAATTTCACTTACCCAATCTGCTAATTGTTTTGACATCAATACTTCATTTCTTAGAATAGAAAAATCTTTATGAAAATCATTAAAATTAGAACCTTCCGATTTTTTTTCGTTCAAACCGTGATAATGTTTATTTAATTTATCAATAGTTGGAAAATTTTGATGTAATGATTGTGCAAAATCTTCGGTTAAAAAATTATCTATAACAATATGTTTATAAGGAAAACCATCTTTAAAATCATTTTTTAACTTTTCTATTGCCTCAGGTGTGGTATATGCAGGATTGATATATTTCATTTTCTTATATTTTTTAAAAAATATTTGACTAATAATGCAAAATTAAACTTTTTTTTCGGTTTTACAAAATATATTATTTTTTTTTATGCAAAAATAAATAAAAATATAGTATTTAAAAAAATCATATATTTTTGTAACTATTTAGGTTATTTTGGTGCAAGCGTGGACGCTTGCACCAGTTAATATCTCGTGCAAGCGTCCACGCTTGCACGAAGTTCAAAATAATAA
>RDXZ01000217.1 GCA_004293265.1 Bacteroidota bacterium | reverse complement strand
TATTTTACACAAATTGAAATCAAAACAGGCATCGGAATTTTGGATTGTGTGGTAATAATGGAAAAAGGAATTTTTATTTTTGAGTTCAAATTAAACCAATCTGCAAAAGTGGCATTAGAACAAATCAAAGAAAAAAAAATATTTTGAACCCTATTTATCGGACAATAAAAATATTTATTTGATTGGCGTAAATATGAACAGCAGAAAAAAAGCAATAGACGAATTTCAAATCGAAATTTTAGAAAAGTAAAACTAATAAAAAATATGAAAAATAAAGAGTTACCTCCTCACTGCTCTAAGTCTATAAAAAAATACACTGGTTTAAGCGAAGTGGAAACTTAAATCTTTGTATTGATAGAAATCTTCAGACTTGACCACTTGGAGAGTGGAAAAGGCGTTGGTTTGGTAGATATTTTTAGTTTGTTAGGATTTTGTTTTGTTTGATAAATATTTGGTTGAATAAGAAAAAATATCTACTTTTGTTCAAAATAAAAAAGATGTTGGGACAAAACATTATCATTTTTCGAATCAATCAATACAAAACATTCACACTTGCACCCAAAGTGCTTAAAATAGTTACATTTATTTTCTCAAAAACTCAAATTAAAACAAAAAAAATGCAAAAATCTCTTATTTTAAAAATTGCTTTATTTGCCACAGGTCTATCAGGAATTGTGGCTGAATATATTTTATCTACCTTAGCCAGCTATTTTTTAGGCGATTCAATACTACAATGGACTTTAGTTTTATCTTTTATGTTGTTTTCGATGGGTTTAGGAAGTCATTTGAGCAGGCATTTTAAAGAAAATTTATTAGAAAAATTTATCATGATTGAATTAGCACTCTCGACTTTGGTTGGTTTTTCGGCTCTTTTTGTTTATACAGTTTCTGCTTTTACGGCTTATACAGGGGCAATTATCTATGTTTTGAGTATTTTGGTGGGTTTGATGATAGGTTTAGAAATTCCGTTAGTTACTCGATTGAACGAAGAATATGAAGAATTAAGATACAATATTTCTTCTGTAATGAAATACGATTATTATGGAAGTTTGGCGGGAGGCATATTTTTTGCCTTTGTGGGTTTACCTTACTTGGGGCTTACTTTCACACCTTTTGTATTAGCAATGGTCAATTTTGGCGTAGCAATGTGGTTATATATTCGCTTTTATAATTTAGCTTTACCAAAACTAAGATATTTATTAAATAGTTTGGCTTTGTTTGTGTTTTCTATTTTGATTTTAGGGGCAGTTTTTGCCAAACCTATTATATTTTTTGGCGAACAAAAAAGATACAAAGACCAGATTATTTATGAAGAACAATCAAAATATCAAAAAATTGTCATTACACAATGGAAAAACGATTATTGGTTATTCATCAATGGTAGCCAACAATTTAGTACGCTTGATGAAGTAATGTATCACGAGCCTTTGGTGCATCCCGTTTTGAAAATGACTCCCAATCCACAAAATATATTGATTTTGGGTGGTGGAGATGGTTTGGCAGTGAGAGAAATTTTAAAATATCCAAGTGTAAAAGAAATTATTATGGTTGATTTAGACCCTGCCATGACAAATTTAGGAAAAAACCACCCTGTTTTAAAAAATGCCAATCAAAATTCGATGCTATCTCCCAAATTAAAAATATATAATCGAGATGGATATAAATTTTTAGATGATAGTCAGCAGTTTTTTGATGCTATCATTATTGATTTACCTGACCCTCGAACCGTAGAATTAGGGCGATTATACAGCAAAGAATTTTATATGATGTGTTATAAAAGGTTGCGTCCCAATGGTTTGGTGATTACACAATCAGGAAGCCCTTATTATTCTACGCGTGCTTTTACTTGTATTCGTTATACGTTGGAGGCGGCAGGGTTTGAAGTTGTGCCTTTACACAATCAAATCTTAACTTTGGGTGAATGGGGCTGGAACATTGGCAGCAAAAGCCTATCCAAAAAACAACTCAAAGAAGAACTTAAAAAGTTAGATTTTAAAAATATTCCTACCAAATGGCTCAATAATGACGCTATGCAATTGATGACTTCCTTCGGAAAAGAAAACTTCTTCTTATCTGATACCGCAGAAATCAATACAATTCATAATCCCGTTTTATATAAATATTATTTGAGAGGAAATTGGGATTTGTACTAATATGAATGGATTTTTTTTTAGAAATTATATTTTTTGACACCTAAAAAAAACCTTACGCCCTCGCTTGTGTCCCACAAGCGAATATTGTAACAAACAACGACTACTGCTTGTGGGACACAAGCAGGGGCGAATTGGTTGTCTAAATACATATTTTTTTTTAAATTTCAAATATATACAAAATTTTTACAGCAAGAAATACTTTAATTTAGAAAAAAAGTAAACCATTTTTTTAGTTATTTATCCTTATTTTCTAATATTTTTACAATTTCATCTTTATTCTCTTTATAAATATGTGTAAAATCTGTTTTTATTAAATTTCCATTTTTATCTATCAATTGTTTGCTTGGTGCAGAAGTAAAATTATAAAAAAATTGTAATTCTTTTGCCTGCTTTTCTTCTGCAAATAAATGAATAATATTAGATTTTTTTGCATTTTTTAAATTGATATAATCCAACCACGCTTTTTTATTATCAAAAAAACTTATCCAAACATATATAATATTGGGATTGTCAATGGTTTTTGTTGCCATTTCTAACATAAATTGATGTTCTGTTCTACAAGGTCTGCACCAAGTCCCCCAAAAATCTATTAAAATTGTCTTTCCTTTCAAGTCTTTTAAACTTACTTTTTTATCTTCATCATCTTTCAATTCAAAATTATAAGCAGGTTTTCCTTCTTGAAAATTTTTTAAAATATAAAGTCTTTTTTTAATTATTTCAGTATATAAATTAGGCTTATAAGACAATAAGTAATCCTTAATAATTGTAGTATCTGACGAAAATGGATTGTTTTTATCTGACTTAATCAAAATACTACCTAAAAATTTTTCTGCTAATTCTGTTATAAAAAATGCTTTGTAAAAAAAATATTTTGATTGATGATAATGATTACTATCTGTTTTGAACAAAGTCATATTATCATCAATGCTTTTATAAGAAATATTATTCATAAAAAAATCATAATTTTTTGAATAAATAAGATTTTTAGTTTGTTGAGCCACAAACATATTTTCTATTGCAAGTGTTTGATAATATTTTACTATTTTATTTTTTTCTTCTTCAGTTTTTTCTTTTTCTATGATATTCACATCATAAAATGAAGGATAATTGGCTGATAATGCCCCACACAAATCTCCTTCTTGCACTTCTTGAAAAATTTTACTTGCTTTATTTGTTATTTTTTGATATTCTTTTAATCGTAATTTTTTGAGGCTGTCATTCCATTTAAAGTGATTTTCCAAAGACATTTTAAACGGTTCTCGTGGATTACGATTGTACATTTTTTTAAATAACGCATAATCTTTTTTAGAATAATCTACTTTCCAAGCCGCATTACCTTCCATTTTTAATGTTTTTTCATAAGATTTGAAGTCATACTCGATTTTTAATATATCTCCTTTTTCAAAAAGTGTTTCATAAAAAATATTATTAACTGAATCTCTCAAAGATAAATATACAATAGGTTGAATAATCAAAATATTTTTTTTGAAGTTACCATTTTTATCAGTTTCAATGGTAAAATATTCTCTTTCTAATTTGGAACTTTCTTGTAATAATACCATCTCAAATTTAGAATTTGGATAGTTTTTTATTTTTCCTTCAATCAAAATATTATTTTGTGCAAATAAAATTTGGCTAATAAAAATAACCAAAATACAACTAAAAAATAAGTTTTTTTTCATAATTTTTTTGTAATTTAATTTTTTGTGCCGTTGTGTCGAAAAGTGCAGTAAAATTTATTTTTTTCTTAATATTTCATTTCTGCATTTTTTGTCCACTGACAACTTGTATTTATTCCATATATTTTTTACTTTGAACAAAGGTAGATATTTTTTCTTACCTAAACAAATATTTATCAAATAAAAATACTTATAAACCAAAAAATACTTTTAAAACAAGGGCTTTTTTGACTCTTTGTAGGTTGTAACAAATCCATGACCAAGTTTAGAAACACCTAAAAAAAACCTAAAAAACTGATTTTTTTTAGAATTTTTGTAAGAAATTTAATAAATAAATCAAAATTGAGAAACTAATTATGTAAATTTACGTAAAAAAATTAACTAATTACTTAGGTAAATTAAAATAATTATTTTCTTTTAAATATATGAATAGATTAAAAATAGATTTTTTGTTAATTTTATCTTTTTTATTCGTTACTTGTCAAAGTTGTTTCCAAACCACACAAGGACAAACAAATGAAAATATAAATATTATAAAAAAAGAAAAAAATATAGATACTATCAAACCAAATGTGAGTTATTGGCAAAGTATTCAAGATATAAAAAAAGAAATTGAGCAAACTAAAAAAAATATTAAAAATAAAAATATTTCAACTGAAATCGCTTATCAACTCAAAAAAAATCTATTTGAAAAGGCTTTAATCAAACAAATCTTACCTTATTGGTATGGTACAAAATGGTCTTTTAGTGGACATACCGAAGTTCCTAATCAAGGTACTATCAGTTGTGGGTATTATGTTTCTACAACTTTGGCACATATTGGCGTACAAATAAATAGGATTACTTTAGCACAACAATTGCCTATTCACGAAGCAATGACTTTAGATGTAGATAGTGCAATGATTCGAGTGGCAGGTAATGTGGCTTGTGAAGATGTTATCAAAGAAATGAAAAATAAATTAGAAAATGGTATTTATTTTATTGGCTTTGGCAACACACACGTAGGTTTTCTTATCAAAAAAGAAGATGAGTTATTTTTAACGCATACAGGTTCGACTTCTATCGTAACAGTAATTGATACAGTAGAAAATATACCTTTTTTCTGTCTTTTTTATAATTATTATATTGTGCCTTTGTCTAATAACAAATCTTTTTTGGATAAATGGTGGAGCAATTCTGCTATCAAAACTCGTACAAAATAAACAAAAAAAGATATTTTTGATGTAAAATAATAGTTTTTTTTAATATTTTTGAATAAAAAACGAAAAAAAATTTGTGTAATTAAAAATAACACTTATTTTTGTAAAAAAATTATTTTAAATTTGCCTACTTATACTTATGATTGATATTGACGATTTGAATTCCCTTACAGAACAGAGTTCTGAAGACTACGAACATACTAACGAAATTGAAGAAGAAATCGATTCTGATACGCAAATTTATGCAGTGGAAGAAAAACCAAAAGACCCTTTTGAAGAATTAACAAAATGGCTGGAAGAAGCTTTTAATTTTGAAAAATCAGGAACTCCATCAACCACAAATACATCTTCTAACACCACACCACCAACCAAAACTGATTATAATGAAATCAATAAAAGACGTGAATTTAATAAGAATTTAATTGGTGATGCCCAACAACAATTCCAAGATTTGACTACTATCGGGCAGGGACCTTCTACTATTTCGAGAATTCTTCAAGAAGAGGGACGTGGGGCTACGCATCTTGATGAATTGAACCGAAAATTATTTGGTAAAGCAAGGAGAATCAAAACACCCGTCGAAGATAGACCTGAAATCAAAGCAAAATTAGACAAATTAAACGAAAAAATAGAAAAATATAAAGTACTTTACAAAGGATATGAAAATAGGTCAAGGCGTTGGGCTTTTGTTTTCAAACTTTTATCGTCTTTGTTGGCGGCAATTGTAACGGTTTTATTAGGTATCAATGTAACCGATACACTCAAAAGTTATGGCGTAGATTGGTATATGAACTCATTGGCTTTGATTATTACCGCCACCATTTCTATCATTGGGGTAGTCCAAAATTTTTATGATGCAGGCGAACTATACATCAAATATGCAGACACAATCAATAGATTGACACAAATTTCTGATGTATTGGAATATTTACTCATTGGCTCTGATTATGTTTCTTTGGAAGATGTCAATATTATCAAATATGAAGTCGATAGAATTGTTGCCTCAACTCAAGATTACGAAATTCAGGTACAAGCCGATAATGACGACATAGCCAAAAGAGTTAGAAAAGAATAAAATTAGACGCTAAAAAATTACACTATTTTATGGACGTAAAAATTGAAAGTTCTTGGAAAGAACGCTTAAAGAATGAATTTGAAAAAGATTATTTTATCAAATTAACTGATTTTTTAAGAGAAGAATATAAAACAAAAACAATTTTTCCTGCGGGAAGTTTGATGTTTAATGCTTTTGAAAAATGCCCTTTTGACCAAGTAAAAGTGGTTATTTTGGGACAAGACCCTTATCATGGCGAAGGCGAAGCCAATGGACTTTGCTTTTCGGTCAATGATGGCATCAAAATTCCGCCTTCTTTGAGAAATATTTTTAAAGAAATTTTAGAAGATATAGGAAAAGAAATACCAAAATCTGGAAACTTAGAACGCTGGGCAAATCAAGGCGTATTTTTGTTAAACGCTACTTTGACCGTTGTGAAAGATACCGCAGGCTCACATCAAAAAAAAGGTTGGGAAGAGTTTACTGATGCGGTTATCAAAAAAATATCTGATGAAAAAGAAGGCGTAGTATTTATGCTTTGGGGAAAATATGCACACGAAAAAGGTAAAGTAATTGATGAAAAAAAACATTTGGTTTTGAAAGCACCACACCCTTCGCCTCTTGCCAAAGGTTTTAATGGCAATAAACATTTTAGTCAAGCCAATGAATATCTCAAAAATAAAGGAGAAAATGAAATTCAATGGTAATTTTTTTAGATAAATGACAAAATAAATTGTATAAAATCTAACAAATTTTCTCATATCATACAAGGTTATGTTTTTTATTTGAGTAAAAAATATAACCTTTTATGTAAAAAAATAATAGTTTCGCGTAATTTTTGTTTTCTTTATTTTTATTTTTATTATTTTTGCAATCAAATAAAACAAAAAAATGAAAAAAATAATTTTATATCTACTGCTTGTCATTACAAACTCACATTTTTTATTGTATGGACAAAACGAAGTACAAATTTTTGTCTATCGAACTGATACAAATCTTGAAAAAATTTTTGTAAAAGTAAATCACGAAAATGGAGAAGCAACAGAAATTTCTTACCAAAGTCAAAAAGATAAAAAACCTGTCAAATTAAATATTCTCAAAACTGACAGGGAACTGATGCGTCTTTATGTAGAACGAAGCGATAATAAAGAAAAAATGACGCTTGGTTCTACTTGGGCAATGGGAAACACAATGTTTATGCCTGATGAATCTACCAAAGAATTTGGCATGGAAGTCGCTTGTTACGCACCCACAGGCGAGATTTTATTGACTTCTGGCGGTCCGATGTTTGTGCCTTTTTATTATGCGGCTAATAATAATTCAAAATTTAAAAAAATTATGATACCCGATGCCGAAATTCCTCAAACTTTGCCCTCTGGTGATTCGTATTACAATATCAAACTGCCCAACAAACAAGGCAAATATCAGTTAATCACATTGCCGTATCAAGAAGGAAGCACAAAAACAAGATTGGTTTTAGTGGCTCCAAATGGTAAAAAAACAACATTTATCTCAAAATAAATGAAATATAAAGCAAGTTCTTACTTAATATTGGACTGATAATTTTATTTTTCCTGTCGAAAAGTGCAATGAATATATTTGTAGATAGTAGTATTTGTTAGGTTATCAATGGTCGAAGACGGATTTTTTTTCGTTAATTTATATTTTCAAAAATAAGTTTCTATCTTTGTGCAAAATAAAAAAGATGTTGAATAAATAAAAGTTGTTGGTAGTCGAAAAGT
>RDXZ01000216.1 GCA_004293265.1 Bacteroidota bacterium | reverse complement strand
AAAACTTTGTTTTCCTTTTTGCATTTCGATAATCATTTTTTCGCCTTTGTCATTTTCACAATACAAATCAAAAATAGCTTTTCTGTCTATTTCTTGCCTGCCTAATTGTTCAGTTTTGAGATAAGTAATGCTGATAATATTGTCTTTCTCGCCCAAAAGAGCGTTTAAAAAGTCAATCAAAAGGTCTTTATTTGCTTCTTCACCAAATAATTTTTTGAAACCAAAGTCTGTAAAAGGATTGATATATTTTCCCATTTTTATTGTTATTTTTTTCGCAAAAATAAATATTTTTTTTGAGAAAGTAATACAAAATAAATGATTTTTTTTATCGTGTAAGTAACTCCCCAACTGGTGCAAGCCTCTGGCTTGTTTGTTGCGAAGCAACAGCCTGCGTGTAGCAAATCGGAGTCCCAATGGATACATATTTTTCTTAAAATTTCAAAACATATACAAAAATTTTTACGGCAAGTAATTTTTTAATTTTTCGTAATCTATTTTAGCATAATGTCTTAAATCGCGAGGTATTTTTTTTATACATTCGATAATATCGTGTGGAATTGAGAGTAATTTTATTTGTGTGATGACTTCGTTTTTTTGTTTTTTATTTTTAAGTTCTACAAAAATAATAATTTTTTCATCAATTTTTAGAATTGTAGCAAGCGAAATCGCAGGGATTTGCAACAAAATCGCTTCATAAATAAATGGATAAATTAATGTCGTTTGATGTGTAATAACAGTATTACATCTACCTGTAAGAAAAAGACAATTATTTTCATCTAAATAACCACTATCTCCTGTAAGATGCCAACAAGTACCATCAATCCAAATTTTATTTTGTTTTTCAGCCAAAGGATTGTTAAAATAATTTTTTGATACGTGATGACCACTCACTATAATCTCGCCTACTTGATAAGGCAACAAAATATGTTTTTTAAAATCTTCTAAATCATTGATAGACAAATATTTAGCATCAAAAGATATTATTTTTGCGGTGGTATTTTTATCAATTTTTCCTACTGATAAACCTTTTGTAATCAATGATTTATCCAATTGATGTGTAATAATATCTTTTGCTAAAATACTGCTGATAGGTTCTGCTTCAGTAGAACCATAAACAATTTCAATTTTTGCTTTCGGAAATGCTTTCAAATATAGTTGTGCTTCTTGTGCGAATATGGGCGCTCCACCTGTAAATATTTTTTTAATTTGACTTGTATCTATTTGATTATCAAGCGCATATTCAGCAATTTTTTTGACAAAAAAAGGCGAAGCTATCAAACTACTTACTCGATAAATATCAATTTGCTTTAAAATTTTTGTCGGTTTCAATAAATGCAAACGTTTTAATTTTGCTTTCGGAATAATAGAAGTGATGCCCGCCGCAAGATTAATAAAAAGCATAATAGGCAAAGAAGTCATATTTACTTCATTTTTTTCAGGATTTATTTTATCAATCAAAGCCCTAAATTGTGCGTACAAAATAGCGTGTGTTCTGATAGAACCTTTGGGTGTATCTGTGCTTCCTGTCGTAAAAGTAATCAAAGCCATATCTTGTGGATAGGTAATGGCTTGAAAATTTGCGTTTTCAATAGAATGATTTTGAGGAAATGAAATACCCAATTGAATAGGAATTTTTTGTAATTGTTTAGAAAATATTGACAAAATTCTTGCCTTCAAAACACCTATAAATGCCTGACATTCTACAGTTTTGCAACATTCTTCCATTCTTTTTTTATTTACCCAAGGGTCTAAAAATACAGCCACCGCACCAATATTAAAAAGCGATAAAACAGTGCGATACAAATCAACTCCCATACCTATAAAAATCAAAACTTTATCACCTTTTTTGATGCCTTTTTGTAGAAAATAATGGCTTGTTTGCACAACTTCCTCTGCCAAAATACGAAATGAAACTGCTCTTTTTGCGTCTATAATAGCAATTTGCTCAGGATTTTTTTTAGCATTTTCAAAGAATAAATCAACGACATTGAAGCGTGTTTTATCATCAATTGGATAGTGATTTTCCATATAAAGCATAATTTTTATAAATTTCTCCCGAATAATTTTTTGATATTTGTGTTGAATAACCATTTTCACGCATAAAGGCGTGAATGATTTTTGTAAATCCATTTTTTTTGGCATTTCTATACAATATATTGCCTATTACGTGTCCTAAACCTTGCCACATTTTTGCTGAATGACGTGCTATTGATTTGATAATCAATGTTTTATTTTCATTATCAAACACATCAGGCAAAGCAAAAAATACACCAATGATATTTTTTTCTGAATCTTCTGCTATCAGTATAAAATCTTGGTGCAAAAATGGTTTTAAAGGTAAATATTGTGCCACAAAAACATCTTCATTGATAGAAGTATATAAAAAATTTTGAGTAAAAGCATTCGTACTAAATGTAAATATTTTTCGAAGTTCTTCTACAAAATTATCTAAATCAATGCTTCTAATATTGACTCCCAACGAAAAAAAATATTTTTCTTTTGCTAAAATTTCAACATTGTCATATTGTAGTATTGTATCTATACTCGAAAAATATTTTTGTATTATTTCAAAACCCGCCTCTACAAAATGTTGATTATAATAAACAGGGTGATAAGGTTCTAAAAAAAAATTAGGAAAATTATTATGCAAACTAAAACGATAACTATGCCAAGTAGTTCCTTTCATATTGGCTATCAAGTATTTACTTTCTTTATTTTGTGCTTCTTTTTCTGCATAATCGATTAATTTTTGGGCAAATATACTATTTTCAATTGCTTCATAATTACCAATAGTGAATGTTTTTTTTCCTTTAAATTTTAAATCTTCGTTGTAATACAAAGCCAAATAAGCCAATGTATTTTCATTTTCTACCAAAAAATAATGATTTAATAAAAAATCGTTGTGATGATTTTCTTTTAATTTTTGTTGTAATATTCCATCAGTATAAATATTTTTGAGTAAATTTTCACTCAATTTTTTGATTTCTTCTTTCTCGTTGGTGGATATTATTTTTATCATAGTTATACTTTTTTTATGTTATTTTTTTAAATTCTTATCTCGTGCAAGCGTCCACGCTTGCACGAATTTTTTTTAAATTCCTATTACTTTCAAACAAATAATCACCGACAAAGGTATAGAAATATTGTCAGTGCCTTTGCCGCTTATGCCTTCGATAATGCTTGTAAAAAATGCAATAATCAAGGCAGAAAATATAGGTTGATTGGCGTTTGTCAATGTAATCAAAATCAACCAACTTAATAAAAAATTACTCAAAGCAAAAGCAAAACTTCCACCTATACTTTTTGTGCTTTGCCATATTTTAAAAGTTTTATATGGATAACGTTTTCCAATAATTTCAGCCACAGGGTCGCAAAGTGCCAAACTTAAAATAGGTAAATAAAAAAAATATAATTTTTGACCTTCAACATCATACACAAAATAACACATATACACCGCACAAGGATAAAGCAAACTTCCCACCGAAAAACGCTGAATTGCGTTGATGGATTTTAAAAAATTGAAGCGTAAACTTATGGATAAAAGAACAAAAAAATTAGTACATAAAAACAACACAAACCAATGATTATCAAGCCATAATGGAAATAATAAAGTAATAATTCCTGTACCAATGTGTACTATTTTTCGTGTAAATTCTGCTTTGAATTTGAAAAAATAATATAAAAATTCAGCCAATCCAAAAAGGCTTAAAAAAATAATGCTTAGAATAATTGTATTGACCATATTTTTAATTTTAGGTATTTTTGATGTAAGCGTGGACGCTTGCACCAGCGTTATCTCGTGCAAGCGTGGACGCTTGCACCAGCGTTATCTCGTGCAAGTGTCCACGCTTGCACGAAACTATTGAATTATTTTTTGTAATCTAAAATCACTTGATTATAAAAAAAACCTTTGTCTTTATTACTCAATTTTGCGTTAATAGTTGCATTTCCTTCAAAATATTGAGGCAAAATAGCAGACATCATTCGAGGCACCATCAAATTCCAATATAAAAAAGATGCTTGATTTTCACTGCCTTCTGCTAATTTTTGAGCAGTTTCAATAAAAATATCATCAGGCATATATTCAAAAATATTAGACAAATTAAAATATTGAAATTTACCAAAAATAGGTATTGCCTCTTCTACTTTTCCTTGAAACAACGTCATTTTTTCGATATTTTTTTTGATGATTTCAAAATTTTCAGGTTGAATATAATGCGGCAACAACGAACCAAAATCACCCAACAAAATAAAATGCAATAAATTATTATGTTGTGAAAGTGGATTTTTGAAGTGATTGCTTGTTTTTTGGTAAATATAATCAGCCACAGAAATTTTCACTTCGTTAAAAAAAGATTTGTCCCGCCCATATTTACCCATCACATAACGACTAAAAAAAATTCTAAAAATCAATCTCCATTGCCAATTATTCCATTTTTTATCATAAAATAAAATTTGTTTGTCAATATTTTTAGGACTAAAAAGTAAGTTAATTGTTTTTTTTGAGTGTATCAAAGGCAATAATTTTTTGCTAAAAAAATGAAAATATTTTTCAAATTTTCCTTGATAAATCAAACCATTTTTTATCAAAGATTGATGCTCGTTCCAAAAATCCCAAGCGTGAGGATAATTAATGTATTTTTTTAATTCTTTGAAAATATCCAAACGATGTTCAGTGTTTGAAAATCCTAAAAAAGCCATCATTTTTTCATACTCCAAACCTCTAAAACACGCTTGTTTTAAGGCGGTAAGGTGTAATTGTATAGCATTAATATCCACACAAACGATTTTTTTGGGTTGAGTGGTGAGCAATGAAAAACTATTATCGCCTGCTGAGGCAACTGATAAAATATTGCTTTCAGGTTTGATATTGAGTCCTGCCAACAAAATTTCGGCATCTTCCCAACAATTTGCGTATCTCAAAATTTCTTTTACCATCATTTTTTTAGTTTTTTATGATTTTGATATTTCCTGTGCTTCCGTTCATTTCTATCAAATCACCCGTTTTTAATGTTTTGAGCAATCCTTTGATGCCCACGATACAAGGTTTTCCCATTTCGCGTGCCACGATAGCAGAATGACTCAACAAACTGCCTCTTTCTACCAAAATTCCTTTGGCATCAGGAAAAAGCACTACCCAACCAGGGTCTGTGCTATATGCTGCCAAAATATCTCCTTTCAATGATTCTAATTGATGAGGATTATCCAAAACCCTGACTTTTGCTTCCACAATGCCCACACAACAACCAACGCCTTTGAGTTCTGATTCCAAAGGAAGTTCTTTTTCTGTGCTAAAAAAATCATTATCAAGTTGATAAACAATGCCATAAGTGGCAAAACGTTCAGAAATTGCACCGCTTTGTTTGTATTTTTCAAATTCATTTTTTCGTAAATCTATCAATGCTTTTATATTTTGTGTAACGGAAGTTCCTTGAATAAAAGCAAAAATTTCTTCTTTTGTCAAATAAAAAATATCATTTTCTTTTTCGATTAATTTATTTTCTTCAAATTTTTTTCCAATATTAATAAAAATTTTTCTCACAATTCCAAAGGCACGTGTGCGTTCATAACGTAAATTTTCTCTTTGACTTACTAATTCTCTTGCTTTTT
>RDXZ01000025.1 GCA_004293265.1 Bacteroidota bacterium | reverse complement strand
GTTATTACGGAACTGCCAAATAGAAGGCTCAAATTAAGCTTAGGTAAGCGTTTTTGCTATCCAAAAATCGTATTCCCGCAATAACTTTCGAAGAACCATCTTTTTTAAACCCAACCACACAAGAAAAAAAAATAACCACAAAAAAATTTTGTATTCTCAAAAAATAAACCTATATTTGCACCTCAAAAGAATTGACGAGATCAATTCAATCGCCAACATAACTCTAAATAGTATTTACTGAAATGGTAAAAATTAGACTCGCGCGTCGTGGACGCAAAAAATTGGCTATATACGATATCGTAGTAGCAGATGCACGTTCTCCAAGAGATGGACGTTTTATTGAAAAAATTGGTAATTATAACCCTACTACCAACCCCGCAACTATCGTTCTAAATGAAGATAAAGCGTTGAAATGGTTATTAGATGGAGCGCAACCTACCCCTACAATGAAAGCAATGCTTTCTTATCGCGGCGTTTTGGTGCGTAAACATTTACAAATCGGTGTGTTAAAAGGCGCTATTACACAAGAACAAGCAGACGCTAAATACGAAACTTGGAAAGCAAGCAAAGATAATAAAGTACAAGGAAAAGTAGATAGATTGGCAACTGAAAAAGCAACTGCCGAAAAATCACGCTTTGAGGCTGAAAGAAAAGTAAGCGAAGCACGTGCCGAAGCATTGCGTAAAAAACAAGAAGAAGCTACTCAAAAATTAGTTACTGAAATCAATGAAGCTGCCACCGAAGGTGCAGAAAACGCAACATCAGCAGAATAGTTTTTGAAAAATTAAAATGTATCTATTCCTCTCTTTCAAAGATAAAGACTAAATAAATACAAAAAAAACTTGTGTAAATTATTTTGCACAAGTTTTTTTATTCGATAATTTCATCTAATAATGCCCTAAAACTTGCCCGCCAACTACTGACATCTTCATTGGATAAGTTTTGTTTGAGCGTTTGTTCCCATTCTATTGCGTTGATTTTTTGTTGTATCAAAGGCATTTTTTCCATAAATTTTTCTTCAATCCACTTTTCTAACGGCAAATTACTTAAAATTTCTTGTTTTATTTTTTCTTTTAAAGTAATTTCAGAGGTAATTTGTGCTTCTTGCATCAAATTTTTTTCAGGCGGAATTACTTTTCCTTTGTCATATTGTCTTATTTTTTGAGAAAGCCAATCAATAAAAGTAGGCGTATCCATTGCGTTGAGTTCGACTCTATAATATTTTAACCAATCTTCCCAAGTAGTGTAATTTTCATATTTTGGAAAATGAAATGGTTTTGGATTATCAAAATTTTTATCAAATTCTAACACATAATTAGCTGGAGTTTTAGATTGTTTTGATTCCAATTTTTCTACTTCTAAGCCCATCGCCAAGCCTTCCCAAGCGTCCAAACCTAAGTTAATGATACTTACTTTTCGTTCTGGGCGTGCTTTGGTGGCGTGTTGCAAGGCTTGATAAATCAAAGTTCCTGACAAATCTGCGTCATGTAAACAAAAAAATTGTAGTTCTTCCTCTGTATCTGCCAACAAATCCAACACATCGCGTGCCGCCCGACTCGCAAAACCTTTGGAAGTCAATAAAGCACAATCAAATTTTTCAGGAAAATTTGCTTCTTTCAAAATTTCAAAAAAACCTTCTTTTTCAGAATAAATAATTTTATTAAAATTAAAACTTGGTCTGTGATATTTTTCTATATTTTTTGTACCTAATTTAATCTCCTCCTGCGTATGTGGGTGCAAAAGCGTTCCGCGTTCATCTCTATACACGCCTTTCAAATCTTCTCCTTTTTCAAATTCAAATTCTGTTATCAACAAATTAAAATGCGCATATTTGAGTTCTTTTCCTGTATTTTCCATCACAAAAGGACGCAAAGCATAATACAATTGTCGTAAAGAATAACGATATTTTCCATTTCCAGAGGCTTTATCGATGGCTTTTTCCAAATTTTCTAACACAATTTGTTTTTGAGATGGAATTTTATCTATGATTTCTCCTGCTTGATTTTGTATTATTTTTTTTGGAATTTTTTTCTTAAAATGTTGTATTGCTTTCACAATTGATTCCACTATGGCAGTGTTCAATAACGAAAAATCAGGCTCTTTTCCATTGCTGACAATTGGCATATAAGGCGTAAGAATATTTACCCAAACAAAAAAATCAGTATTAAATTTTGGAATTTCTATCATTTCTTGTAATCCACAACCATATAACCAAATTTTCTTCTCCAAAAATTGAAAGTTAATATCACCTACAATCGGAGTTCTGTTTACAAAAAAAACATTTTCAGTTAGATTTTTATCACTATTCAAATCTATTTCTTTCACAAAACATTCGATGACCACAGGAATATCTGCCTCCAAACTTCCTTTGGAAGCGGGCATAATCATATTCGAAAACACAGAGGAATATCCTTGAAAATCGTCCATTTCTCCGATTTTTCCTAATTTTTTGGGCGATAAAATATGGTCATTTTCTCTTAATATAGTCAATAAATTTTCAGCATTTTCTCTTGTAATGGTTTCAAAATCAATATCTTTGAATAAATTTGGCGTATATGTAGGATTAAATTCTTTCAAAAAATCTATCAAAGTTACGTCTGCGGGCAAACTCAATAATAAATTATAAAAACTATCAGAATCATACCAAAAAGCATTTGTTTTTCCTTGATAAATAATACTTTTGGGCATTTTTAAAGCATATTTTGCCCACTGCAACAAATCTTTTCCACCAAATAAATTTTCTTTGAACGTGATTTTAATTTCTGTGCCTTCTGCTGTCCAATTTTCCAAAAAAACGGCTTGACTATATCCATCATCTTGTGGAATAATTTGTATTCTGCGACCTTTTGTAGCAATTTCTAAACTTCCATTCATACAATACACCGTTCCCATGACCACACGCAAGCCATTTCCCAAAGCACCTCGTTGAGGCAAACGCAAACGTTTTGAGCTTGTCAAAGGTCTTCGGAGAGAAAAAAGATAAGCAATTTCTTCGTTTGTACCACTAATTCCTTGTCCAAAATCTCTAATTGTAATCACATCAGTCCATAATTCGGGCTGTTCGTGTATGATTTGAACCTCTGTATTTGTATCTAAAGCATTGTCTATCAATTCTTTAACGACTAATTTTGGTAACAAATGCTTTGCAATGCCTGCTTGTTGTGGCAATGTATTTAGGTTTGTAAAAAGTTGCCAATCAGGTTGAGAAAATAAAATCGACATCGAGTAATTTTTGTATAAATAGCACTATTTTTATTTTTGTAAAAACAAATCTACGACTTCTTTTGCCACGTTTGAACCAATGGCTACTCCCATTCCGTTTAAGCCTACGGCAGTAAAAACTCTTTTCTCTTTTTTTTCGATAATAGGCAAATGGTTGTCCGTAAAAGCCATAATTCCCGCCCAACGTTGTTCTATTTTTACATTTCTTTCAGGCAAAATCATCTCTTTTAATAATTTTTCTAAGTTGTTTTGGATAATATCTGTGATTTCAATATCAGAACTTGTTTCGCCTTCAAAATCTATATTCCTGCCTCCGCCCAACATCAATCTATCTCTACCAATGTTTCTAAAATAAACAAAACCTCCGTCAAAATGATAGTTTCCCATAAAAGGCAATCCTTTTTCCATTCTTTCGGTAATCAAAACTTGCCCTCTTCCCGATTTTACTTTATTTTCATTGGGATAAAATTTTTGATAAAAAGCATTGTTAGCAATGAATAAATAGCCACATTCAAAACTAATATTTTGAGTTGTCTGTACGTGCATTGTTTGATTGAGTTCCTCAAAACTTTCAACTTCTGTGCCTGTGAAAATAGAAATACCTAATTTTTGAGCATATAAATACAAAGATTTCATCATTTTTCCTGTATTTACCTGCATTTCAAAAGTAGTACAAATCAGTTCTTCTACATTTTTGAATTTCATAGATTTACGAACTTCCTCAGAAACTAACTTAAAAACATTGTCTTTATCGCTGGGGTAGCGAGCAAAAAAAGGCACTTCGGATAATTTCCGATTGAGTTCGTCCATTTTATCCAAGATAGGTAATTGGTCTTTTGTCAGAATTTCAAAGCCGTTATATCCTTCTTTTAGTTCAATATCTTCAAAAATTAGTCTATTTTTTAGCCTCGCCATTCCGTCTAATTTTTTTTCTACCATTTGCATCACTACTTCCCAACCACAATTTTTTACGTCATTTAATAATTCTGATGGACTGCCAAAACACATAAAACCTGCGTTTTTGGTGCTTGCGCCTGTGGGCAAAATTCCTCTTTCTAAAATAGCTACTTTTACTTTTGGCATTCTTTCTACGAGTTCGCAAGCCGTTGATAAGCCAACCAAACCACCACCGATAACGATAATATCATACTTTAAAAAGCTTTCTTTTTCCCAATAAGATACTAAATTTTTCATTTTTTTTGTTATATTTTTATTTCTTTTTATGTGGACAAATGATGATATTTTTTAAGCCCTTCTATTGGATTTTGAGCAATATTTCCAACTAAATAATGATGTTTTTCGACACAATTTTTTAAAATATCTTGAAAATAATAGGCAATAGAACCCACAAAATGCAAAGGAAAATCTTTACTTTGAACAGGCAACAAAGGTAAATAAATAGACAAAAAATCATCAAAATTTTTATTTATCAGCCTAAAAACATACTCGTTTTCTATATTTTCTTTTAAAAAATAAGTGAATTGGGCTAAAAAACGATTGGGCATTTTTTGTTTATAAATTGATTCGATAATAAAATTTCTATCTAATTTGGGATATTTTTCGAGTAGTTTTTCTTGGATAATGGTAGGTAATTTTTGATGTAAAAAATCAGTCAAAAATATTTTTCCTATATATGCGCCACTGCCTTCATCTCCTAAAATATACCCCAAATTAAATTCTTCTCCGTATAATTTTTTGCCATCAAAATAGGCTAAATTTGAGCCTGTACCCAAAATTCCAATGTTTCCTGCTTCATCTCCGCAGGTTGATTTTGCTACACCCATCAAATCATTATCAATCAAAATTTCAGCATCTACAAAATTTTTTTGACATATTTTTTTTAATAAATTTTGGTTAGTTTCTGTTGCACAACCTGCGCCATAAAAATAAATTTTTTTTACGTCTAAAAATCTTGTTTTTATTTCTTTTTTGATGTGAAAATCAATATCATTTTCAGAAATTCCATTCGGATTTAAACCAATATTTTCGTAAATTTCGTCTTTATAAAGCCAAGTAGTTTTGGTACCACCGCTATCCGCAATCAAAATAGACATATTTATTCTGTTGTTTCGGGTGAAAATTTATACCCAACACTTTTGACTGTGTAGATATATTTTTCACCAATTTTTTCTCTTATTTTTCTAATATGCACATCAACCGTTCTGGGTAACACATAAATATCAACGCCCCAAATATTATGCAATAAATCATCACGACTAAATACTTTGTTTGGGTGTTGTGCCAAAAAATACAGCAATTCAAATTCTTTTTTAGGTAAAATAATTTGTTCGCCTGCTAACTCTACGGTATAACTTACTCTATCGATAACCAAATTATCAATGGTAATTTTATCTTCATTTTCTTGTTTTTTTTTGCGTTCACGTCTAAAAAGAGCCGTAATTCTGCTTATCAAAGCACGCGGTTTGATAGGTTTGATAATATAATCATCGGCACCACCTTCAAAAGCCGCAATTTCAGAATATTCTTCGACTCTGGCAGTAAGAAAAATAATATAACTATTGGCAGTTTGGGGCAAAGCACGCAACAATCGGCAAGTTTCTACGCCGTCCATTCTTGGCATCATAATATCTAACAATACCAAATCGGGTGCAAATTTTTTGGCAATTTCTACTGCATCGATTCCATTGTAAGCAAATTGAACTTCATAACCGACTTTTTCGAGGTTATATTGCAATAATTCAACGATGTCTGCCTCATCATCAACTAATAAAACTTTGATTACATCTTTTATTTCCATTGTTTTTGATTAATTATTTTTATCAAATCATCATAAATAAATAGTCAGAAAAAGTATCATTTTTTCTGACTATTTGTTTATTTTTTCTTTGTTTTATTTGCATTCGAAGTTTCACCACCTTGTTCTGTGAGCAATTTGTTGAGGTCTTCTGTCAATTTATTTGCTTTTCTTTTTGTTGATTTTGTTAGTTCATCGCTTTCGTTTTTAGCATCATTAAACAACAAATCTTCTTCTTTTGTTTTTTGCGAAAATCTTTCTTGCAATTGCTCACGAAGACGTGAAAGTTGATAACTCAATCTACTACGCACTTGTTTTCCTTCACCCGGCGCAAAAAGCAAACCTGCACCCACTCCTAAAGCCGCACCTGTTATAAGTCCTAATGCAAAACTACCTAAACTTTTCATACTTTTAAACTTTTTTAGTTATTTTGGCAAAGTTACAAATATTTTTTTTTTAATAAAAATAATTTTTATATTATTTTTTTTTGTTTTAAAAAAAAAACTTTTTTTAGAAAAATTACGCATTATTTTGATATTATTTTTTAGAAAATATCTTTTTTTATTCGGTTCGAGATGTCTGTTAGAATAATAATTAAAAAGAAAAAATTTGTATTTTTTGATTGTTTTAGATTGACAAAAATTATTTTCGCTAACTTTTATAATTTGACCTTCTGAAAAAGTTGCAGTATTTTTTATATAATTCCACTCACACAATTGTTCAATAGAAATATCAAACATTTTTGCTAAGTTTTCTAATTTTTTTTCTTTAGAAATCTTATAAAAATATCCTTTTTGACTTCTATTTGGTAATTCTTCTCGAATGAGCAATATCTGTTTAATATGAATTTTATTAATATCTTTGATTTTATTTTTATCCCTCAAACTATGGACAGGCTCTTTGTAGGCTTTACTGAGGCTATAAAGCGTTTCACCTTTTTGAACAACATGAAAAACTTTTTTAGTTTCTTTTTTGGCTGGTATAGGTAATGTTTCTGGTGGTGCTTCTTCTCCTTTTGTCGAAGAGGCAACATCATCAGAAGATATTTCTTGTTCTTTGGTTTCTTGTTGGTTTTTTGTTTGTTCTTCTTCTTCTCGTTTAGGGCTTTCGTTTTGTTTAGGCTCTGGCTTTTTAGGATTTTTTTCGTCTTTGTATTTCATATACAAATTATATTTATCCAACACAAAAAATTCATAATAAGTCTGGGCTTCTTGTCTTACTACTGCGTCATAAATTTTATCATCAGGCAATTTATTAGTGATTTTTTTTATCCAAAGATTGTCTTTTTTAAAATTTTCTTTATCTTCTTTTTTTACATTTTCACGCATATATTTTTGGATAGATATGCCAAGTGGTAGTTTTATGGCTACAAATCTAAAATTCACTGCTTTTTCTGCCATTAATCTTTCTACAAACAAAGAAAATGCTAAATATCGGTTAATAAAATTAATATAAGATGTGTCTGTTTCTTTATCAAAATAGAAAAATTTTTTTCCTGCAAATTTAACATAAAAATTGGGATCTTTTTCAACCAAATCTTCTTTGAGTTTATTCAAAGATAGTTCTAAAGATGCCATTGATAATAAATGATTTTGAAAAAAAGCGTCATCTCTTTTAAAAAATCTTACTACTTTTTCGGTTGTTTCGGTAATGCTCCAACGTTCATCTACTTTTTTATGATTGGGGTTTTTTAGTCCTAAATCTTCAAAAAAATTATCTCTTAATTGCCACAAACCTTCTTTTAATAACTGTTTATCGTTTGTAAATGTAGGTGTTTGAAAAAAAGCCAAATATTTCATTTCTCTTGGAAGGTCATTTTTGACTAATATTTCTTCTATTAACGGCAGAGCCATTTCAACAAAAGGCAAAAAGTCTTTGCAAGATTTACAATTGTCATATTCATACTTAAATTGTTCTGCTCTTTGGTGCAAAATAGCCCATTGTGATTTTGGTAAAACGATATAATGTCCACCAAACTGGATTGTGTCGTGCTTCATATAAATTGCTGCAAAAGTCGAATGACAGCATAAATGGGAAAGAAGCCCCCATATAATAAATGTGGTAAAAGATTTCATAATGACGGAGAAGAATTTTTGTTGCTATTTTTGTAATTTTGGGGCAAATCTAATAATTTATATTTATATTTTTCTTACTTTATCGATAAACATACTATAAATTTCGATAAAAAATTCTTTTTATGGATTTTTAGACCAAAAAATGTTATTTTTCTCTTTTTTTGAAAATAAAAGGTAGTTTATACTTTCGGATAGTGTTATAAATGTAATTTTTTTCTTTTACATTATTTCCGAAGGTTCGATAATTGCTCCTTGCCAAGCAGGAATGATAGTTGCCAATAAATAAGGAAAAATTGAGAGGGCAAAAATAGACAAAATACTATTCCACTCAATAAAAACATACAACGAAAAACGAGGATATAGAACCGACCAACCCACCAAAAAAGGCGTAAATAATGGCGATTCCAACCAAAAAGTATGTAACAATGCAAATAAAATTCCTAATAAAGTAGCACTCAAAGAAATAATAAAGCCTTCATAAAATTTAACTAATAAAACTTCATTGATTTGCCAACCTAACGCTTTTAAAATTCCTAATTCTTTTTTTTCGTTTTCTGATAAGCCTGAAGTTCGCTCCCAAACCAATAAAATAAAAGCAAAAATTGATAAAATTGAGCCATAAACCCAAATTCCGCCTCGCCAACCAAATAAAGTTTCGTAAGTGGCTTGTAGTTGTTGTTTAGTAACGACTCGAATAGAAGCATATTTTTGGTCTAATTTTCGGGCTACATTTTCAATTTCAGTTTCATTATGTAAATTGATGGCAATATCTGTGATTTGATTAGCGTCCAAACCAACGATTATTTGGGCATTTTCTGGGGAAACGATTATCAAATCTCTTGTCAGTAAATCTGATTGGCTATCAAAAGTGGCGATGATTTCAAAATTTATCATTTTTCCATTGGCATCAGGAATACTAAAAAATTCTCCTATTTTTAAACCTCGCATTTCTAAAAAACCTGTTCCGACTACGGCTTGATTTTTTTCAATACTTTTATTTTTTTGTAGTTGAGAAAAATTAAATTGCAACATATTCAGTTCTTGCAAAGGTTTTTTTGTTCCCATAATCGTAAAAACTGCTCCTGTGGAACTATCAAAATAATATCCCCAAATGCGTGGATAAATATTTTTAATTCCTCTTATATTTGCCAAACTATCTACCCAAGTTTTTTGCATCGGGATAAGCCTTCCGCCTGCTAATTTTTGTACCCAAATTTGTGGCAAATCTTTGGTAACAAATTGTGTTTCTTGTCGTAAACTACTTGTAAAAAAAATAATTGAGGCATAAAAACCGACCACCAAACTATACACAACGCACAAACTTAGTTGCTTGCGCCATTTTCGTTGCATACTTAATACGCTATATTTAAAAAGTGCCAAATAATTCATTCACAAAATTACGTCTAAAAAAAGAAAAGTGAAAGTTTTTTGTGTATATTATTTTTGTAAAAGGTAACTATTTATCTTATTTTGGTTTTGGTGCAAGCGTGGACGCTTGCACGAAGTTCATAATTTTTTTAACTTTCATTTAATTTTTTTCCTACAAATTCTTTTAAATAAAAAGGTTCAAAATACGCTACATTTTCAAATTTTTTTTGATTAAATTTTTCAAAAGCTAATTTTCCCATATTTTTAGCGTGTGGATATTTCATTTCTGTACGTGGAAAAACAGCATTGGCAGAAAAAGAAAATGTAGTTTTGCATTTTTCAGCCCCATCACCCATAAAAAAAATTTTTTGGTTTGATAGTATATTTTCAAAAGATTTTTCAGTAATAATGGCTGCGTTAATAGGTAATTTTTCATTCAAATTCACATCAAAAATAGCACAATAGACTTCCATTCTACGTGCATCAATCATCGGACAAATCAAAATTTGATTATCAAAAATAAAATTAGAGGCTTCCAAAGCCATTATTTTGAGCGTAGAAATAGAAATTAATGGTTTTTGAAGCGCAAAACATAAGCCTTTGGCGGTCGAAACGCCAATGCGTAAGCCTGTATAAGAGCCAGGTCCTTTACTGATAGCAATTGCCTCTACATCTTCCAAATTGATTTTTGCATTCTCTAAAATTTGTTGTGCTAACAAAGTCAATTTTTCAGAATGAGATTGTGAAGTATGAATTTCACTTGAAGCAACTAAATTTCCTGCCTGATGCAATGCCACCGAACAGACTTGTGTAGAGGTTTCAAAACTAAGAATATAGGACATATTTTTTTAGGTAATTTGTAGCATCATTTAGTTAATTTAAAAACAAACTTTAAAACCAATGACTAAGACATCATCAGTTTGTCTTAAACTTCCTTTCCAATCATTAAAAACTTTGTTTATAATTTTTCCTTGTTCTTCCAATGGTTTATCACAAATCGCCAAAAGCGTTTCTCTTACGTGTTTTATCATCATTTTTCGTGAGTTTTTTCCACCAAATTGGTCAGGTAAACCATCAGAAAACATATAAAACGTGGTAGGAATATCGTTGACGGCAATAAAATGGCTTGTAAAATTTTTATCTGTTTCGTCTTGCCTGCCTCCAATACTTTGTCTATCTGCTTTTATTTCGTGCAGTTCTCCATTTTGAACGTATAAAAGAGGTCTTCCTGCTCCTGTAAATTCAACTCCTTTTTTTTCTTTGTCAATAATACAAATGCCTAATTCCATTCCGTCTCGGTTTTGACTTTCGTCTTGTTTCAAAGATTGTCTTACTTTTTGATGTAATTTTTTGGCAATAACATCAGTAGAAGAAATATCATCAATTAAAATAATCTGATTAAGATATGCATCGCCTACCATACTCATAAACGCACCCGGTACGCCATGCCCTGTGCAATCGATAGCACTGATAATAACTTTTCCATCTTTTTCACCAAACCAATAAAAATCACCTGACACAATATCTTTGGGTTGAAAAAATATAAAAAATTCGGGTAAATGTTTTTGAATTTTATCAAAATCAGACAACATTGCATCTTGAATCCTAAAAGCATAATTAATACTTGACATGATATCATTATTTTTTCTTTCCAAGATTAGTTTTTGGTGTTGTAGTTCGGCGGTTCTTTCTACGACTAATTGTTCCAAATTTTGTCTAAAATTTTCAACTTCGATAATATCACTATAAGACCTTAGCCCTGTCGTGATGGCAGTGAATAATTTTTTATCTGTGAGTTCGGTTTTATTTTTATAGTCATTGATGTCATATTTTAAAATCACTTCTTCTTCGGGGGCTTGTCCGGGTTGTCCTGTTCTTAATACAATTCTGACAAATTGATTATTCAATTCATTTCTAATTTTATCGACTGCTTGTAAGCCTGCGTCATTGTTTTCCATGACTACATCTAACAAAATCAAGGCAACATCGGGGTTTTGTACCAATAAATCTACGGCTTGTTTGCCTGTATAAGCATTGATAAATTCAATTTTACTACCTTTATATTGGTAATCGCTCAAAGCAAATTTGGTTACTGTATGTATTTCTTCTTCATCGTCAGCAATCATCACTTTCCAAGTTTTTTTATCTTGTATATTTTCTGATTTTTGTTCGAGATTTTCGTCATCTTCAGCAAATAATAATTCGTCTTCGTTGTCAGTAAACATAATTTTATTTTAGTTTTTAGTTAAGATTGTGCAAATATAGTGAAAAAATAAAATTTATATATTGTTTTACAAAAATTGGGCTAAAAATTATTTTTTTTTCAAAAAAATATTCAAAAACTCTACCTTATGAATAGACTTTTAAAAAAAATATTTTATATTTGCACCTGAAACAATTAAAAAAATTATAATAAAATTATGGCTGTTTTAAATATTCCTGAGAAAAATTTTAGTACAAAAAATCCTCAAGAAATCCGTGAATTTTTAAATGAAAGAGGAGTAATTTATGAGCAATGGGAGGCAAGTATTCCTTTGACAAAAACTGCTTCACAAGAAGAGGTTTTGAAGGCTTATGAACACGTTTTAAATCCATATATGTCAAAAAATGGATATGGTACGGCTGATGTTATTAATATCAATTCTGAAACACCTAATTATGAGGCGGTTCGTAATAAATTTTTATCTGAACATAGACATACAGAAGATGAGGTACGTTTTTTTGTAGATGGGGAAGGTTTTTTTTGGTTTAATTTAGAAAATGGCGAACCTGTTTTTAATGTTTTGTGCCAAACAGGAGATTTGATTTCTGTTCCAAAAGGGACTGCTCATTGGTTTGATGCAGGCAAAGAAAATCCACACGTAAAAGCAATTCGAATGTTTATTGATATGTCAGGTTGGGTGCCACATTATACAGAATCGGGTGTCGATTTGGTATTTAATCCATAAAAAAAATCCTCAAAGCGAAAAACTTTGAGGATTTTTTTATAGCAATATCTTGCAAATTAATTTTATCTATGATTTTAAAAAGTGCTGTATTGTCTTCGAATTTTCCTAAAAAATAATTTTTTGTTATTTGTTGTAATAGTTTTTTATTATTTATACCTTTGCACTTCATTGTTGTAATGTTTTTTTGTTTTTTTTCAGACTACAAAAATAAACTTTTGCGACAATATATCCAAAAAAATAGTCATAATTTACTGATTTTCAATAAATTGTGGCTATTTTAATAATTATAATTTAAAAATTGTAAAAAAACGAAAGAATGATAGTTTTCTGCTCTTGTTAATGTATCAAAAATTGCAATAAAACCTAAATTTATTTTATAATTTTAATTTTGCACTTTTCGCCCACCAACGATTCATCGAAGCAGAAATAAGTGAAGCAATAGAGAGAAATTTGAAACATTAATTTAATTTTTAAAATAATTTTGTTTTTATTTTGAGAATTAAAATTCTTTTTTTATTTTTGTGCAAAATATTTTATAGTATGGAACATCAATTAGAAATTCAAAACATAAACGGCATACAAGTCATAGACAGCCGTATTATTGCTAAAGGCTTGAATATCAAGCATAAAAATCTTTTAGAAACTATCCGAAAATATCAAAAAGACCTTGAAGATTTGGGTAGGTTTGCGTTTGAAACGGAGACCTTGCAAACAAAAGGTGGAAAACAAGAAGTTAATTTTTGTTATTTTGATGAATTACAATGTAATTTTTTGGTAACGCTCAGCCGTAACACGCCTGAAGTGGTTGGTTTTAAAAAAGGATTGGTAGTTGCTTTTGATAATGCCAAAAAAGAAGTGTCACTTTTGCAAGAAGTTATCGATGAAAGTGTAGATGTTTTAGAGAAAAAAAGGCTTTACTATCAAAAACAAGGTTATAGTGAGGCTTGGATTGAAGAACGTCTAAAAAATATAGAAGTAAGACAAGAATTAGAAAGTATTTGGTGTAAACGTGGCATCAATACGCCCCAACAATATGCTACGCTTACAAGTATTATTTCTAAAGGTACTTTTGGTATTACGCCCAAAGAACACGCCGAACTCAAAGGACTTAAAAAACAGCCTTTACGTAATCATTTGACGCGTTTAGAATTAATTTTTATGACTTTGGCAGAAGGCGTAACGGCTGAATTTACCGAAGTACGTGATGCTCAAACATATCAAGATATGAAACAATGTGCCAAAGATGGTGGAAATTTTGCAGGAAAATCACGTTTAGAACTTGAAGCCCAAACAGGTAGAAAAGTAGTCAGTAGTTTGAATTTTTTACCTGAAAATCGTAATTTGTATATAACACAAGGTAATCAATAGTGTTAAATTTGATAAAAAATTAGGAATACTTTTTTATCAAATTTGCAATATTTAGATAAATAATCACGTTTTATTACCAATAAAAATCAGAAAAAATGGAAATAAATTTAATAATAGACGATAACAAAGCAAGTTTTTTTTTAGAATTGCTTAAAAATTTGGATTTTGTCAAAGATATAACACTATCCAAAAAATTGTCAGAAGTAGAAAATACGCTTTCTGATACAGAACAAGAAATTTGGCAAGGTATCAAAGAGGGTTTGGAAGATGCGAGAAAAGGTAAAATTCGCCCTGCAAAACAATTTTTGGAGGAAATGAAACTGGTTTAACGAACTAAGAAAGGAAATATCAATTGCTGAAAGTTTTGAAAAACAAGCAAAAAAATTATCAAAAAATATCCTTATTTTTTTGACAGAATTTGTGGAATAAATATAATAAAAAATCTTATAATTCTTATGCTTTTTTCTTTTTAAATCAAATTTTGTGTCATTTTAATTATTAAAAAAATTTACAATACACAACACTAATCTGCTCTCAAAGCTTCAATTGGTTTGACGCGTGCCGCTTGCAAAGCTGGAACCAAACCCGCCAATGCTCCCGCAATGACCAAT
This sequence comes from Bacteroidota bacterium, assembly GCA_004293265.1. Lineage (GTDB taxonomy): Bacteria > Bacteroidota > Bacteroidia > Cytophagales > Microscillaceae > RDXZ01. The sequence continues at coordinate 28,107 of RDXZ01000025.1, read as the reverse complement.
ACAATGGCGGCAGAAATAGCGATTCCTGCATTTATTTCAGGTTTATAAAAAAACGTAACTTGTCCTCCTTGTGCTTCTACCATATCTATTCCAAACTCCATTAGTTGTAAAATTCCTGCACCCGCCAAAAGCCCTATATATCCTGCTAAGGAAGTAATAAAAATAGATTCTTGCAAAATCAAACTAACAACAGAAAAAGGAGTTGCCCCCAACGCTTTTCTTACCCCAATTTCTTTAGTGCGTTCTTTGACAATTATCATCATAATATTGCTCACGCCCACAATACCTGCGACCAAAGTTCCGATACCAACCACCCATACAAAAATACGAATTGCATCAAAAACCGCTCTAAATCTTTTAGCTTGCTCTTGATTGCTATTGACACCCAAAGCCTGCGTATCAGATGGTTCAAATCGATGTTGTTTTGCCATCACGCGTCTTATTTTGTCTGTGATTTCTTGTGTGTTTGCGTTAGGATTGTGTGTGAGAGCAAAAATATCAACTTTATTGATTTGTCCAAAAGTATATTGAAAGGTAGAAAAAGGAATATAAACTCTTTCTTCTATTCTGCCTCCGTTTGTTTTATTTTGAAAAACACCCACTACTTGAAAAAAAATACCTTTGATGTCAATGTATTTTCCTATGGCATTTTCTTCTTTTCCAAACAAAATTTCTTTAGTTTTTTTACCTAAAACCGTTACTTTTCTTCTTTCTTTTTCATCAGTCCAATTCAAAAGCCTGCCTTCATATAGTTTTGAGCCGTTTATATCTTGAAAATTAGGATAAAGTCCGTCTGCTCTCGATGTGCTATTTTTATTTTTATATTTTAATACATATTCTCCAAAAACAGTTCCTCTTGGTGCAACTTCTTCTAATTCTGGAATTTGTTCTTGTAATACTTTGATGTCAGCATTGGTAAATTGAATTTGTCTTCCTGCTTTAAAGCCGTTTGAACTTGTGCTGGTTTGCCCTTTCCAAACCCAAAACGAGCTCAAAGAAGCATCTTTAAATTGTCTTTCTGCACCATTTTGCAATCCATTCCCAGAACCTAACAACAAAACCAACATAAATATTCCCCAAAATACGCCAAATGCCGTTAAAAATGTACGTAATTTATTTTTTTGCATCGTATGCAATATTTCTTGCCATTTATCTAAATCAAACATGGTTATATAGGTTTTTATATGGAATTTTATAAATTTGTACTATTTTACAAAAAAAAATTACAGAAAATAAGAAAATGTATAACAAAATTTGATTCTACTAAGATTAACACCAAAAACTATCACAACAAACACACAGATAACGTGGATTTTATGGATTAAAAACAGATTTTATTTTTATCCGTATAAATGTTAGAAGAACCTTTTTATTTTAAACAAAGGTACATAAATTTTCTTATTCAACAAAATATTTATCAAAAAAAGCCTTAGCAAACCAAAAAATATCTGTCAAACAAATGTCTTTTCCACTCTTCGAGTGGTAAAGTCTGGAAACTTTTATCAATACAAAATCACAAGTTACACACTTGCGATAGCGTCGAGAGGAATAAGAATATAACAGAAAAAAGTCTAATTAATTTTAAAATTGATTAGACTTTTTTCGTCTTAAAAAACTTACTCTACCTTTTTAGCATCAAACTTTTCATTGTTTCCGCTCACACGAAAACCTGTAATTTTGCCATTAGCATCTTCCAAAAAAGTGTTTGTCATCATAAAACCAAAATCGTACATAAAAAAACTATTTTTTGTAGTAAAACGCATTTCACAAGGTTGCGGACTATAACTATCTTTGAAAAATAACTTGCCATTTTTTTTGTAAATAACTACGTGCTGGTCTGTAATTTCATTCCATTTGTATTTGCCCACATATTTATCTAAAACATTTTCTTCTACAAGTATTTGGCTAAAATTATATTTTTTATCAACCGCCAAATGCAACAAAATAGTGGTCATACTTGTCAAATTAGCCATACTTTGATTGTTAAAAACCAATACCAACACATCTTCTTTCGGAGCATACATTGCCTGTGTATTGAAACCAAATGTCCTGCCTCCATGATACACAATCGGTACCCCAAAGGCATTATCTATCTCAAAACCATAACCAAAAGAGGTCGTTTTTCCGTCTTTGAGTTTGAAAGGCGTAATAGCTTTCGCCAATGTTTCTTTTTTGATGATTTGATACGAAAACAAAGCCCTGTGCCATTTCCAATAATCATCTATGCTCATAATCAGCCCTCCTGCGGGTTTGTTGTCTATATAATCGGGACGTGCATTGACGATTTTATTTTGCTCATTTCGCTCATATCCACGTACTTGATTGGGTATAATTTCGCCAAAATGATAGACGTAAGCAGTTTGCATATCGCAAGGTTTAAAAATATTTTCTTTGATATAATTTTCATAACTTTTGCCCGTTACTTTTTCAATAATATAACCCAAAAGCAAATAAGCAGGATTGCTATAACTCGTTTGTGTGGCGGGTTCAAATTTGAGAGGAATATTTTTGAAAAAATTAATGGTTTCTTGCTGTGAAAATTTCCAAAAATCGAGTTTATTTTCGTCAAATTCTTTGACATCATCAGTAATTCCTGATGTATGTGTAAGCAAATTTTCTATCGTAATTACATATTTTTGTGTAGGATAATCAGGAAAAAAATCTTTAATATTTTGGTCTAACCGAATTTTATTTTGCTCAACAAGTTGTAAAATTGCTACTGCTGCAAATTGTTTGCTGATAGAGCCAATCTCAAAAAGCATATCCGAACGAAGTGGCACATTCAGCCCAATATCTGCCTTTCCTATGGCAGATTTATAGGCTACTTTGCCTTGTTTGACTATCATTATTGCACAGCCAACACTATCATCAGGCAGAAAATCTTTGACAACAGTATTGTAAAGCGGGAGGTCTGCTTTTTCTTTTATCATGCCTTGTGCAAAAGAAAAATGAGGAAATAACAATAAAACTAAGAACGCAATTTTGGCAATTTTAAGACTGAAATGTAACATACAAATATTTTGTTTTTGTGGATAAATTTGAAAGCACAAAATTGAGTTTGTTTTTTCAAAATACCACCATTCTCAACATTGATAAAATGTTTAGAAAACCTTTATTTATTGTTTTTAGGCTTATTTTGAGGTTCTTCTGCACCTTTGTTTAGTTCTTGTGAATAAGAATGAGGTGATTCTGCTCCATAATTTTTTGTTTTTTGGTAATAATAATAACTCAAAAACGCCACGAAAAACAAGCATAAAATAATTAAAATATTATTTTTTGGTGTAAATATTTTTCTTAAAAATGATTTTTGCGAGGTCAAAACGATAGCATTTTGAGGCAAATTTTCAGTAATAATTGCTTCAAAAATATATCCTTTTTTCGAAATAGTTTTGATGATAGATTTGTTTTTATCTGCTAATATTTTTCTCAAAAACGAAATTGCCTGAGTCAATCCTTCGTCAGCACCTGCATAGTTTTGCCAAATTTGTTCGATGGCTTTTTCTCTTGTCAATAATTGTGATTCATTTTCAACCAGCAACAACAAGAGGCTCATAATACGTGGTTCTAACCTTGTTTCTTGGGCAGTGTGTAGGTTGTTGAGGGTATTTTTGGTTACATCAACCACAAAATTTTGGTTGATAATAAAATTATTTTTCATAAAAGTTGATAGTAAAAATTATAAAACGCCACATTGAAGATATAAATTTTTTTTGTAACTATTAAAACGTTTCAATAAATAAAAATAGCACAATAATCAATTTATAAAATTTCTACAATTAAAAACTCTTTGGTGTTAAAAATAATTTTTTCATTTATTTTTTTGTGCATCAATAAACTTCCAATTGGAGAGTCGGGCGAAATTACAAAATATTTTTCATCTTCAAACATCATCTGTCCAATACCAATGCTAACAAAAAATTTACCTTTGTCTGTAATGACCAAACTGCCCAAAATAACTTCAGTATATTGTTTCAAAAAAATAATTTCTGTCAATATTTTCTTTGTTTTTTGTGCCTCCGCCATTCTTTTCATATTGCTTTCAATTTCAATTTGCATCATTGCTCTGGTCGTTTCGTATTTGTCGCCTGCACTACTTTTTGTATCTTCGTTGGCGGTTTGTTGAGCAGAATTGATACTTTCTTGTAAATTTTGGATATTATTTTCAATCAATTCAATACATTTTTGATGTAATTTTTGTTTCATTTTGATATTATTGCTGGCTTTGTTTGTGTTTTGATAGATTACATAAAAAAAAGACAACAGCAAAACACACCCTTTTTTTGGGTTAGGGGCTGATTTGTTACAAATTTTCTTTGTTTTTAGTAAGGATAAGCACTTTTTACAAAATCTTTATTATCCAAATGTATTCTGATTTTAGAAGTAGGTTTTCCTCTTTGACTAAGCCCGATGGTTTTGTTTAGGTCAGTGGTTACGGTTTTGTGTCCCCCACCTTCGATATTTACTTCATCTTTGGAAGCGCCTTTGAGTGCCTCAGTAATCACTTTTTTGATAGCATCTTTTGAGTTATACTCTTTTCCAAACCTACTTACATTGTCATAAGTGCTATTAAAATTATGCCTTAACCAAATATGCTCAATGGCTTCAATCTTTCCTTTATGAGCCTTATAAAAACGACTTCCCCATTGTGGCACAATATAACTGCCGTCTTGTTTGGGTTCTTGTTGTTTTGAGTTGTTCTCACTTTGCTGAGGTGATTTTGAGTTATTTTGCTTTGTGCTATCTGCACACGCCATCAAAGTTCCAAAAAATACAAAAAAAGCGATGATAAATGTATTTTTTTGAAGAATTTTTACGAAATTACTTATATTTTTTTTCATTTATTTTGATTTTTTAATATATATAATTAACTATTGTTTTTCTTTTGGTCTAACATTTTCAGGAAGTTCTTTGATATTTTCCATTCTTTTTTCTGTAAAATATGCTACCACAAAAGATATTGCACCTCTTTGGTTCAAAAATTGTGCAAAAGCTTGTGCTTCTTCATATTTGGTAAACCTTCCCAAAACATATCTTTTCATCTGTGCATCTTTGTCTTCGACCAAAAAATTAGATTGATTTGTCAATAATTTTGCTAAGTATTGGTTTTGATATGCACCAATTTGGACACGAAAAATAACAGGCGGAGGTATTACTTTTTCGTTTGTGATGTTGTTAGTAGTAGTTAGTTTTTTAGACTCTTTTTTAGGAAATTTAGCCAATAGACTTTTTTCAACTTCTATACTTGCGTTCAAAGTTTGTTGTGCTTCTTTTAGTTTTGTTTGTTCAAGGAGAATTTTTTTTACATCTTCACGTATTTTAATAGTAACATCATCATCTTGAGCTTTCATTTTTTGATACTTTTCTGGATTTTTCATTAAATCCCGAATTTCATTTTTTAGTGCTTTTTCTTCTTCTTTTGATAGTTTTTGTGCCAAAGAAAGCTGACTTATACATATCAAAAACGCAATTAATATAATATTTTTTTTCATAAAGGGTGTATTTTTTAGTGTTTTATTAAGTTATTTTAACATAATAAGTGGTTATCTTTGTAGAATATAATAAAATTAAAAAAAAATAATTATATTTAATTTCTACAAAGATTTATATTTAAAAACTTTTTTTTATTCATATATTTAAAAACCTAATTTTTGATATATGATGAGTTCTTGCTTATGCGTTTCCCATATTTTTACCAAAATTCATAGGCAAATTAAACGATGCTTTGGTGGTAATGTCCCCAAAACTTTCTTCGTATTTACCAATATTTTCACCCAAAGCATCTAACAATCTTTTGGCGTGTTCAGGTGTGATAATAATTCTTGCCTTTACTTTTCCTCTCGAAGTACCGGGTAACACACGAATAAAATCTAATACAAATTCAGAATTTGAATGTGCAATAGAAACTAAATCAGAAAAAGAACCTTCTGCTATCTCGTCGCTCAATTCGATATCGAGTTGCATTTGTGGATTTTGATGTTTTGCCATAATATTTTTATTTTTTTTAGCCCCAGTCCCAACGGGGAATTTTAAGTGATTTTATAACTAAAAGTAAGATTATTTATTTTTCAAACCTTATCAGTATCTATTTTTTCCTTTGGGAGTGTGGATAATAGATATTTTTTTGTATATTTATAAAAACTAAGCAATACTTCTAAATTTAAAAATTGTATCGCCAATTCTTATCATATCACCATCTTTCAAATTTCCTTCTTCCATAAATACATCATTGATAAATGTACCGTTTGTAGAAAATTCATCTTTAAATTTGAATTGTCCCATACGATGCAAAATAGTCAAATGACGACTCGACACTGCGTCATCATTCACAGGAATATCACAACCATCATCAGAGCCAATCAGATTTCTACCTTCGTATAGTTTATAATCAATACCCAAAGCATCTATCGTAAAAGACACCAACCAACCAACCATTTTTCTGCCTTGACTTCCTAATTCGGGTTGAAATTGTTGTGGAGAAGCAAATCCTCCTCCAAAATCAGGAAAACTATTATTGCCACTAAAAATTTGTGTTCGATTCAAATTTCCACCGCCTCCACCGCCTTGTGATTTAGGGATATTAAGATTTGGAAAACCGCCATCATCTTTGGGTTGATTGCCACCAAAAATTTGTGTGCGGGCTAAGTTTCCTTGCGTTCCGCTTTCATCATTGTTTTTATTTCCCAATGCAGTTTGTCCGCTTCCACCTTTAGAAGTTGGTTTTGGACAATAAGGACAATTTTCTAAAGTTTGAGGAAAATAATGTCCATTATCACATAATCTAAAATCACTCATATTTTTTTAATTATTCTTCGTTTTCAGTTTTTAAATTTTTTTCTGTATGGTCTAATAAAACAGCATCAATTCCTGTTTCGGTAGAGGGATATATATCTAAAACTCTGTCCAATTGTGAAATTCTAATCAATTTCATTACGTGGTCGCCTATGTTAGATAACACAAAGCTTCCTTTTTGTTCGTTAGCCAATCTATTTCCAAATAAAACTGCACTCAACCCAGAAGAATCGACATATTTTACATCTACCATATTTAAAATAAAACTTTTATTTCCCTCTGCCGCCAGATTGATAAACAAAGTTTTGAGTTCGGGTGCAAGAGCCGCGTCAATTTTTTCTTCGTGTGGTTGGACAATGACATATTTTGCCTGTTTGTCAATAGAATATTTCATAAAATTGATTTTATCAAAAGTGTTGTAATATTTTTTTGTCAAAATTATGATTTTTTTTTTGTAAAAACAAAAAAATCATAATATTTTTATTTCAATGTTATTTTTATTAGTAGAAAATGCTAAATTTATATCAAAAAATATCATTTTTTAGGAGTATTTTTTTTATTTTGATGTAGATTTTTTCTACATTTCCATCAATAAATTACAACCTCTTACTTCACTATTATCAACCCTGCCAATTATTTTAAAACCATTTTCAGTCATTTCTCCCAAATCTTGCGTAGCAATAAAAGCACAACTATCCAAATTTGCTAAATCTATCACATTGACAATGCCTTTTTTGAGCGTGGGAGAAATAGCAAAAGGGTCATTTATTTCTCTTAATAAAATTTTTAGATGGGCAGGAGTGCTAAAAACATCACTTTCGATAGCATAACCTTGTGACAAAAGTTCTGTCATTCCATATTCAGAATGAATATTTGGCACAGCAAAAGCATTTTTTAAAATTTGATGTAATTTATCTTTTGTCAATTCTTCTCCGCGTCCTTTCATTCCGCCTGTTTCGATAATAATAATGTTTTCTAAATTTTGTGGATATTTTTGGGCTAATTCTAATAAAGCAAAAGAAACACCCCACAAAATAATTTTTTTATCTTTTTTTTGATGTAATATTTTTAATTTTTCTGTCAATTTTTCTATATTATCCAAATAAAAACCCGAATGAATAGAATTAGTTTTTTTAATAAAATAATCAATCATAGAAACTAAAGACGAATTTCCTCTTTCCAAATAAGAAGGCAACAAAGCCAAAATATGAAAATTGTTTAATTTTCCATACATATCCTCAAAAATTTTTTCAGCGTTTTGATGATAAAAATCAATTTCTTTGATAAAATGTTTGCTCCTAATTTGTAAAGTCGTTCCGCTACTTTCAAAAATATGCGAAGGCTCAAAATCATTCGTAATAACTTTATGAAATTTAAAAAAATCAATTGGCATAAACGGAATTTGATAAATAGACGTTATATTATTTGTTTTTTTTTGTAAATAAGATAAATATTTTTTATAAACCAAATTATATTTGGATTGATATTGAAATAAATCTAAAGCCATTTCTTCAAATGAATTTTCATTCACTTCAAAAATTTTTTCTTTCCATTGATTTATATCTATTTTTTGTTCCATCTTTTGTTTCATTTTTTTTACTTTACTTTTCGTTTTGATAAGGTATTTTTTACTTATTGATAGGTTATTTGTCAATAATGTATCGTAGAAAGCACGCGAATAACGCGGATTTTTACGGATTAAAACAGATTTTTTATTTTTATAAAATTTTATCTGTATAAATTTTGTATATATTTGAAATTTTAAGAAAAATATGTATCTACACAACCAATTCGCCCCTGCTTGTGTCCCACAAGCAGTCATTGTTGGTATAAGATTCGTTTGTTACAACATTCGCTTGTGGGACACAAGCGAGGGCGTAAAATATAATTTGAATAATTATTCTAGAAAATCTTATATAAAACTACACAAAAGTAACTACTTTATTTAAGATTCGCAAATATTTTGAGCTTAAAAAAAATAGTTTAATTCTCAAAAGTAATTCTATTTTTATAAAATTGAATATTTTTTTAACTTTATTTTTGCCTTTCCAAAAAATATATACTAACTTCGCACTTTTAAAAAGTTAAAGTTAGTTAAAGATTTTATTTTATTGATAAAACAATACTACTTTTGCAAATCTTTTATGGCATTTATTTTATCTTAATTATAATAATGGAAGTTAAAAACAATTTCAATTTTAAATTTTTAAACAACATTTTTGGTTGGACAGCCTTTGCGATAGCCACTTTGGTTTACTTAATAACCGTAGAACGTACTGCAAGTTTTTGGGATTGCGGTGAGTTTATTGCTTGTGCGTATAAGTTACAAGTACCACACCCGCCAGGCGCACCATTTTTTTTATTGATTGGGCGAATGTTCTCTTTGTTGGCTGGTTCTGATGTTACACAAGTAGCATTTTGGATAAATGTATCTTCAGCCTTAGCCAGTGGTTTTACAATTTTATTTTTATTTTGGACAATTACTTTGTTTGGTGTAAAATTATTTCCACATCAAAAAATAGAAAAATTAACAGATTACGAAATTGTTTTGTTACTTTTGGCAGGAACAATTGGAAGTTTAAGTTATGCTTTTACAGATTCTTTTTGGTTTTCGGCAGTGGAAGCAGAGGTTTATGCCTTGTCGTCTTTTTTTGCGGCGTTGGTCGTTTGGGCGGTTTTGAAATGGGAAGTCATACAAGACCAAAGACGTGCTAATCAGTGGTTGATTTTAATTGCTTATATTGTAGGACTTTCAACAGGTATTCACTTATTAAACTTAGTAACTTTGCCAGCGTTGGCTTTGATATATTATTATAAAAACTATAAAAAACCAAATGTTGTAGGGGTTTTTGTAACGATGGGCATAGGCGTAGCCTTAGTTTTATTGATAATGGAAGGCGTGATTGCAGGTTTGCCAACAATTGCGGGTAATGTTGAAATATTTTTTGTCAATAGTTTGGGCTTACCAATTGGAGTAGGAATTATATTTTTTGTGGTTATATTGATTGCAGGTTTGGTTTATGGTATTCAATATTCAGCCCAAAAACGAAAAATCACACTCAATACGGCTCTTTTAAGCGTTGCTTTTATATTGATTGGATATGCCACTTATGGAATCGTAGCCATTAGAGCCAATTATAACCCGCCTATCAACGAAAACGACCCAAGTGATATTCTTAAATTCGTTTCTTATCTCAAACGTGAACAATACGGAAGCCGTCCTTTGATGTACGGACCGACTTTTGCCTCAGATGTAAAAAGAAACTCTGATGGACAAGTAGAAAAAACTTACAAAGGTGCAGTATATCGTTTTGTAAAAGAAAAAGGAAAATATGAAATTTATGATAAAAAAGAAGATTATATTTACGAAGATAATATGGTTTTACCTCGTATTTATAGCCGAAGCGATAATCATAAAGAATTATATTTGGAAAAAATATATGGAGCAGATAGAGTAGAAAGTATTACCAAAGAACTTCGTGAAGGCTCTTTCAAACCTACTATGTCCGATAATCTTAAATTTTTGTTTGAGCATCAAGTAAATTTTATGTATTTACGTTATTTTGCTTGGAATTTTATTAGTCGTGAAAGTGATAATGACGGAGCAGGTTCTATTCAAACATTTAACAAAGAAGAACTACCAAAATCTATTCTCAATAACAAAGCCCATAATAATTATTTTGGAATTCCTTTTCTTTTGGGTTGTATAGGTTTGGCGTTTTGTCTTTCTCGAAGTCTAAAAACATCTTTGATTACTTCATTATTGTTTTTGATGACAGGTTTGGCTTTGGTAATTTACTTAAATTCTCCCCCTGTTGAGCCACGCGAACGAGATTATATTTATGTAGGTTCTTTTTATGCGTTTGCTATTTGGATTGGCTTTGCGATGATTGCGTTACCAGAATTGCTTACTACTTATTTTAATTCGAGATATAAAGGATATGCCACAGCAGACAATCCAAATCCTTTGGGTAATTATTCTATCAAAATAGGTACAGGAATTACTTTTATCTTAGGATTTTTTTGTGTAGGAATTTTATTACATCAAAATTATGATGACCACAATCGTTCAAACCGCTATCATTCGATAGATTCTGCCAAAAATTTGTTAGAATCTTGCGCTCCTAATGCCATTATTTTTACAGGTGGTGATAACGATACTTTTCCTTTGTGGTATGTGCAAGAAGTAGAAGGATATAGAACAGATGTAAGAGTTTGTAATTTAAGTTTATTAGGTACAGATTGGTACATCGACCAAATGAAAAGAGCCACTTACAAATCACAAGCCTTGCCATTATCACTCAAACAAGATAGATATTTGCCCGGTCGTAATGAAAGTATTTTGTTTCCAACGGTCTATCGTTTGCGTACCAATTTATCAGAAAGTCAATTAAAAGAAATGGCATCTTCAGGTATGAATATCAAAACATATCTCAAACTTATCAACGATAATGATGACCGCGTAAGTGCTGTCATCGAAGGCTCTGATGAAAAAGTTACGATTTTGCCAAGCAAAAAAATGTACTACAAATTTGACAGAGAAAACGCCAAAAAAATATTTAATATTCCAGCCGAAAAAGATAGTTTATTAAAAGATTTTATGTTGTGGGATTTGAAAGCCAACGAAATCAACAAATCTGAATTGATGGTGTTGGATATGATTGCTCAAAACGATTGGAAAAGACCTATTTATTTTTCTTCTACTTTGGGAAGTTCTTCTTATATGGGCTTAAAAGAATATATGCGTTTGGAAGGTTTAGCGTATAGATTAATGCCTTATAAAATGCCCGGCGCTACTGATGGTTTTGTAGATACAGAATTGATGAAAGAAAATATGATGAAAAAATTTCATTGGAGAGAATTAAATAATCCCAATGCTTATTATTACGAAACTTATTTTCAATTTGTATTAAATCTAAGAAATTCTTTTGCTAAATTAGGTTTGGCTTTGTTGAATGAAGGCAAAAAAGAAGAAGCAAAAAAAGTGGCTTTATTTTGTTTAGAAAAAATCCCTGATAAATCTATTCCTTATGATATTTATACTCCAAGAATTATAGGTGTGTTAATGGAAGCAGGCGAGGAGAAAAAAGCAATGGAAATAGCCAATATTTTGTTACAAAGGGCAAACGAAGATTTGAGTTTTTATATCGAAAAACGTCCGGGTGACCAACAAGTTATTCAAACACAATTAGCCATTTTGAGCCAACTTGTGTCGGTAATGCGCGAAGCAGGCAAAAAAGATGAAGCGAAAAAATTTGAAGCCACTTTAAATAGACATTATGACAAAGTAAAATAAATTTGTAGTTTTGTCATCAGTTTATAACAATTAAAAAGTTTTAAAATATTGTCTGAATTATTATTTGACAATATTTTAAAACTTTTTTTGGTTAAAATCAGTAGGATAATCTTATGTTTAAAACTTTTGGAAAGTTAGCAAAGATTTTGTTTTATGTGAGTTCAAGGTAATGTTTATAGGCATACAAAAACTTTAAAATTTTTTGTTTCGTAAATTTATTAAAACTCATTTATACCATCACAATTTAATCCCAAACATACAAATATCATCTCTTTGAGATGTATTTTTGAGTTGTGCATATAATTTTTGTAATAAAAACTCTTTTTGTTTTTCCATGTTTTTTTCTTCGGAACAAATGGTAAGAAATTCAATGTACTTTTTTGTGCCAATTTTTTTTCTCTGTTGATTGTTTTGGTCTATAAATCCGTCTGTAGTAAGATAAATAAGACTATCAGTTGTTAAAAATAGAGTTTGTTCTTCAAAATTTACATTTTCATTCTGAAATCCTCCAATTCCCTTGCGTGTGCCTGCCAAATATTGAATGTTATTATGTTGAGGACTTTTGTAATAAATTCCATTTTTTGCACCTGCAAAAACAATTTTATATTGATTATATGCTTTTTTTTCAATTTTAATAAGGCTTAAATCCATACCATTAGAATTATTAGTTTCATCTTGTCTTAGTATATTTTTTACTTCTTGGTGTAATGTATCTAAAATTTTTGAGGGCTGATGGATATTCCAAATTTTAACAATCTTTTCTAATAAACTATGAGCAATTACGGTCATCAAAGCCCCAGAAACTCCATGACCTGTGCAATCAATGACCGCGATATAAAGATGGTTATTAATTTCATTTATCCAATAAAAATCACCTGAAACAATATCTTTTGGTAGATTAATTTCAAAATATTGTTTTAATAATTGCTCTTTTTTTGATTGATGTGGTAGTATGGCTTTTTGAATCAATGATGCAGCATTAATACTACTATTTATTTTTGTATTTTGACTTTCTAACTCTTTATTTTTAAGTTGTATAAATTCTCTTTGTGCTAAAATCTCTTCCTGAGATTGTTGTAATTCTTCATTTTGTGTTAATAACTCTTGATTCAGCCCCTCTATTTCTTGAGTTCTTTCTCTTACTTTTGTTTCTAATTGTTCATTTTGACTTTTTTGTGTATTAATTAATTGATTTTTGATTTTTTTATATTTGTTTGCTAAAGCAAATGAAAAAACCAGCCCTTGTAATGCTAAGGCTATACGTGTAAAATGTGTAGTAATATAAATGTGTGGAAGAATATTAGCTAATTTTAGAATATAGATAATAGTAGCTAAAATTGGAAAAATAAATGAAATAGCAAAATAAAACGAATGTGGAAGTTTTTTATACCAAGCATAAAAGCCAATAAAAGTTAAAACTAAAACGCCCGATAACATAAATATATGTAAAATTCTATTAGCAAGTGCCGTTTCTTGTGTAACTATATAAAAAGCCATATCGAGCAAAGATATGTACTTAAAAAATTCTAAAATGTAATAGGCAATTTTTAAATTTCTTTTTAAATCTAAATAATATTGTGTAAATAGTATAAAACTATAAAAATATAAACAACTTGCAGGAATAATAGTTATTTCTGTTAGAAATGGACTATTAAAAAACAAATATTGTGCATTATGTCCGATAAGCCCTGAAAATAAAAAACTACAACTTGCAATAAAAAATATATACAAAATATATAGTTTATCCCTCAAAACAAAAAATAAAAATAAATTATAAAGAAAAAGTGTAAAAAAAACACCATACAAAATTGCTAAAAAAACTTCTTCACCTAATACATTTTTAAAATACTCATCTGACCTTTCAAAAGAAAAAGGTGCTTGAAAAACACTATTTGTTTTGATCTTTACGTAAAAAATATGTGTATTAGTATCACTAAAAGGAATTTTAAATAAAAAAGCCTTATCAATGATTTCTTTTTCTATAAAAGGATATGCATCACCTTGTTGCTTCACTTGCCAAACTTTATTTGTATCTTGATAGTAAAAATCTATATAATCTAATAAGGCGTAATCTATCTTCAGAAGCCAATCTATTTTTGGATTGACTTGCTCTATTTTTACCTCAAATCTAAACCAGTAAGAAGAATAAGTTTGATAAAAATTTGCATTTGGTTTTTGTAATGTTTTTAAAGGTATTATTTTAAACAAACTATCCATTTGTTGAATACTATATATACTTTCTTTGTCTTCTATATATGCAATATTATTTTTTATATTATGTATAATATTATTATTTAATAAAATAGTAGTAAAGTTATTATTTTTTTGAGCAAAAGTAATGTTACTTTTAATCAAACATAAAAAAAGGAAAAGAAGATAGTTTTTATACATTTTAAATAGTTTTATACAAGATATTTTTTTATAAATTTTTCAAATTTTATCATCAATAACAATACCAATTATTAAAATAAATACAAATAAATAGTAATATTATTTTTTGATACTATTACTATTTATTTGTGTTATAATTTTAAGAACTCCAAGAAATATTAAACGTACAACTATCGTCTCCGTTTAATCTCGATGGCTTAGATGTATCTAATTCAACAGTAATAAAAATCACATTTTCAGGCTTAAACTTTCTCGCCATCGCAGTAATAATTCCTCTATCAAAATGACTTGGGTAAGGATTTTTACATTCCATTATAGCTTTTTGAGCATTAATATCAAAATCGACTAATTTATAATATCCTATTTCACCTCCTTTATGGTTCATGTGATAAGCCGTATCAATAGAGGCTAACGCACTCTGCAAATCTATGATATGAGGTGGAAAATCAGCACTTTCGGGGATTGTTTTGCCAATTAAAAACAAAGTATTCTCTCCAAACTCTTCGCCTATTTCCTTAAACGCATTGAGCCAAGATTCTTGGCTATACCAAAAATCAGGTTTAATATCCACTAAACTATAATTTTTTAAAATACCATTCAAATCATCTTTAAAAGTTGGTAAAGCATTGACAAATGATAAAATAGTTTGTCCATTTACTTGGACATCTGGGGCAAAAACTTTGTATTGTGCCATAATAAATAAAAATAATAGTAATAAGTAAACAAATTAATTTTCGTCATTTTGGTTAATTTTATTCACAATTGAATGAATAATTGCATCTAATTTTTCGGTTGCCACTTGTAAATAATCTAAATAAATATCAATTTCTTCCACAGAATGTTCATCATTTCTTAACAAATTAACTAAACCAAGAATGTTTGCAACAGGACCTCTTACTTCGTGTGATTGTTCCCAAGCAATATCTTTCAAAATTTCATTTTGTTGTAAAATTTTTAATTCATAGATTTTTTGTTGAGTAATGTCTTTGATGTTGAGTGCAATACCTACTAAATATTTTTCAATATCATAAACAGGGAATATATCGATTTTCCAATAAGTATTTTCAAACTTTTTTTCTGTTGTAATTATGTTTCCTTTTAATACTTCATAATAATAATTTTGAAATTCTTGTTTATACTCATCTATAAAAAAATCAAGGGATTTATCACCTATTTTAGCTTCTTTTCCAAATATTTTTTTTGTTAGGTTTTTTGCACTTTGATTATTATAACGAATGATAAAATTTTTATCAATAAAAGTAGAAGCATCTACACTACTATTATAAATTGCGTATATACATTTATTTTGTTCACATAATTGTTTATTTAACTCAACCAGTTTGTTTATAATTGGAAAGTAAATATGCTTTACCTTTAAGATAGTAATAATAATACTTATAATTGCCAAAAAAACTTCTAATAAAATAATCATTGTCAGTTTATTAACAGAGTTTTGCTCTAAATCTTTAACAATTTTATCCATATTTATCAAAAAAAAATCTAATTGATTGTTTAATGATTTCATATCGTTATTTTCCTTTTTACTTAATTTAATGATACAAAATTTAGTATATTGAAACACAAACATAATATCTTTTATTTTTTGTAAAATTTTTACATTTGATAAAAATATATTATTTTTTTGAGTAATTTTTAAAACTATGTGCATTTTTCGTTCCCATTCCTCATGAATTTTTTTTAATTGATCTAATGAAATTTGATTATTTTCAAATTTATAAAAAGCAGTATTTAATCTTTGACTCAACATCCTTTGTTCTCCCGCAATATTAATTAGAAAAGAATCTTCTGTTTTTTGAAATAAGAAATATTGGATTATAGCTTGGTTGATAATAATTAAACCAATAGATATAAAACCGCCAATTATGGCTTTTTGTCTGGTTTTGTGTGCGTTCATAAAATAAATAAGTCTTTGAGTAATAGTTTTAAGTATCTGAGCATAAATAGTTTGTATTATTTTTTAAAATACTTAAAAGAAATTTTAGACTTTTTGAGTATTATATATGTCGGAAATTGATTTTAAAATTCCAAACCTATAAGATTTTTAAAACATTATAGATTTAATAACTTGATAATCAATGATTTATAATCAATAATGTATTTTAAAATATTCCAAAATTCCTTTCTGATGTATATATTTAGTTTTATTACTCCAAAAGCCACTGATACGCTTGGTCTTCGTCATAAAAATATTTAATTTGATAAGAACCTTTTGTATCTTCCATTACCCTCATAACAGCTAAAAGTTCGACTAAAATTTTTTCTTCCATATTTTGAGGAATGAAAAATGCTATTTTTTCAGATTGATTAGGTCTGGAAGGGTTAAAAACATTTTCTAACATCCATTCTTGCATAGTTGGTTTTATCAAATAATTAAAATTAGGATATACCATAATTTTTTTTATCGGTTTTAATAACAACAAATGTTTAACAAGTAAAAGTAAAGATGCTTTAAAATTTTGATCTGTAACATGTCCATACCATCTTTCAATAAATAAGGATAAAGTTGGTTCATAGTCCAAACTAAGGACTTCATTTTCGATAAGTCTTTCCATAGAGATAAAATTTATAACTACTATTTATTTTCAAAACAATGCAAAAATGATTATCTGGATTCATTAACAATCCACTGATATGCCTCAAAATAATCATTAAATGCCTTATTTGTTATTATCTGATCTTCTATTTCTATTCTTATCTCCTTATTGAGTGTATATATGGTTGATAAATGGCTTAAATTTTCCATATCTAAACTCGCTATGGCAGTATATTTAAGACCTTCTTTAACCATTTTGGGTATATAACTTTTACTTAAAAATTCATTTATTTCATAAAAATTAGCATCTAATTCTGAAATATTGGTAATAGTTCTTATAATTTGCCATTTTTGTTTTTTTGCAAAAACTCTTGCATTTACATAGGCAATAAAAAATAAAATTTCTCGTACTTGCCCTATCAAAGTAAAATTACAGAGGTTATAAGTAGGCTCATAAATACAATCAAAAAATATTTCATTATCATAAAAGCCTTGTATTTGATACTGCCCAATTTCTTTATATTTTAATATATCACTAAAATCTTCGAACATATTTTTAAATAAGTAAATTTGTAAATTTATTGACTGCAAAGTTAGTATTAAAAAAAGTATTAAAAAATTAGTATTTTAGCTAATAAATATACTATTTTTGCAAGTTATAAAAAAATACAAAAATTTCGCCTTTATTTATAAAATACTATGGATAATTTAACTTTAAAAACCGATGAATTGAGTAAAGTATTACTACAAATTAGTCATATTAGACTTCCTTATTTTAATGAAGAATATCATTCACATGATTATTACGAACTCGCTTTGATTTTAAAAGGATATGGAAAAAGAAAAGTTTGTGAAAAAATAGACAATTTTAATCCTTATGATTTGGTGCTTATCAAAAAAAATATTTTACATTCTTGGAAATGTGATGATATTTTTTATCAAGGGCATCAAAAATTAAATACAGAAGCAATCCTATTAAAGTTCAATGATATTTTATTAGAAAATCTAAGTTTTGTACCACAAAGTAATCACTTTATTAAGTTTATTAACAACATCGAAGATGTGATGGCTTTCAATCTCAATATTGCAAAAAAAATAAAACCTTTGTTATTGGGTGCTATTTGTAAAGACGGTTTAGAACAAATATCTATTATTTTACAAATTTTTCATATTATTTCTACTGAAAACTCAAAAGAGTTTTTTAGTGAACCAATAGAAATTAGAGAAAATAATACAGCCAGAATGACAAAAATTGCTAATTTTACCTTAAAAAATTTTCGTAAAAAAATTAGTTTAGATGAAGTAGCCGATGTTGCCAATCTAACTAAAAGTGCTTTTTGTAGATATTTTAAGAAAGAAAAAGGGAAAAACTATATTGATTATGTCAATGAACTAAGAATTATGTATGCGTCTGATTTATTAAAAAATACAGAAATGAGCATCATTCAAATAGGTTTGGAAGCAGGTTTTGAAAACAACTCCCATTTTTTTGGAGTGTTTAAAAAAGTTGTAAAAAAAACGCCTTTACAATACAGAAAAATGCAGTTATCAAATGTATAAAGACTATTTAAGAAAAAGAAATTAAATAACCTGATATTTTATACTACCAAAAGTAGTGTAACAGAAAGTTTATTCACAATATACTGACGAAATTTGCTCCTTATAGATTATCACTTTATTTAATTATTGTTTCTTAGGTGATTTTCTTACTATCATTTTTAAATGTTTGTATCTATTTAATCCACGCCCCAATGAGAGAAATAGATAGGTTTTGTGTTGATTGAAATTTTTACTTGGGGCTTTTTTTTTAGTAATAACTTTCCAAAAGTTTAAAAGTTACTAAAAAAGTTAATTATCCAATAATCGGATGTCTTTTAAATTCTTTGGTTTCATCAAACAATTTTCGATAGGTGATGTGTGTTTTGTAAATATCACACCCAAAAGATTTATAAAACCGAACCATTACGGGCAAAAAATCTCCAATCCAATTAAATTCACCCATTTCATAAGGACTATTTTTTTCTGCCATCGATTCAGATAAACGAACTAATAAAGCACTTTCTAAACCAAACTTTTGAAATTTTGGAATCACGCCAATAATTACTCCTAATATTTTTTTAACTTTTTTGGTTTTAAAATGGAACAAAAATTTTAATTTTCCCCATAAATTCATTTTTCCATTCACATATTTAAAATATTGATTCAATTCAGGAATCATTACTACAAAACCAATCGGCAAATCATCATAATAAGCAAACCAAATTATTTTTTCGTGAATAATAGGTTTCATTTCATTTAATATTTTTTTTGATTCGGATTCTGTCATTTGTGCTACGCCTTCCCGTTTTGCCCAACTTTGATTATATACTTCTCTAAAATCTTTGATATATTTTTCAATATTTTTTTTTTGGATATGTTCAAATCTATAGGAAGGATTTTTTAATAATCTTTCAGATTTTTGTACAAATGTAGGCGTAAGTTCGCCACGTCTTAAAGGTCTTGCGAATGTAAATTGTTTGAAATAATCTTTAAAACCATAGTTTTCAAAAAGATTTTTATAATAAGGCAAGTGATAGTTGGCTTGATAGTTTGGTTCATAAAAACCCTCAGCCAATAGCCCCCACCATTTTCCTCTATCACCAAAATTGACAGGTCCGTCCATTGCTTCCAAGCCTTTGGTTTTTAACCATTGTTTACAAGCATCAAACAACAAATTAGCGGCTTCTTGGTTATTGATACACTCGAAAAAGCCCATCGCACCTGTAGGTTGTTCGTTGCCTACATTGATAATTCTTTTGTCATAAAAAGCAGCTACTCGCCCAATTGTCTGTTGGTTTTCATCTTGCAAAATCCATCTTTTTGCTTCTCCAAAGTTAAAAGATGGGTTTTTTGCAGGAATAAACACATTTTTTATATCTTTATACAAAGGCATAATAAAATTTTTATCGTCTTTGTAAATTTTTAAAGGTAAATTTAAAAACTCTTTTTCAATTTTTTTTTCAAAAGGTTTTACTTCTATTATTTTCATGAAAAAAGTAATTTATGAGTAAAACTATTTAGGTATAGTCAATAAAATTATTATTTTGAACTTCGTACAAGCGTGGACGCTTGCACGAGATATTCACTGGTGCAAACGTCCACGCTTGCACCCAAATAACCTAAATAGTTATATTTATGAAACGTATTTATTTCTTTAAGCCTTCAATAATTCGTTCTTTTTCTTTTATCTGCACAAAAAAATCTTGTTGCATTTGTTGAATTTTTGCTTTTGATTTATTTTCAACCTCTTTGATACGTTTTACAACATCACGTTTATTCATTTGAAGTTCTGCTAATTCTTGTTTTACTTCAAATTCTTTTTGTTTTTGTTTAGTAATATCATATCCAATAGATACAATTTTATAAATTTGACCATCAGCATTGAGCAAAGGATAAATTACTTCTTGCACCCAGTATCTTTGTCCATTTTTTCCATACCTCAAAAATTCACCTTTGACTTGATGCCCATTCAAAATTCTCTGCCAATCTCTGTTTACTTTTTCGTCCTCTGAATGTTTACCTAACAACATTCGGAACGATAAACCCAACAATTCTTCTGCATTGTATCCTGAAACTTCTTGTGTAATATCATTAGCAAAAACGATAGTTCCTTGTGGTGTAATTTCGATATAAATAAAAGATTCTTCTAAGGCTTTTAATTGATTTTCCATTTCAATATTTTTTCTTTCCATTGCCTTTTGTGCCTCCTCTAATGTCGCCAAAGTTTGTCGTATTTGTGCTTCTTGTGCTTGCATTTTCTCCCCTAAAGATTCGGCTTCACGCGTAGTTCGGCGACTTTCTTCATCTACTTGCAAACGAGCAATCGTGGAAGAAATACTTTCGCTTAATCGCTTTACAAATTCAATTTGATAAGGTTCAAACTCTCTAAAACTTGATAGTTCTATAATTCCATTCAAATAATCATTCGAAATCAAAGGCACAACTAAAATACTTTTTGGTTTTGCTTGCCCAATTCCAGAGGTAATTTCTGAATAATTTTCGGGAATATCATTAATATAAACCAAATCACGTTCGCGCCAAACTTGTCCAATCACTCCGTCTTCATAAGTAAGTTGTTTTTCTAAAGATTTTTTACGTTGATACGCATAGCTTGACCTCAAAACCATAAAAGCAGGAAGTTTTGTGCTTGCCTCCTGAATTGAGAAAATTCCACCTTGTGCTACATCTAAATATCTCACCAAATTATTGATAATACTATCATAAAAACCTTGTGAAGTTTGGCGATTTGAGTTACGTAAAATCTCTGAAAACTTAGCAAAACCTTCATTAAAAAAATTTCGTTCCCAGTTATCTCTCGAAATTTTACCCAAACTATCTCGCATACCTTTCAGGGCGGCACCAATTTCGCCTCGCCCCGCAAACATAGTAATCGAAGCATCAAAAGTTCCGCCTCCGATTTCTTCTGCCATTGCTTTCAGACGAGTAAAACTTGCTTTTAACTCTGTAACAGACTCATAAACAGGCATCAATTCTGTTGTATTATTAGGTAAAATGATAGGTAAATTTCCATTGATAAGTGTGTTAATATTTTCAGCATATTGGTTTGTTTTTTGAAAGATATTTCTAAACAATAGCCAAGTAAAAATAAAACTCAAAATACCTCCCAAAGTCAATACGACCCATAAAGTAAATTCTACATTTTCTATATTTTTATTGATTTGATAAAAATATTGTTTGATACTAATTTGAATTTCGATGTCAAAATTTTGAATATCTTTTCTGATTTTTGCTAAGACTAAATCATTGGTTTGGCTGTTGGTTTTCTTTTTATCAAACGTTTCTTCAAATCTTATAATATCTTTTTTGATATTGATAAGTGAATTTTCTAAATTTTGATTATTGGCAATAGATTCATTTTTTCTCAAAGAATCTAATTTTCCTATTATTTTTTTTTCCCAAAGTGATTTTTGCCTTACCAAAGCGGTTTTATCTTGTGTTTTTTCATAGAAATAATTTAAAAAACTCCAATAAGTCAAATCACTTTCCAATTCTTGATTATGTCTATGCAACAATAAAGGAATTTCTTGTAATTCATTAGATTTTTGTTTTAAATTTTGAATTTGATTATAAATATATACCGAAAATATACTTACAATCAATCCTAAGATTAAATAAATACCTAAAATTCGCCCAAATGCAGATTTTAAACTAAAAATATTGAATTGAGATGTTGCCATTTTTATTTGTTTTGTTTCTTTTTATTTTAAATTTTATCTCAAATATTTATATTTATTTTGATAAAAAAATGAGTAACTAAATAATACTTTACAAAAACTATTCAAAATTAAATAATATTATTGATTTTTTATTATTTTTGTAAAAAAAAATTTATAAAAAAGTTTTTTTTATCATTTATAACTAAAAATTATTGTTTTTTTTTAAGATTTATGTGAAAAACGGTAGGCTATAAATGTAATGTTTTGTCTTTTTGACCGAGGTGAAAAATCTCGTTTTTCGTTTACCAAACGCCATTCAACCAGCAGTTGCTTCACTTCGTTCAGCAGTACAAAGCATTACATTAATAGCAGTACCAAAAAAAATGTATTTTGACGAGTTTTGAAGTTTTTGTTGCTGTAAAAATTTTGTGTATATTTGAAATTTAAAAAAAATATGTATTTAGACAACCAATTCGCCCCTGCTTGTGTCCCACAAGCAGTCGTCGTTGGTGTAGATTTATTTGTTACAATATTCGCTTGTGGGACACAAGCGAGGGCGTAAAACAAATATTTCGCCATTTTGATTAATATACGAAAATTTTACAGTAACAAGTTTTTTATAACCTTTAATACTTTTGAGAATTTTTTTCAAAAAAAGTAGTTAAAAAAATTGTTTATTCCAAAATATTAGTTATATTTAAGCTCAAAAATAAAAAAAATGCTTAAAAGCAATAAATAACCTATTTTTTATTCACCTTTAAAAAAAATAAGTGCTTATGAACCTTCAAATTCATTCTGTTCATTTTGATGCAGACATCAAATTATTAGATTTTATTCGTAAAAAATTAGAAAAATTAGAAACTTTTTATGACCGAATTACTGACGGAGAAGTTTTTTTCAGGCTTGAAAAAGGCGAACACAGCAGAGAAAATAAAGTAGTTGAAATAAAACTTAACATTCCAAATCACAGCCTTTTTGCTAAATCACAAGATACTTCTTTTGAGGCGGCAGGTGATGATGCAGTGGAAAATTTACGCCGACAAATTCTAAAAATAAAAGAAAAGCAAAATGATAAAACAGCTGGCGAACTTGTGTTAAAAGCTGAAGATGAAAATATAACTTAAAATAAAAATAGTCTGCATTTTTGAATGCAGACTATTTTTGTCAATGGATTTAATAAGAACAATATTAGTATCTATTGGCTGTAATATCAAACAAATATACACATCGAAAAGCGGTTTTGGGATATTGTTTTTCATTTTTCCCGCGTTTCACGCAGGGCTATTGAAGTTCAACCTCTATCGAGGTTGTTCTAAAACATCAAAACAACTTTTCGATGTGTATATATTAACCTATTTTAGTTCTTTGATAATTTTTTCGGCTTTTTTTACTTCTTGTTCATTTTTAGCGATTGTTTTAGCTTCTTCTGCTTTTGTGAGCGCTTCTTGTTTGTAACCAAGTTTTTTTAAAATTTTAGAAGTATTCAGTACATTCATTGTGTTTTTTTCAAAATTTTCTGCTCTTTCTGACCAAACTTTAAGTCTTTGTAATATAGTTGCGTTGTCTTTGGGTGTTTCCAAAAAATTATTTACAGTAGCAGTAATTTCATTACAATTTACACAATACTTTGACATATAGATATCCAAATATCTGAAAATATTATCAGGTTCAAAGCTTTGGGCGTACATAATATCAATTCTGGAATTGACAGCAGGTGCATCAAGTGGATATTTTTTTGATATTTTACTTTTTATTTTTTCTATTTTTTGTTTTACTTCTTCTTTTGTTTCAAATGCCTCTTTTAAATCAGTCATATACATTCCTAAAATCATTTGTTGAAGCATCGTTTCCCCTAATTTTAACTGAACCGCTTTTTCTCTGTTTTTATAAGTATATTCTACATACTTATTTTTTCGTATTGAGGCTATATAAACCAATTCCATATTTTCAGTTGTAAGATATTGGTCTTCGGCAATATTACTTAGATATTTGTGTGCAACACTACTTGCTTCTTGTGTATCATTGATTTTTAGAAGTTCTTGTGTATATTTTTTAGCTGCCTCAATATTTTTACTATCTTTTTCAAAATTATTTTTTAGAGCAATCAACTTACCATTTCCCTCTAAGGCTTGTCTTCCTGCGTTTAAAAATCCACCAATTTCTAAACTACCTATGACAGTTTTTGCTATTTTTAGGTCTGGGGTAAAATACATCAAAGTAGGATAAGATTGTACGGAATACTCAGAGGCAAATTCCGTTCCTTCTTTTTCCATATCTAATTTTACACATATAAAATTTGTGTTGTAGAAGTCTCCCACCGCTTGGTCTGTGAATACATTTTTAGCCATTGCTTTACAAGGACCACACCAAGTAGTATAAGCATCTACAAAAATATATCTTTGCTCTCTTTTGGCTTTTTGTTTGGCGGCATTCCAATCTGACTCAAAAATAATTTGTGCAGATAAAGAATAATTCATAAATATAAAAAACGAGATAATAAAAAGTTTTGATTTCATTGTATAAAAATATTTTAATGATTGTAGCCGCAAAATTAAATAATAAAAAATAATTTTGCAATTTTTTTATTATTATTTTATAAGATATAGTAACGGCTAAATCATAAAAAATTATTGATATGGAGGGGCAAATAGTTCTTGTTTGTTATCAAAACTACGTTAAACTAATTATTAAATATACACAAACTACTTCTCCTTCCTCACTTTCCAAGTGCTTCCTTCTTTTCCTAAGACAATAATGCTAGTCTGTGGCTCAATAAATTCGCCCATTGTCGAAGCATCATATACTTTTTGGTCAATTTGTATTTTTCCACTCGGTCTCAAAACCGTAAAAGCAATACCTAATTTACCTGTTAAATCTTCTTGTATTGGATTGGCTAAATAACCTTGCTCTTTTGATAAAGTTCCTTTGGCTGAAAAACGACTATTTAACAAAAATTTAGGAACTAAATACAAAATTCCGCCTGTGGTAGAAAGCCAACCTAAAATAGAAGCAATCAAAGCAGAAGCCCAAACCTCAGGACTTACCAACGAAAAATCAAAACCTTGATTAGGAATTTGTAACAAAAAAGTAGCTACAAACATCAAAGTTAAGCCTAATAACCCAACAAATCCAAAACCGGGTATCAAAAATAATTCTACTAAAAACAAAGAAATTCCACCCAATAAACTATACAATTCCCACGCTTCAATCGTAGAAAAAGAAGCATTGAGAATAATTTGAATAAGGCTTACCAAAAGTGTAGCAGCTGCCAAAGCAATTTGCCAAAAATTAGAATTATTGTCTTTTTCGTCAGTCATTTTTTGTAAAATAAATATCACTTATAACGCAAAAAAATATCAAAAAAATTGGATTAAAACACTAAAAATTTCTCGATTTGTTTATCTAAATATTGATTATAAGGTTCATAAGTAATCAAATTTTCCTTGAAATATTGATGAATATAAGGCATTTTTACTCTCATTCCTAACACGTTTGCTCCACAATAAACCAACACATCTTGCAAATGGCTTAGTCCCAAAGTGGCTCCTTGCATACCTGCGGACAAGCCCACAAGTGCGATTTTTTTATCTTCCCAAGAATCAGGATAACGCAAACCATCAATAAAAGCCTTTACAACGCCCGGAAATGAACCATTGTATTCAGGAATAATAAAAACAAACTTATCGTTTTCATCAATTATTTTTTGAAAAGTATTAAATTTTTGATTTTTTCCTGCATTTTGGTACAAAGCTGAAAAAACAAAATCTTCAGGCAAAGTACTTAAATCCATAATTTGCGTGGGTATCTCACGGATAGTTAGAAGACTTTGGTAATATTTTGTAATATTTAAAGTCAAAGAATTGGGGCGGTTTGTCCCAGAAATAAGAGTTATCATTCCGTAGTTTTAATTTTTTTTCTTTTTGTAAATTTATCTAAAAATGCTTCGCGTCCTTTGGCATCAAAAACGTGCATTCCTTGAAAAGAATCTCTCCAAATTTCTTTATCAATATTCATTTCTTCTAAATCAATATCCAAATAATCCTCCACGCTATCTCTATCAATAGCCAAAGTCATATTTCTATTTTCAGTATAAATTTCTAATGTAATTTGGTTCAAAAACGAAAGTTTCATCAACAAACGCACAGGTTCGGTAACAATTATTTTATCAAATTGCTCCTCATTTCTAAAATATTGTGAAAACTCTTGTTCGGTATAATCTAAGTGCATTTCATTATTTTTGACGTATTCTTTGTAATCTTTATAAAAAATAAGCGTTCCTTGTTGATTGACATAACGAGTTTGTTTGAGAAATTTGAAGGCTTTTATTTTGCTTACAGCCACCAAAAATATTTCTTTTTCAGACTCTTTATATTTATTTAACGTATCAGTCAATAAAATTTTTACTCTTTTGACAGGCACAATAATTTTTCGTCTGACATAACTATTTACTTTTTCTTTTTCTTTTTTGATTTTGTCTTCCAAACGTAAAATAAAGGCAAAAGAAGCCTCAAACAAACCATCAAGGTTTTGTAAAATTTGTTCTTTTTCTTTGTCTTCTAATTTTGAAGTATCAATTTCTTCAATCAATGGCTCAAATAAAGTCAATAAATAAGAAATTTGAAAATATTGTTGGGCAGAAAGTCCTAAGCCTGCTTCAATATTTTCTTTTTGAGAAATATTATCTAACATAAATTCCCAAATTGCCTCTGAATGTGAATAAGTTACGCCATTTTTAGTATAACGCATCAACATAATATCACTTTTGAGATTCGAAATTGATTCCTTGATAAATCGTTGTTCTTCTTTTGCTTTTTGGGATTCTAATTCGCCTGTTTGTCTTTCATTGGCTTTGTATTGAATATAAAAAGCCATAAAGGTAGAGAAAACTCCTACCAAAGTAACCACAGGATTGGCAATTCCACCAAAAGCATCTCCAACTTCATTAGGCGTAAGTTTTTTATCGTAATAATGAAAAAAAGACATAAAAAAAGGCATCACGAACAACAAAACAACCCCTGCTATCAAAGTAATAGTAGAGATGGTCATAATATTTCGCTCTAAAAAAGTCTTGTTTGTTTTATTTATAACAACAAACCCTGTTTCTTTATCAACACTGACTTTCTTTTTTTTCCATACATTTAAAGAAAGCATTTTATTATATGTTTTAGATATTTTTATTGATATTTAAAAAAAAAATTTCTCCTTTTTAAATAATTTTATTGTCTGCAAAGTTAAACATTTTATTTTAGAATATTGTTTTGATGTAATTTTTTTTATTTTAATATTCTAAAAAAAATAGTTACAAAAAATAGTTACTTGGGTTTTATTCAAATAACTATTTTTAATTTTTATCTAAAAAAATAGAAAAAGATAATTTTTTGTTCTCTGCTACAGCCTTCGCATTTTCCTATGCTTCTGTTTGAGCCATCTTTAATTCTATCTCCGTCCATTTTTCCGATAGTTCGGTTTGAGCCATCTTTAAAAGTATCACCATCAACTTTTCCGATAGTTCGGTTGGAGGCATCTTTGATTTTATCGCCGTCAATTTGTCCAATAGTTCTGTTTGAACCATCTTTGATTTTATCGCCGTCAATTTTTCCGATAGTTCGGTTCGAGGCATCTTTGATTGTGTTGCCGTCAATTTTTCCTTTACTTCTATTAGAAGCGTCATAAAATTTTTGGGCAAAAGTTTGTGTTTGTGTTAAAAACACAATTGAGATTAAAACGAGTAATTTAAGCATTTTTTTCTTTTTTTTAGAATAATGTGTTAATAATTTCTACAAAAAGTAGTCCAAAATAGTATTTAATTTTAATTTTAGCTTTGTTATTTTTTATTGAGAAAGTATTTTTTCTTATTTTAT
>RDXZ01000024.1 GCA_004293265.1 Bacteroidota bacterium | reverse complement strand
TATTATTTCTGCGCTTGGTGCTGACTTACAAAATAATACAGGCGGTAGTGTAACACGTAGAATGGTTGGTAACGAGATTGTGGTGCAATGGAGAAATGTAAGACGATATACCTCTGCAGGTTTAACCGAAAGCCTAAATTTTCAAATTCGTATGAATACGCTTACAGGTGTGATAAATATTGTATATGGTGCTTTTACATCAGTCGCAAACGAAAACATTACCGCACAAGTAGGGCTTCGTGGTGCTAATGAAACTTGGCGTACACAAGTTCTCAACAGAGAAAATAATCTTAGTTGGGACAAAACAACTATGGGTACTAATAATACAAGTGCTTTGCCTTTAACAAATGCTAATAGACCTGCTTCTGGACTTACTTTTACTTATACCCCTAATTCCTGCTCCCCTTTTCCTATTATTGGAACGGTAACACAATCAGGTACAAATGTAACCCTAAATTGGACTACACAAGCAGAAGCAACAAATGGGTATGACATACGTTATCGTTTGCAAAGTGCATCAATAGCCACTTACGCTGTTGTAAATGTGCCTTTACAAGCAACTAACAATGTTGTTATTTCAGGTTTGGGAGTGGGGACTTATATTTTTGAGGTAAGAACAAGATGTTCAGGAAGTAGTTTTAGCGAATATTCTAATGCGGTTGTATTCAATGTATTGGGGAACTATTACCTAAAAACGTCAGGAATTATTACTAATTTGGCAGATTGGGGAACAAATACAGATGGCACAGGTACTAATCCAACTGCATTAACACAAACAAATACCGCTTGGAATATTAGAAACACCACTAATATAAGCAATGCTACATCTTGGACACTTGGGGCTGGCGCTAAAATAGTAGTAGGCGATGGCACAAATGCAACGAACTTTACTTTGCCTGTAGGCTCAAACGTAATAGGTACGATAGATGTCAATAATATGGGTACGCTTACGTTGCAAGATGCTATCAATCCAACTTTTGGAACTTTGGCAATAGGCAGTACGATAGATTATAACGGAATAAATGCACAGACCATTGCACTTGCTAATTATAGCAACCTAACCATTTCAGGTGCAAGAATAGGCAGTCCAACGATTGAGTTACCCGTAGGAACGATACATATTTCTAATAATTTTACTGTTACTACTACAGGGGTAGGAATTTATGCCAATACAGATAATACCATAAATTTCAGCGGTGTAGGTATGCAAACTATTCCTGCTTTTAGTTATTATAATATCACCAATACAGGCAATGGCAATCGCACACTTGCTACAAATGGTGAGATAAATATCGCAGGTACTTTTGCAACAGGAACAGGAACTTATACTACTACAGGAAGCACAGTTAATCATTCTGCTACAATAGGCACTATTTTGCTTGAAAGTTTTAACTATTATAACATCATTATGAGTTCTACAACCAATGCACTTTTTAGTATAGGAGCAGGCAATACAATGAGTGTAGCAAATGATTTTACTTTGAGTGGTGAATGTAGTTTTGAGGTAAATAATACCACAGGAAATATCAATCTTAGCATAGGCAATGATTTGAATATTTCAAATGGCTCTTTTGTGGTGATGAGAGGCAATACTACCCCAAGTACCACCTTAAATATTACAAGAGATTTGAATATATCAGGAAATGGCAATCTCACATTAGAATTTGATGCCACATCAAATACAGCCATAGCCACTATCAATGTAGGAAGAAACTTCACATCAACAAGCACGCTCAACCCTACACTCGAATTTGGTTATGGTGATGCCACAGGCAATTCAATTAGAATAGGCGGTAATTTTTCTAAATCAGGCACAGGTCGTTTTCAAACTGTAAGTTCAAATACAAGTTTAGGTTTTGTATTCAATGGTACAGGCACACAAACATTTTCTTATTCAGGCATTGATTCTGACTTTACACAATATCAAGTAAATGCTGGGGCTACTGTTCAGATGCTTACAGGGTTGGCTTTGGGAGGTTTTAATGGACTTCCTATTTCAAAATTTACCGTAAGTAGTGGCGGAACATTAGATTTGAATACGCAAGTTATCGGGGCAAATGACCCTAATATACCTTTGTTTATTTTAGAAAGTGGTGCAAATATCAAAACTGCTAACGTTTTTGGATTAAATAGTAATTTTTCTAATTTTACCGCAGGCACAACTTTACTATTAAATTCAGGTGCAAATTATGAATTTAATGCCAATGTAGCACAAGAAACAAGCGAATTTATTACAACCCCTATTGCAAACAGAGTCAATAATTTAACCATCAACAACGCTACAAATACAAGTAGCACAGGGGTAACTTTAAGTGCAAATTTAACACTTGGGGGCGTTTTAAATCTTACATCAGGAAAATTGACAACAGGCAATAATACCCTAACTTTGCAAGCAGGAAGTGGTGCAGTAAGTCCAAGTTTAGGTAAATCATCAAGTTATGTAGTGGGTAATGTAAGCATTAGTGCTGATACTGACGCACAAACTTTGCTTTTTCCAATGGGAAGTGATACTTGGTGGAGTCCTGCTAAATTGATTACAAATGGCGGAGCAGGAAATACCACTTTTAATGTAAAATATAACAGCACCGCACACCCTTTCAATTCAGAGCCTTTCCCAAGCACTCCAGAACCCATTACCAAAGTTATAGATGCCTATTGGGATATTGATAGAAGTGTAGGTACAAGAAATGCAAACATACAATTATATTGGAATAATAATTTAGGACAAATCACAGACCGTACAAAATTACGTTTATTGCATGGTAATGCAATGGCTTGGGAAAACTTTGGCGTAGATAATACAAATGGAAACGCATCAGATGGCACAGCAGGTTCAAATATACAAGGTTCTATTATCAAAAATGCAGTATCTGTATTTAGTCCTTTTACAATAGGTTTTACCAACAACACCTCACTCCCGCTCAATCTACTATCTTTCAATGCTACTCGCCAAAACAATGAAAAAATAAACTTGGCTTGGCAGACAGCCAATGAAGTTGATTTGAAATATTTTGTGATAGAAAAAAGTACAGATGCCATCAATTTTATAGAATTGGGCAAAATTGATGCACGAAATCCATCACTACAACCTAAAAATTATGCTTTTATAGATACAGAAAAAAATAATAGTTACTATCGTTTGCGTTTTGTTCATCATACAAGCCCAGATGAATTTAGTTTTATCCGATTTGTGAAAGGAAGTGAAGAAAATTTTGTTTTGATTTATCCAAATCCATTACAAGGAAAAATTAACTTTGAAGTAAGCGAAAATCTAAAACAAAATAAAGATATTACTTTACAAGTAGTTGATAATCAAGGAAAAATAATTGCAAATTTTGTAGGTAATTGGCAAAAAATCACTGACGAAATTTCTCAAACTTATCAAAATTGGGCAATTGGTTTGTATTTTTGGAATATCAAACCAAAAGGCGAGAAAAAACATACAATTAAAGTTATCAAAGAATAAAAAATACTCATTACACACTATTACACAAAAAAAACACTTGATTTTCAGGTGTTTTTTTTGGAAACAACAGGCACACGAGATTTGTACTGACAGACTTTAGTCTGTTGTGGTTATTTTTGAAAACAATAGACTGAAACCCGCTGGTACGATTTTGTCCCTATCAAATCTCAAGTTTCCCCGCTTGATAACTTGTTATAGTCTATAAAAATAAATTCATCTATTTTTATATTAAATTATTGTTGTAAACGTTGTTATATTTGTAATTACTCAAAGCGGGACGCTCAATGCTGTCAATTTAAGAAAAAACAATATTTTTATCTTGCTTTAAAGCAAAAAAATAAAATGTTTTATTTTTTTTGTAATTTTTTTTTATGATAAAATACTTAAGTTGATAGCATTGAGCGGGACGCTTGAAGTTTGATAGGTAAATGTTTTGAACGGAAATATAAATACTTGGAAAACAACCTAAATAGTTACAAATTTTGCATATAAAAACGTATAAAACTATCTATGCCTTTTAAAACTACACTGTTTCTTGTATTATTTACTTTTTCTTCAAACCTCTTCGCCCAAAAAATCGTGTGGGAAGTTTTGCCTGATGCGCAGTATAGTCTTCAGCAAGTAAGACAAGGGAATTTACCTTTCAAAGAAGCCAAAACGCTTGAAAACCACACCAAAACGCCTTTTTATTGGGTGCGCATAGTGGCAAGTCTTGACTCGATAGGCGACTTGCCTGCCTATCTCTCTATGCAACCTATGCTCTACCAAGAATGGCACATCAAAAATCCACATACCCAACAATACGAATCGCAAAAAACGGGATTGCTTGCGCCCTACAAGTTTCGTGTGCCAAATTATGTGCCTTATACCTTTTTGCGCGGTAGGCAAGATACCTTGTATGTGAAAATGAGCGTAGCACTTTTACAAAAACAGCCACTCGCGCCTGTTCTCGATGTGTATTGGTACAAAGCCAAACCCTTTGAGGCAAGCGAAAACTTCATTTGGACTATGTGGTGGGCTACTTGCGCGACTATGCTCGCCTTTTTTGTCTATAATTTTTATGTCTATTTCATTTTTCGCGACCACACCTATTTGTTTTATTTGGTCATTGTGGGGAGTGGTTTGCTCTACATCACAGGGCTAAATCATATCGCCAATTTGGGGCTACAATGGACGTGGATACGCTTTGAGTACCTGACGAATGGGCGTTTGTATTGGTACAATGCAAACAATCTTGTCATGGATTTGGGCATTTTGGGTGTGCTATG
Source organism: Bacteroidota bacterium (assembly GCA_004293265.1). Classification (GTDB taxonomy): domain Bacteria; phylum Bacteroidota; class Bacteroidia; order Cytophagales; family Microscillaceae; genus RDXZ01. The sequence goes on along the minus strand of RDXZ01000024.1, from coordinate 38,146 downwards.
GGGCTTTGTGCAGTTTACACGCTCCTACTTGCAAACGCCTTATTACTTGCCTACTTGGGACAAAGCCTTGCGCTATGCGGGATTGATTTTTGTAGGTTTTATGGGGGTGGCTATCTTAGGGATGTTGAGCGGTGTGGTGTATTGGGACGTAGAAGTGGCATTGATAAGCAATATTTTGATAGTTCTTATCGTGCTTTTGTTGCTTGGCGTGGCGGTGCTTGCCTACCGCGTCAATCATAGTTTGGCGCGTTATTTCTTGATAGCCAATACCGTTCCGTTGTTGCTCATTTTGTCGTTGGCGGTATATTTTGCGGTGTTTACGTTTTATGGCAAGGGCGCAAGACTGTTGCCAAGTATGGCGATTGTTTCGCAAGCCCTCGCGTTTGCGGTGGCGTTGGTGGCGCGTATCAATATGCTGAAAGAAGAACTAAAGCAAAAGCAAATGGAGGCGCAAACGCTCCAGACCGAAAACGAACAAATGGTATCGCGCAATAAGTTCATAGCACTCGAAAACGAATATATCTTGGCTGAAATAGCCCTTGAGAAAAACCAAAAAGAAGAACTACAAGCCAAACTCGAAGCCAATCAACGCGAACTTAGTTCGAACACGCTCTACTTATACCAAAAAAATGAGATGCTATTGGGGCTAAAAAAACAAATAGAACGCCTCTCGCAACAAAGCGATACGCAACACACCGAAGCCATCAGAGAAATCAAAGTTACTATCCAAAATAATTTTCAGTTGGAGGCAGACTGGGACAGGTTCAAACTACATTTCGAGCAAGTACACCCTACTTTTTTTCAAGACTTATTGACGCAATGCCCCGAACTCACGCCCTACGACTTGCGCCTTTCTGCTTATCTGCATCTGAATATGTCCACCAAAGAGATAGCCACTCTCCTGAGTATTGCTCCCGAAAGTGTGCGCAAGGCAAAAATGCGCCTAAACAAAAAACTAAAACGCGAAGATAATTGAGAACTGATTTGTTGAGAGATGAAAGTTTACCTACCGAGGTTTGTGTCCCCACAAACCACAGCGGGTTATTTTTCTTTCCTCAATAGGATAGGCTTCAAACCTATTGAGGAAACTATTTTCTCACTGTCCACACTTTGTCCACGCCATTTTTTTGGTGTTTTGGGTGGTTTTTGCTTGTTTTGCAACAAAATTAAAATAAAATTCAAAACGTATGAAAAAAATTATCTTATTCTTTTTCGTGCTATGCATTTGGGTAGGCAAGGCACAAGCGCAGTTTGCAGGGGGCGATGGCACAGCAGCCAACCCGTACCTGATAAGCACGCCCCAGCAGTTGGCGAATATCGCCACTGTAAGCGCAAATAATCATCATTTCAAATTGATGAACGATATTAATTTGGCTTCCTACCTTGCTCCAAGCGGGGCAGGCTATAATGGAGGACAGTTTTGGAATCCTATCGACCTACAAGGCACATTTGATGGTAATAATTATAGGATTTACAACCTAAAAATAGAACGGGCAGAAAATAATGTGGGCTTATTTCGTGGGCTTGCAGGCACTATCAAAAGACTTACTGTGGAGGTTGCGGGTATTGTATGGGGATATCATCAGGTAGGAATCATAGTAGGTAATCTTGGTACTGCAAATGGAGTCATACTCACGGATAGCGAGGTAATAGATTGCCGAGTTCGCGGAACAGTGAAGACTCTTAGTGCAACAGGATCTTTCGGAAGTGTGGGAGGTATCGCGGGTGTATCGATAGGCAAAATTACAAGATGCCATAGTCGAGGCACAGTCATTGCACCAGGTGCAAGAGGCGGGGGCATCGTAGGTTCAGCAAACCAGACCATCATCAGGCATTGTTCCAGCACAATGTTGCTCACAGACGATAATTCTTACAAATCTTACCAAGAGTCTTCTTTGGGTGGTATTGTGGGACAGGCTACCACTACCACTATTCAGGATTGTTACTTTGCGGGAAGCCTGCGTAGCGAACTTTCAGCTGCCTCGCCTGATAAGTTGGGAGGTATCATTGGTACGACCAATTCCAATGTTACGCTCAATAAAGTCTATGCCAGTTGCCCCATGACCAACAGTGCCTCCGCAAATCCTTTCAAAGGCGGGCTGATAGGTTGGGATTTGGGTGCTACAGTGTCCGCTACTGATGCGTATTGGGATGCTACTACTTCAGGCATTAACTTCTCCGCAAGTGGTGTGCCGATTACCCTAACCGAACTGCAAACAACAGATTTTTGGAATTTTGATACCATTTGGCTCAGGCATAGCTCCTACAACAATTCACGCCCTTTTTTGGCAGATGAAACGCTTACCATTGTATATTTGGGCAATGGCAATACAAGTGGCTTACCTCCAGACAAATACCATGTATATCCTTATATCGCGATGACGCTTGCAGGAGGGGGCACACTTGCCCGCACCAATTTCATTCAAACAGGCTGGAATACACAAGCCAATGGTTCGGGTACATTATATTATGGGGGTGCTGTTCTTTCGTTCAACCCTGCGGATATTACTACCATTACATTCTATGCGGACTGGTTGCCCACCTACACCATCATCTACAACGGCAACGGACACACAAGCGGTACGCCTCCTACACAGCCCACCCGCTATTTACCGGGGCAGAGCGCGCCTGTGCAAAATGCCTATGGCGTTATATTCAAAACAGGGTTTGCGCCAGGCAGGTGGAATACACAACCCGATGGAAGCGGTACGAGCTATGAATTTGGGAGCAGTTTAGTCTTGCCTGCCTCTGATGTTACGCTTTATGTGCAGTGGATTCCCGCACTAACAGTTACCTACATGGGAACGGGCAGTACGAGTGGAATGCCTCCGGTAGATAGTACAGTTTATTTTACAGGTATCCCTGTAACTTTTCCATTCCCCATGGCGAGTCTGAGCAAACCGGGTTATTTGAGTTATCATTGGAATACAGCCCCTGATGGCTCAGGCACGCGCTACTACAATACGCTCCCCATGCCTACGCAAAATCTTGTACTCTATCCTGAATGGGTGCGCGTAAATGAAGGTGGAGATGGCACCCCTGCCAACCCTTACCTGATAAGCAATGCCGAACAACTGCATCATGTACGTACCAACATGAGTGCCCACTACAAACTCATTGCTGACATTGACCTTACGGCTTTCCTTGCGCCGAATGGGTATGGGTACAATGGCGGAGCTTTTTGGTTGCCCATTGGAGCTTATGGCAATCGATTTGTAGGAGGGTTTGATGGGAATTACAAGAAGATAAAGGGCTTGAAAATAAACCGACATTATGAAGAAAACATTGGATTGTTTGGATTTATACAAGCACCTGCTACCATCAACCGCGTGGGGGTAGAGATTGACGTAGCAGGAGTTCTGGGGCAATCCGGTGTTGGAGGGCTAATAGGGTATGGAGTGGGAGGTCTATCAAATATAACAGAGTGCTATGTAGAAGGCGGAAAAGTCCAAGTTGATACAGAAGCGGTAGGAAAGTTAGTAGGACATTATGAGGGTGGTTTTACGAGGTGTTATGCAAAAGGAAGCCCTATCCATATACTATCAACAGGCCTAGGTGGCGTAGGAGGAATGGTTGGAACGAGCTCACTAGCATCAATACAAGATTGCTTTGCACGAGTATCCGTGTTCAATGGTGTCGCTAATACAGATGTGACCTTTGACTATATAGGTGGTGGATTAATAGATGCGGCTTCGAATGGATATATTGAGCGAAATTACACAGTTACTCCTGAACATAATCCTTACATGAATTCCATTGCGGGTAACATTTATAATGTTAATTTCAACGCAAATTTCCATCAGAACATCGGTACGCTTACATCAACCTCGTCCACGCCCAAGACGGAGGCCGAGATGAAAACTGCCTCCACCTTTACGAGTGCAGGGTGGGATTTTACGAATGTGTGGGGCATAGACCCTGCTAAAAATGATGGCTATCCTTACCTGCGTTATCGCTATCAGTATGGCATCGCGTACTTAGCTCCTGACCGCACAGGCGGGAACTTGCCTACCGACAACACGCGATACATCGAAGGGGCTTCGGCTACTGTATTGGGTGCAGGCACGCTTACGAGGGCTGGCTACTGCTTGGTAGGCTGGAACACCAAAGCCAATGGCACAGGCACGAGCTATGCAGTGGGCAGTATGCTCGTCTTGCCTGCCGAGAATGTAACGCTCTATGCGCAATGGACTACTACCTCTATGGTGGCTACAGTGAACAACACGCTCAATGTGTTGGTAGGCAGTGCTTTGTTCCAAGTGCCTTATACGCTCACGAGTGGTACAGCTACGCATTACAGCCTCAGCTCGAACTTGCCTAACTTCGTGGCAGTGAACAATGCGCCACTTGCGGGTTCGCCTATCACAGTAGGCTTGCCTACCAATACCACGCTTGGCACGTTTGACTTTGTGCTGACGCTCCGCAATGTGGCAGGAGGCTGTGAGCAAAGCTATCCTTTCACCATTGTGATATACGACAATGCCTCGCCCACCGAACGCAGAGGCAATGCCCTGAAACTGAATGGCATCAATCAATATGCTATCACAAGTAGCGTGCTTTCGAGTGTGCCAATCAATGTTACGACAGAGGCTTGGATAAAACAAAATGCCTTGCCCCCTACAGGACAACGTGCCTTGATATTTTATCATGGCAATCCTCTGACGGGAGGTTATGGATTGTTCATAGACCATGTAGGCAAGTTAATTGTTTGGCATGAAGGAATAAATATCGTGGATATAGGCGTTTTGATGCCGTTAGGAACGTGGGTACACGTAGCTCATACCATTGATGTAGCCAATACCATGAGTGTTTATGTGAATGGTAAAACCGTAGCCAGTTTTCACTTAGGTGCGTATCCACCCACCGATTATTTTAGAATAGGGAATGAATATTGGGCAGGCGAGATAGACGAAGTACGTTTTTGGAGTATAGCCCGTACAGCAGACGAAATTCGCCAAAATATGCACCTTACCTTGCCTACAGGGGCTACAGGCTTGGCGAATTATTACCAATTCAATGATAACAACGCTACTTTTGCCAACGATTGGGTAGGCAATAAACCTGCCACCTTCCAAAACACGCCTATCCGTGTAGGTTCGGGTGCGAATGTGAGCAAAGGAGTGAGTTTCACAATAGGCACACCCACCGCAGGAACAGACTATTCCTTCACAGGCACAGGCATTACGCTGAACTTTGGCAATAGCAACGGGGGCAATGTTGTTGCTTCGCGTTTGGAAGGCTTGCCTGCAGGCACGCAGGTAAGTGGCGCAAACAGCGTGCATACCAAATATTATTGGGTTATCAACAACTATGGTGGAACTAACACAGGCTTGAACGTTACGGCTACTTTCGTGCTGGGTGCGGGGCAGGTAAGCGCAGGAGATGCCACTACACCCTCAAACCTGAAACTCAACAAACGCTCTTCGAACTCAGGCGGTGCGTGGAGTAGCGTTATCAATGGAAGCAGTGCCAATGCCAGCACAGGCATAGTGCAGTTCACAGGCATCGATGGGTTCAGCGAGTTTGTCATTTCCAGTAGTGGAAGTTCGCCATTACCGATTACTCTTTTAGAGTTTAGAGGAGAGAGGAGAGATGAAAATAATGTGTTGCTCACTTGGAAAACTGCCACAGAGATAAATAACAAAGGTTTTGAAATAGAAACAAGTAAAAATGCACAAAACTTTACTAAAATTGCTTTTGTGGACGGTGCGGGCAATTCTAATAACATCAAAAACTATCAATTGAACGCTCAAAATAGTGATGATGCTTATTATCGCCTCAAACAAATTGATTTTAATGGAGAATTTAGTTATTCAAATATAATTTTTATCAAAGGAAGTGAAAATATTGTCAATGTTTATCCTAATCCAAGCAATGAAAATATCAATATCAAAACATCAAAAGAAGGTTTTGTGTATGAAATCTTTACATTACAAGGCAATAGTTTGATAAAAAATAATGAAACAAGCAATTCAACGAGTATAAACATCAAATCATTACCAAAAGGTATCTATTTTGTTCATATTATTCAAAATAATATGCGTGTAGTGAGGAAAATTGTTGTGGAATAAAGTCATAGCCATTGTCTATGTCCTTACCACAGCCATTAAGTTAAGAAAAAATGTACCAAAAGGCTTTAGCCTGTTGTTTCCAAAAATAATCACAATAGGCTAAAGTTTGTTGGTACAATTTTTAGTAAAATCCTTAACATAATGACACTGGTACTTCATAGAGGACTTTTTCCTGCGTATATTGCTTACGAAAATGATGGATATAAATTAGAAAACACATATTTTTAATCAATTTGCGTTATAAAATAGATAAAAAAAAGATTTTCTATCGTATAAGAATAACATACATTTGATTTTTGAGTCTAACTATTCAATAATTGATTTTGATAAATATTCAATACATCTAAAAATTTCTTTTCTAATTCTTGACTATTTTCAGCACAATTTGCGCCTGCGGCATTGCGATGTCCTCCGCCTTGAAAATATTTTTCAGCTACTTCATTGGCAGGAAATTGAGCGATAGAACGCAAAGAAAGTTTGGTATATTCTGCTCTTTCTATAATAATAGCCGCTAAAACAATATTTTCTATGGATAAAGCATAATTAACAATACCTTCGGTATCGCCCAAGCCCATGCCAAATCTTTTTAATTCTTCAGCAGTAATTATAAAATAAGCTGTTTTAAACTCAGGGAGATGCACCAATTTATTTTGCAATATATATCCTAAAAATTTAATTTTTTCTACTCTATTATTATCATAAATCAATCGATGAATTTTGGCAGAATCAAGCCCTAATTGTATTAAATTAGCCGCAATTTTGTGTGCATCAGGAGTGGTTGTGCCTAATTTGAAAGAAAGTGTGTCTGTTGCCAAGCCTGCATAAATTCCTTCAGCAATATGAGTATCGATTAACGATTTGTCGCCCATATCTTCTATAAATTGATAGATAAGTTCTGCTGTTGCGGCGGCTTCTGGTTGCCAAACTTCAAAATCTGCTATTACGTTTGGGTGGAGATGATGGTCAATTAAAACCACTTTTGCACTCGTATTTTTAAGATATTTTTCTAATTCTTGCAATCTATGATAAGAAGAAAAATCTAAACAAAAAATAACATCTGCGGCATCAAATTGCTCCTCGCATATTGTTTTATTTTCTGAATTAAATACAATTACTTCGTTTGGTTTAGGTAGCCAATCCAAAAAACTTGGATATTCAGTGGGCGTGATTACTTTGGTTTGATGTCCTAATTTTGATAAATAACGGCTTAAAGCAAGGCTTGAGCCTAATGCATCAGCATCAGGAACTTGGTGAGTAGTGATGACCACTTTTTGCGGTTGGGACATCAAACTTCGATACTCGTCTATATTGTTCATAAGATTAAAAGCAATGATTGCTCTTTATTTTTGTGCAAAATTAAGTATTTTTTTTATTTTTTGTATTGCTAAGTCAAAAAAAATTTCTAATTTTTAGATTTATTTTCACTAATATCGTTTGAACTTTGGAAATGCTCTTTTAATTTTATAATATTTTTTGATTTTTTTAACAAATATTTAAGAAATTGCACTCTAATTTAAAAAAAATCATAACTATTGATATGTTTTTTGTGCAAATATGGACGTTTCCACCAAAAATACGTCAATAGTTACAAATATTTTAAATTTACAAGATTATTTAAAGAATTAATTGTTTTTTATGATAAATATTTTTAGTTTTGCAAAAGTTTTGAAAAAACAAAAAATAAATAAAAATGAAAGAAAATAACACACATCAAGATAAATTCGATGAATTGCAACGCAAAAATGCAGAAGCATTGTTAGGTGGTGGACAAAACCGTATTGATTCTCAACACAAAAAAAATAAATTGACCGCAAGAGAACGCATCGAATTGTTGTTGGACGAAGGAAGTTTTGAAGAAATTGGGCGTTTTGTGATGCACAGATGCAAAGATTTTGGTTTAGATAAAGAATATTATTTGGGTGATGGTGTGGTTACAGGATATGGCACTGTGAACGGAAGGGCTGTTTATGTTTTTTCACAAGATTTTACGGTTTTTGGTGGTTCATTGTCAGAAACTTATGCAGAAAAAATCTGCAAAATTATGGACTTGGCAATGAAAAATGGAGCGCCCCTGATTGGATTGAACGATTCGGGTGGGGCAAGAATACAAGAAGGTGTACTTTCATTGGCAGGTTATGCTGATATTTTTTATAAAAATACTTTAGCATCAGGGCTTATTCCTCAAATTTCTGCCATTATGGGACCTTGTGCAGGTGGTGCAGTGTATTCGCCTGCGATTACGGATTTTATTATGATGGTCGAAAATACATCTTATATGTTTGTAACAGGTCCGAAAGTTGTCAAAACCGTAACCAACGAAGAAGTAACTTCTGAAGAATTGGGTGGTGCTTCTACGCACAGCACTAAAAGCGGTGTAACACATTTTTCGTGTGCCAATGAAGTAGTTTGTATCCAAACTTTAAAAAATTTATTGAGTTATATTCCTCAAAATTGTGAAGAAGAAGCACCCAAATTACCTTATCAATTCAAAAATAAAAATGCAGAATTAAGAACTGCTATCAATACAATCATTCCTGAAAATCCAAATCAACCTTATGATATGAAAGAAATCATTGAGGCAATTATAGATGAAGGAACTTTTTTAGAAATTCATAAAAATTTTGCAGAAAATATGATTGTAGGTTTTGCACGATTGGCAGGAAGAAGTATTGGCATTGTAGCCAATCAACCTGCGGTTTTGGCAGGTGTTTTGGATATTAATGCAAGTACAAAAGGAGCAAGATTTGTGCGTTTTTGTGATAGTTTTAATATTCCTTTGTTGGTTTTGGAAGATGTACCGGGATTTTTACCGGGGACAGACCAAGAATGGAACGGAATTATCACCAATGGTGCAAAATTATTATATGCTTTTTGTGAGGCAACTGTGCCACGTATCACTGTCATCACACGTAAAGCCTACGGAGGTGCGTATGATGTTATGAATTCGAAACATATTGGGGCAGATATGAATTACGCATTGCCAACTGCTGAAATTGCGGTGATGGGTGCAAAAGGTGCAGCCGAAATTATTTTCAAAAAAGAAATTGAAGAAGCAGAAAATCCAACCGAAAAATTACAAGAAAAAGTAGAAGAATATACCAAAAAATTTGCTACACCTTATCGTGCCGCACACAGAGGATATATTGATGAAGTAATTATGCCCGAAGAAACACGTTATAAATTAATACGTGCTTTCGAAATGTTAGAAAATAAAGTTGTCAATTTACCAAAGAAAAAACATGGAAATATTCCTTTGTAATTTTTTTATAATTCTTATTTTTCTAAATTTAATTGCCATCAATTCAATGATTATACTTGTTTGAAATTAATTTTTAAACAAGTATAATTTAACTATTTTTACAAATTTTATTCTTTTTTATTTGTATTTACCTAAAAAAAAACTATCTTTGCCAAATATTATTTACCTTAGTAATAAAAAAACATAAAACACATCATGGAAAATCAAAAACAAACTCGTATTCCTAATATTGGTAAACCAAGAGTAGTGATTATTGGCGGTGGATTTGGTGGATTAGAATTAGCAAAAGCGTTGAAAAAAGTTGAAGTGCAAACGGTTTTATTTGATAAACATAATCATCATACTTTTCAGCCTTTGCTTTATCAAGTAGCGACATCAGGTTTGGAAACGAACTCAATCGTATATCCTTTTAGAAAAAAATTTGATAATCAAAAAAATTTTTATTTTAGATTAGGAGAAGTAAAAAAAGTAAATCCAGAAGAAAGATATATCGAAACATCTATCGGAGTGCTGGAATATGATTTTTTAGTGATTGCCACAGGAGCAACTACTAATTATTATGGAGCAAAAGACATCGCTCAAAATTCTCTTCCAATGAAAACAATTGAGGATTCTATTCGATTACGTAACCGAATTATCAATAATTTTGAACAGGCTTTATTGGTAGAAGATGAAGCAAAACTCAATAGTTTAATTGATTTTGTGGTCGTGGGTGGAGGTCCGACAGGCGTTGAAGTGGCAGGAGCATTGGCAGAACTACGCAATCACGTTTTTCCTACTGATTATAAAGAATTAGATTTGAAAAAAATGGACGTGGATTTGATAGAGGCAAGTCCAAGCCTTCTGAATGGCATGGCACAACCTGCTGGTCAAAAAGCACAAAAATTTTTAGAAAATATGGGAGTAAGGGTGCATACCAATACCTCTGTAAAATCTTATGATGGTTATACAGCAGAGTTAAGCGATGGACGAAAATTAGTTACACAAAATTTGATTTGGGCGGCAGGCGTTACAGGTTGTGTTTTAGAAGGTTTAAATCCTGAGGCAGTTGCTAAAGGCAATCGTTATAGCGTCAATGAATTTAACCAAGTGAAAGGATATGATGATATTTTTGCTTTGGGTGATGTGGCTTCGATGGTTTCAGAAGATTATCCACGTGGGCATCCGCAAATGGCTCCTCCTGCTATGCAACAAGGAAAGTTAATTGCTAAAAATATTAAAAAAATTATGGAAAAAAAACCACTCAAACCTTTTAAATATTTTAATCAAGGTTCTATGGCGACCATCGGTAGAAATCGTGCAGTAGTTGAAATGGGCAAGTTTAAAACTCAAGGTTTTATTGCTTGGTTTATTTGGATGTTTGTGCATTTGATGTCTTTGGTGGGTTATAGAAATAGGTTATTAGTATTTTTTAGTTGGATGTGGAGCTATTTTTCTTATGATAGAAGTAATCGTTTGATTATTGGTAACACAGGCACAAATATCCAAAACGAAGCTGAAAAAACAGAAACTATTACTCCAAAATCGTAATTTTTTTTGGTTTTGTATTTAATTAGATTTAAAAAAAAATTGTAGGATAAGTTTTTAATTTGTCCTACAATTTTTTTTGTGATAAGTCTGTTATCATATCAAAATTCTTATTGATCCAAATCAGAAAAATCAAAATCTTCTAAAAACTTAGTCGTAAAATCTCCTTCATTGAATTTTGGGTCGTCCATCAATTTTAAGTGAAAAGGAATAGTCGTTTTTACCCCTTCGATGACAAATTCTTGCAAAGCACGTTTCATTCTGATAATAGCTTCGCCTCTGGTTTGCGCACTGACAATAAGTTTTGCAACCATTGAATCATAATTCGGAGGGATTGTATAACCTGCGTATATATGACTATCCACGCGAATACCATGCCCACCTGGGATATGCAAATTTGTAATTTTTCCTGGACTTGGACGGAAGTTATTTTTAGGGTCTTCGGCATTGATTCTACATTCTATAGCGTGTAGTTGAGGCTCATAGTTTTTACCTGAGATAGCGATTCCTGCGGCGATTTTAATTTGTTCTTTTATCAAATCAAAAGTTGTAACTTCTTCGGTAATGGGGTGTTCTACTTGAATACGTGTATTCATTTCCATAAAATAAAATTTCCCATATTTATCTACCAAAAACTCAATCGTTCCAACTCCTTCATATTTGATAGAGGCGGCGGCTTTGATAGCGGCTTCACCCATCGCTTTTCGCAGTTCAGGAGTCATAATTGGTGAGGGCGTTTCTTCTACTAATTTTTGATGCCTTCTTTGAATACTACAATCTCTTTCAGACAAATGACAAACTGTTCCAAATTGGTCACCTGCGATTTGAATTTCGATATGTCTTGGTTCTACTACAAATTTTTCGAGATATAAACCATCATTTCCAAAAGCCGCTCCTGATTCTTGTTTGGCTTCGTTCCACGCTTTTTCAAATTCGTCTTCAGATTTGATGATACGCATACCACGTCCTCCTCCGCCAGCAGTTGCCTTGATAATCACAGGATATTCTATTTCTTTGGCGATTCTTTTTCCTTCTTCGATAGACTCTAATAAGCCATCAGAACCGGGAATAATAGGCACGCCTGCTTTTTTCATTGTATCTTTGGCAGTTGATTTATCACCCATTTGGTCAATTTGTTCGGGAGTTGCTCCAATAAATTTAAAACCATTTTGTTGGCATATAGCTGAAAATTTAGAATTTTCAGATAAAAAACCATAACCTGGGTGGATAGCATCAGCATTTGTAATCTCAGCGGCAGCAATAATATGCGGAATATTCAAATAAGAATCTTTGCTAGCAGGTTTTCCGATACAAACGGCTTCATCAGCAAACCTAACGTGCAAACTATCTTTATCAGCAGTAGAATAAACGGCTACCGTTTTGATACCCATTTCTTTACAAGTGCGAATAATTCGCAACGCAATTTCGCCTCTATTGGCAATTAGAATTTTTTTGAACATACAATTTTTTTTGAGTCAAAGGTTCTATTATAAATATATATTTGATTTTTGTTTAGATAAAATTCCAAAAAAACATCAAAATTATTTAGGTTCTACCAAAAACAAGGGTTGGTCATATTCCACAGGAGTTGCATTTTCTACCAATACTTTTACGATTTTGCCCGCCACTTCTGACTCAATTTCATTAAACAATTTCATGGCTTCGATGATACAAACAACTTGCCCTGATTTTACATCATCTCCAACATTGACAAAAACAGGAGAGTCAGGAGTAGGAGTGCGATAAAAAGTACCAATCATTGGTGATTTTATCGTCAATAAATTACTTGTGTCTAATTTTGCTTCTTTGGCTACTTCTTTAGTTTCTGCTTGTGTTTGGGCAGGTGCAGATACTTGTGCTTGCACAGGCGGTATGTACACAGGAGTAGAATTGATAATATTTGCGGGTGCTACGTTGGTTATTTGAGAATAACGTTTTACACTTAATTTTAGATTTTCGGTTTCTATACTTACTTCATCAAGTCCAGCTTTAGAAATAAAATCTATTAAACTTTGAATATCAGTTGCTTTCATAAGCGAATAAATATTTGTTTATTTTATATAAATATTTTAATTTTGTTGCAAATGTAAAAAATCAATATTGAAAATGAGAATAAAAATAAGATTTTTTTTTAAAATTCTATTAATATTTGATTTTTTTCTACATTTTCACCTTTTTTGATACGAATATTTTTAATAGTGGCATCAGCAGGGGATTTTAAAATGTTTTCCATTTTCATTGCTTCCAATATCAAAATAGGTTCTCCTTTTTTAATGTTTTGTCCTTCGGTTACTTTTATTTCTACAATCAAACCGGGCATGGGTGCTTTTAGGTTTTCTGTTTTATTTTCTGTTAGTTTATCCATTCCCATTTTTGCTAACAATAAATCTAAGTTATTTTTAGCATTAATTTCATAAATATTTCCATTTATTTTGACTGAAAAAACTTTATCAGCATAATTTGCTTTCAAAATATCAACATTATAAGATTGATTTTGATGTAAAATATGATAAGATTGATTTAATTTGAGTTCAAAAATATCTAAATCGAGTAATTTTTGATTGATTTTAATTCCTTCTTCTGTATTTTCAAAGTTAAAATCTTGGTTTTGTATTTGTATTTGAAACATTTTTTTGTGCTAATTTTTTGTTTTGTTTGCAAATGTAAGCATAAATTCTAATACAATAGATATTTTTTTCAAATATTTTTTTTCAAATTATTTATTTATAATTTTCTTTTTTCAATAATTTTTCTATTTTTGTAAGACAAATACGCCAAGTGTGGAGATAAAAAATGCACTTTTTTTATTGCTTATGATTTTTTTTATAAAATATTTTATTTTATTATTTATTTTCAAAAAAAATAAATAAATTTGCAGTAAAATAAAAAGCAAATGGAAACAACATCAAAAAATAATAATCTACACAAAGCCAAAATAGGCAAAAAAGATGAGTTTTATACACAACTCACTGACATAGAAAAAGAGTTAAAACATTACAGACGACACTTTAAAGATAAAGTAATATATTGTAATTGTGATGACCCGCGTGTTAGCAATTTTTTTCATTATTTTGCTTACAATTTTGAGTTTTTAGGGTTGAAAAAACTGATTGCTACTTGTTATAAAAATACAAATCCTGATTTATTTAGTCAGCATCTCGAAGAGAAGGCAGTTTCTATAGAATACAATGGAGAAATGATTGAAAATGTACCCAATTATGCAAAAACTCACATAAAAAATTTGCAAAGTGATGGTGATTTTCGCAAGCCAGAATGTATCGAACTTTTGAAACAAGCAGATATTGTGGTAACAAATCCACCATTTTCTCTTTTTCGCGAGTATGTAACACAACTGATACAATATGATAAAAAGTTTCTAATTGTCGGACACCAAAATGCTATTACCTACAAAGAAATTTTTAAACTCATCAAAGAAGATAAACTTTGGTTAGGTTTTGGGTTTACTGGAGGTGCAAGTCATTTTATAAATACGCAATATGAAGACTATGCAACTGCTGGCAATCATAAAGAAGGAATGATTAGAGTTTCGGGAGTGCATTGGTTTACTAATCTTGATATTAAAAAACGACACGAAGAGTTGATGCTTTTTAAACAATATACACCTGAAGAATTCCCAACTTATCAAAATTATGATGCTATCAATGTAGATAAAACTAGCGAAATACCATCAGATTATAAAGGTTTGATAGGAGTTCCTATCACTTTTTTAGATAAATACAATCCTGAACAGTTTGAAATATTAGCGCTTGGAATAATTGGCTCGATTGATTTTACTTCTAATCGAAAAATGGAAATTCTTGATAAAAATGGAAAGCCAAGTGGAAAATTTACCTATAACGCAAAGGGTACATTATACAAACTATATAATCCTAAAAAGGACGAAAAACCTGCCTTCAAAGATGCAGAAACAGGACAATTATATACAAGTATTTACGCAAGAATAATCGTAAAAAATAAAACCTTATGAATATAGAACTGAAAGAAATTACCATAAAAGAACTTACAAATGGTTATGAAGATAATGCCGAAAATGGTGTTGTTGGGTATGGAGGTAAATTGGATATTAGACCACCTTATCAAAGAGAATTTATATACAAGGATAAACAACGAGAGGCAGTTATTAATACCATTTTCAAAAACTTCCCTTTGAATGTGATGTATTGGGCATTACGTGAAAATGGAAAGTATGAACTTATTGATATTACTTTTGAAGTAATAGATGGGCAACAAAGAACTATCTCGATTTGCCAATATGTAGATGGTGTTTTCGCTTATCAAAATCGATATTTTCATAACCTAAAAAAAGATGAAAAAGAAAAGATTTTAAACTATAAATTAATGGTTTATGTGTGTAGTGGAACAGAAAGCGAAAAATTAGAATGGTTCAAGACCATCAACATTGCAGGAGAAAAACTTACTGAACAAGAATTACGAAACGCAGTTTATACAGGTAAATGGGTTTCCGATGCTAAACGTTATTTTAGTAAAAATGGATGTGTCGCTTCTAAAATTGGCAGCGATTATCTTAATGGTTCGGCAATCAGACAAGAATATTTAGAAACTGTTATTGATTGGATTTCAGGAGGCGAACTTGAAGACTACATGGCAACACATCAACACGAACCCAATGCTAACGAACTTTGGCTTTATTTTCAAAGTGTGATAAAATGGACAAAAGAAACTTTCATGAAATATCGTAAAGAAATGAAAGGGGTAGAGTGGGGATTTCTTTATAACGAGTTTAAAAGTGGAAAATTTAACCCAAAAAAGTTAGAAGACGAAGTAACAAAACTAATGCAAGACGAGGACGTAACAAATAAAAAAGGAATTTATGCCTACGTTTTGAGTAGAAAAGAAAAACATCTAAATATACGTGCATTTAGTGATAATCAAAAAAGAGAATCTTATGAAAGGCAAAAAGGAGTTTGTTCTATCTGCAAAGAAAATTTTAAAATAGAAGAAATGGAAGCAGACCATATAACGCCTTGGCACTCAGGAGGAAAAACTAACTCGGACAATTGCCAAATGTTGTGTAAAGAAGATAATAGACGTAAATCAGGCAAATAAAAAGTGAATAAATTTATTTATTTTCAAAAAAAATAAATAAATTTGCAGTAAAATAATTGTGATTATGGTTATTTTTTCAAAAATAGTATTATTTATGATGTTTATTACTTCTCAACTTTACAAGAAAGGTTTAAGTAGTTTTATAAAGTAAAAACTAAGTCTATTGATATTTCAAACTTTATTGAAGTATTTATTTTCATCTTTTGGGGCTGGGGATTAAAAAAACTAAAATTATTAAAATTAAAAACATACATTCTAATTAAAAATATATGAGAGGAAGATATTATAAAGTTATTTTTTGGATTTGGACAACATTTAGCAGTCTAATGCTTTTTGTATTTTTATATTTTTTGGCGGTTAACTATAATTTTTTAGGCTTATTTGGTGAAATTCCAAGCTTTAAAGAATTAGAAAACCCTAAAAATGAACAAGCCACAGAAGTTTTTTCTGCCGATGGTATTTTGATGGGAAAATATTACCGAGAAAATCGTACTCCTGTGAGCTACGAAGAAATTTCACCTTATTTGATTAATGCGTTGGTGGCTACTGAGGATATTAGATTCGAAGAACATTCAGGCATTGATTTGATGGCTTTGATACGTGTCGTTTCTACTTTTGGTGGTAGTGGTGGGGGAAGTACGCTGACTCAACAATTAGCCAAAAATTTGTTCCGAATGAGAGCAAAAGAAAGTGAGGGAAAATTATATGCCGTTCCGGGATTGCGTACTTTGATTGTCAAAACAAAAGAATGGATTACTTCTGTGCGTATCGAAAGAAGTTATACCAAAAAAGAAATCTTAGAAATGTATCTCAATACCGTTGAGTTTGGACATAATGCCTTTGGAATTTATACTGCTTCCAAAACTTTTTTTAGCAAGCACCCAACCCAATTGAACGTACAAGAAGCCGCAGTTTTGGTTGGTTTGTTGAAAGCTCCAAGTATGTATAATCCTATCAGCAATCCAAAAAAATCAAAAGAAAGGAGAAATACCGTCATTGAACAGATGGAAAAATATAAATTTATTACTGCTACTCAAAGTGCTTTCCTCAAAAAAACACCTATCGAAATCAGACGAGGAAAAGAAGACCACGAAACAGGTATCGCGCCTTATTTTAGGTCAGAACTACAAAAATGGCTCGTTCAATGGGGAAAAGACAACAAAAGAGACCCATACAAAGAAGGTTTACGTATTCACACCACCATAGACTCGCGTATGCAAAGGTATGCAGAAGAAGCAACCCAAGAACACATGAGAGAAAAACAAAGACATTTTATCAATTATTGGAAAATGTATGGTAGAAACCCTTGGGTAGATGATAATGGTGTGGAAGTAAAAGATTTTATCGAAAAAGAATCTGTAAAAAGTGATAGATATAAAAAAATTGTCGAACAATACGGAAACGACAAAGAACGAATCAAAAACGCTATGAATACGCCTGTTAAAATGCGCGTTTATACTTTGGAAGGTGAAAAAGATACTACCATGACTCCAATGGACTCAATTCGTTATTATAAACACTTTTTGCAAGCAGGTTTTATGGCGATGGAGCCTCAAACAGGGCATATCAGGGCTTGGGTTGGAGGTGTGGATTTTAAACATTTCAAATATGACCACGTAAAATTAGGAAAAAGACAACCCGGTTCTACTTTCAAACCAATTGTTTATGCAGCGGCATTAGAATATGGTTATACTGCTTGCTCACAATTACAAGATAAAATGATTACGATTGGTAATTGGACACCTAAAAATTCGAGTGGAGGCTGGTCAGGTGCGATGATGAATCTAAGACAAGGCGTAGCCACTTCTACTAACTCAATCGTAGTGCAATTAATTAATAATATTGGCGCAAAATCTACTATCAAATTTGCAAAAGAATTAGGTTTTACGAGTGAGTTACAAGATAATTTAGCAATATGTTTGGGAACAGAAGATGCTTCTATTTTTGAAATGACAGGTATTTATTCTGTATTTGCCAATCGTGGAAAAAGAATTTTGCCCAATTTTGTAACCAGAATCGAAGACAAAGAAGGCAATACAATTATTGATTTTTATCCACAACCCAAACAAGTAGTCAGTGAAGAATTAGCCTATCAAATGAATTATATGTTAATGGGTTCGCTTTCAGAACCGGGCGGCACTTCTTTGGCAGTGAATAGTTATGGAACTCCCGGCGACCCAATCACAAAAGGAAATGAAATTGGGGCAAAAACAGGCACAACACAATTAAATGCTGATGCTTGGTTTATGGGATACACACGCAACTTGGCGGCAGGTGCTTGGGTAGGTGGTGATACAAAACATACTCGTTTTTTAGATATAGGTAACGGACAAGGAGCGGTTTTGGCATTACCTTTGTGGGCTAAATTTTTTACAAAAATATACGCAGACCCAGAACTTAGGCAAAAATACCCCAAAGGTAGTTTTGAAAAACCTGAAGATATGGAAGTAGAATTGGATTGTAGAAAAATGGCGGAAAGAAGGAAAAAAGACCTCGAAAATGATGAGGAAGATGAATAAAAATTAATCAAAAATTATTTTTTATAGCATCATTAAAAACAATTTAAAAGACAATTACAATTATGGGAATATTTAGTTTCTTCTCAAAAAAAAATAAAGAAGGCGAAAAAAATAAAGAAGTCTTAAATCAAGGTTTAGAAAAAACAAAAACAAACTTTTTTTCTAAACTCGCAAAAGCAGTCGCAGGAAAATCGGTCGTCGATGAAGAAGTGCTTGATGAATTAGAAATGACATTGCTTTCAGCAGATGTTGGTCCTCAAACAACTATCAAAATCATTCAGAGGATAGAAGAAAGGGTTAAAAAAGATAAATATTTGGGCGTATCTGAATTGGATAAAATATTAAAAAGTGAAATTGGAAAATTATTGGAAGAAAATAATCTTACTAATTTTGAAAATTTTGATATTCCTCAAGATAAAAAACCATATATTATTTTGGTAGTCGGTGTAAATGGCGTAGGAAAAACAACTACCATCGGAAAATTAGCCCATAGATTTCATACCACAGGAAAAAAAGTAATCTTAGGTGCAGGTGATACTTTTAGAGCCGCCGCAGTTGACCAACTTAAAATCTGGGGTGAAAGAGTAGGAATAGACGTAATTTCACATGGAATGAACACTGACCCTGCGTCTGTGGCGTTTGATACGGTCAAGCAAGCTATCGAAACCAATGCTGATGTAGCAATCATTGACACAGCAGGACGTTTGCAAACAAAAATAAATTTGATGAATGAATTATCAAAAATAAAAAAAGTAATTCAGAAAGCAATGCCCGAAGCGCCTCACGAAGTTTTATTGGTTTTAGATGGAAGTACAGGACAAAACGCCTTCATTCAGGCACAAGAGTTTACAAAAGCAACTCAAGTAACGGCTTTGGCAATCACAAAATTAGATGGAACTGCCAAAGGGGGAGTAGTGATTGGAGTTTCTGACCAATTTAAAATCCCGGTAAAATATATTGGAGTAGGAGAGGGCATAGAGCATTTACAAATCTTTAATCGTGAGGAATTTGTAGATTCTTTGTTTGGTAGTTAGTTTTTTCAACTTTCCAAAAATCTTTAACTTTCCAAAAATTTCCATATAATAGTTAAAAAAAATCACAAAAATTAAAAATAATTTTTGTGGTTTTTTTTCGTCTAATTTTTACCAAAAAATAAAAACAAAAAAATAGGTAACTATTTAGCCCCCAACCCTGAAGCAAGCATGTTACCATTTATAGTTGCTATCAATTTTTTAAGAAATAAAAAAAGGCATAAGCCTCATAAAAATACAGTGTTTAAGTTAAGTTTTTTAGTTGTTTTTTTCAAAAAGATACTTTCTAAACAAAACGAATATAGTTTTTTTGTTTATTCTGTATCCAAAAAATCAAGTAATACGCTTGTTATTTTTTCTATTTCAAGTTGATTTAATTCGCCTTTTTTTTGCATTATTCTCTCGGCTGATACGGTCCTTATTTGATGACACAAAGCATAACTTATTGATGATAAACCGTTTCCTTGTCGTATTTCTATTTCAACACTACAATAAGAAAGGTTATAATTTTGATTGGTAGAAAATGGTATTATAACTGCCAAATTATGATGTTCCAAGTATTTAATAATCAAACAAGGTCTTACCATAGCTTGTTCGTGTCCTTTTACTTCGCTAACATCTCCAAGATTTATTTTTACGACATCACCACGTTTATAAGTCATATTTTATTAAGTTTTGTGCATAGTCGTTTATGCCTAATTCTGCCAATTCTTGATGTTCTTTTGTCGCTGCAACTACGTCATTTATTTTTTCGAGTTTTTTAGACGGATTTAACATTTTTGCAAACGCACTAAAATTATGTGAGTTATTTGCAATAAATCTGGCTAATTCGTTTGATTTGTCAATAGTTATATTGCTAAATTGATTATTCATTACAAAATAGCCCATAATCATTCCCAATTCCAATGATAATGAAGAATTAAAAAAACCTTTTATATTATTCAAAATAGTCTTATCCATAACATTCATATCAAAGGCAAACAAAACACTCGAATAAGATAAATTTTTAATTTCAGTATCAAATCTTGGAAAATAAAAACTACTTTCATCAATATTTTTAAATATTTTACTTGATACTCTTATAGCAAAAAAAATATTTTCTTTTAATATTTTATGGCTTGAATTATCGTTATTTGTGTTTGAAAGAGTATTTGTAAATTCTTTTTCATCAAAATCAATACCATTCAAAACAAGCCATTCCAAAACTTGCACTCTCAATTTAAAAATAAAATCTAAATTTTTGGTACAAAAATCATTTAGTAAAATATCTTTTTTAGATAAGAAAAAATCTATTTTATCTCTCAATTCATTAAAAAGAGTTTCTAAATTATCTTTATCTTTGATAATTCTTTTTTTTCTGATGCTCTCGAAAAACAATAAAGGTACTGAATGCATAATTTTTATTCTTTTACTTTTAGAACTTAGCGCAAATTTATTTATTTTAATGTCGAAAAACAATAAAAATACTTATTTTAACATTTTTATATAAAAATTATGGTTATAAAAAAACTACATTCTAAAAAAAAGAATGTAGTTTTTTTTATTATAAAATGATAGCACCATTTTTATCTCTATCAATTTTATTTACAGCGATAAAAATATTTTTCAAATGGTCAAAATCATCATCAGTTGTTACTAATTGACAAGATAAAGAATGAGCAGTTGCAGCTATCCATAAATCATTTTTACCCATTTCTATGGCACTCATTTTTTGATTGTCTTTCATAATTGCTATTTCAGAATGTTTACCACGACTGCAAACATCTATTTCCACATAAGCCTCTATAATCTTGGGAGAAATAGGAATGATTTGAATTTCTTCAAACAATGTATTTAATTTTTCAATGCGATTATTACCCCAAGCATTACAAATTGTTATTACTTTTATTTCTGCATAAGTAACAACAGATATAAATTCTTTTTTACGTTGCGGATTTACTTTTTTCCAAAATACTTTTTCATCATTTTGAGAAAGTTTTACAGCTTCTATCAAAATATTAGTATCGTATAATAAATCCATTAGTCTTTCAAAAGCATTTTAGTAGTAGATTGTTCCATTTTAGGGGTTAATTTTATAACGCCTATAAACTTTCTCAATGAAAAATTGTAGTTTATTTTTTTTGCCCAAGCACTTGTACCTCCTGCCTCCAATATTTCTTCGGCTGATACCATATTAAGTTTTCCAAAATTAGTACTTTTTTGCACTGATTTAGATTTTGTTTTCTTTGTATCTTTCATAATTTTAAAAATTTATTTTAGTTCATAACGCAAAGATAAACATTTTTTATACTTTTTTGAACAATAAATCGAAAAAAACTACATTCTAAAAAAACGAATGTAGTTTTTTTCTTTTTATTCCAATGAAATAATTTTTTTATCTAAATCTACACAAAATTTTTTATCTTTGAAGAAATCTAAACCTAAATAACCTACATATTCTTCTTCATCTATTAAAACATCAAAAATCTGATATTTGGAAAATACAAAAGGTATTTCTAATTTATCTTTCATTCTATTACAACTACTTTTAAACTAATAATCATTCTTTTTTTTCTTTTCGTAAGCGTAGTTTTTTTGGTAGAAAAACCAAAATACAAACCTGTATCACTAAAAAAACTTTTATATTTAGAACGAAAAATATTTATTTCGTCAAAAGTTTCAGCAACACCCAAAATGTGAGCGGTAGTAATGGATTTGTCTTTGTAGCCAAGCATTACCCATTTTTTTGGATTTTTTTTTTGTATTTGTTTCCATTCCAACCACTCAGGATTTTGGGCATTTTCCAATATGGCTTTTTTGGTTTTTGGAAATTCTTTTTCGTTTTTCATATTTTTAATCGTTTAATTTACTAAAATATTGGTGTCATAAAGTATTGCCATTAGTCTTCTAAGAGTATTTTAGTGGTTAATTTTTCTAATTTGGGCGTAAGTTTTACTTTTCCAATATAATTTTCCAAAGAAAATTTATAGTTATTCTTTTTTGCCCAAGCCTCAGCCCCACCTGCTTTCAATATTTCTTCGCCACTTACAATATTGTATTTTGGTTTTATTTTATTTTTATCTTTCATAATTTTAAAAATTTATTTTAATTCATAACGCAAAGATAAACATTTTTTATACTTTTTTGAACAATAAATCGAAAAAACTACATTCTAAAAAAAGAATGTAGTTTTTTTTAGCATTTCAAATATTATTTATTTTATGATAAAGATAAAAATTGTAAATCAAAATCTATTAAAAGCTGCTTTTTTAGTATTCTAAAAAAATCTAACCCGATTAAACCATCTATACCCAAACCCAAAGGCAACGACTTTGATACAATTTTTATATTTTTTATTCTATGCCCCAAAATATCCAACATATGTACTTTTAATTCAATGGCAGGGTCTGTCTTTGTGCCTGTCGTTACACCTATCTTTTTCCACTTTTGATGTCATAACCAACCGCTTTTATATATTGAGGTATAATTATCGTTTGAGTGCAACCTGTATCAAGTGCAAGATTTAAGTTGATGCTGGATTCCTCGCCATTATCCACACGAAACAAAGTACATTCAAATATCATCAAATCGAGTTTATCGTTTAATTGAAATTCTATCATAAACAAATTATTGTGTTTTTAGGTTTTACAATTTTTCCTGTATAAACAAATGCGGCAGAATGAATATGTTTTAGAGAGGCACATTTATCCACTACCTTTTCTCTATCTTTATCAGCATAAACAAATTCACCTCCTAAAAAAGATAATCTTTTTTTTGGATTTCGTACTGCATTTAATAATAATACCCAACTATCAGGGTATTCTTTTTTTATTTTTAAAATTGTTTTATATGGATATTTTACATTTTTTTTGCTTCCTTTCATATTTTTAATTATTTAATTTACAAATACAACGCAAAGATAAACATTTTTTATACTTTTTTTAAAAAATAAATCGAAAAAACTACATTCTAAAAAAAATTAAACTTTGGACATAATTTGATAATTTTTGTTAAAAATTAAAAAAGACAGATTTTCCTTACTAATTTTAGATTATGAAAAAAACATAGTTTAGAAGAAATTTGCCACTCTATTATGTTTGCCTATACCACTAGCTTAAATAGGTACAAAAATAGTAAGTATCTTAAAAAAATCACAAAAAAATTTGGCATTTTTATAAAAATACATTAGTTTTGTACTGAAAATTAAAAGTAAATAGAAATATATAAAGAAATAATGTATCCTTACAAAAACAATACTTATCTCTTTATTTTTCTATAAAAACTAATTTCAATAACATTAAAACAATAAAAACAATAAAATAAATATATGAAAGTAATATCATCAATACTTTATGCAATTTTTAAAATTGTACTTTTTCAAGTTTTATTAGGACTTTTTTTTTCTTTAAAAGCTCAATTTAACACGCCAAGTATCAATGGAAATATTGGTGTAAATGAATATGGAAACCATAGTAATACTCAAAACTTTGACCAAGATTGGTATCTCACTTGGGATAATACAAATTTGTATATTGCCATACAAAATTCTGATTTGAATGAAACGGCTATTTTGTATTTAAAAACAAATCCAACTCAACCCATAAATGGTGGTACAAATGCAGACGGCACAAACATAGGAAGTATATTTGATAACACAAATTTTGCAGAACTACCTTTTCGTGCCAATTTATTTATCGCTTTTAGGAATACATACAGAGAATATCGCACCTCAACAGGGAGCAATACTTGGTCAAGTTCGACTACATTTTTTGGGAGTTATGCTGATGGTGCGGGGAATGTCAGAGAGGTTTCGATTCCTTGGAGTGTGATAGGTGGAAGACCTGCGTCTTTTGCGTGGTTTGGTTATATCACAAGAAATACAGGCTTTGTTTATAAAACCGTTCCAAGTATTAATGCCACAGGAAACATTGGTACATCAGCCCGATATGAAAGGTATTATATTGTGAACAATACCGAAAATTCGACAAGCATTAAGCCTTTCTCAAGAGATTGTTATGTGTTTAATCGCACTTCTGACGCAACAGGTTTTGCCGACATTCAAGTATGGGATTTTACAATGAACACAACAGGGAGAACTATTTTTAGAAAAACTGACGCAGGCAATAAAAATTGGGATATCGGAGGGGATTTAGTGGTAAACAATGGCACAATAGATTTTAATAATGTAGATTATAGTGGTGGTGGAGTAACCGCTACTACCAATATTGGCAATGATTTTACGATAGCGAATGGTAGCCTGATTGTGCGGGGAAATAGAGATATTTTTCAGGTAAATGGTGATTTTTTAATGACAAGTGGAAACTTTACTTTGAGTACATTGCCAGCAAGTAATGGTTTTTTATTACGAGGAAATTGGACAAGAAACGGAGGAACTTTTACGCATAACAACAGAAATATTACTTTTAATGGTACAAATTTACAAACATTGCAAAATAATCTCATTACCGAAGATTTTTATAATCTAATTGTCAATAAATCTAATAATATTGATTTGAGGTTATTGACTAACATAAGTGTTAGCAATTTGCTTACCATTACTTTGGGAGATTTAGATTTGAATAATAACAATATTGATTTATTAACTGCGGGTGCTTTGAGTGAAGATATTTTTAACGGACATTTGGTAAAAGATAAAACCGCCATTGATGATGCTACTCAAGGTGGAAAAATTATTGCCAATAATCGAGCAGTCAATAATACAATTACTAATGTATCAGGTTTGGGAATTATTTTGAGTGATGCCACAGGTTATAATGTAAACATAGAACGTATGCACTATCGAGGCGGATTTGTAGGTATTCGAAGAGTTTATAAATTAGTCGGAACGCCTACCAATACAAATATTCAAATTAATTATTCAGAAGAAGAAATACCAAGTCCAATTTCAGAAAGTGATGGTTTTAAAATGTTTCGTTGGACAAATTTAACAGGTTGGCAAACGCTTTCAGATGTAACACAAAATACAAGCACAAATAATGTAACCAAAACAGGACAAATAAATGCTTTTTCGCATTGGACTTTGGGAAGTCAGTTGATTCCTTTGGCGACAAACGACTTGATATTGTCAGGTAATAATGCTAAAAATTTGACTTGGAATGTATTGCCTGAAAAGCAAACCATTGGGTATGAACTACAAAAAAGTAAAAATTTGGTTGATTTTGAAACTATCTTTTTTAAAGATGCAACTTATAATAACAATCAAAACCAAACTTATTTTTATAGTTATACACAAAACGAAGATATTTTGTATTATCGTATCAAACAAATTTATCAAAACCAAGAAACTAAGTTAAGTAATATTTTGACGCTCAAAAATGAAACTAATTTTCAAATATATCCAAATCCGAGCCACGATAATATTGATGTCAAAATTCCATACGCTTGGGAAAATGATAAAGTAATATTGATTTTAACGGATATGCAAGGAAAAAATATGAACAATGTTCAAATCAATGCCAATGAAATTGAAAATTATTTACAAAACTTATTATTAACGTTGGCTAAAGGAACTTATATCATTCAACTTAAAAATATAGATAAATCAAACCGATTTTTAATTTTGAAATGGATAATTATATAGTTTTTGTATTTGGTTTGATGGATATAAAATATTATTTTATTGTTAAAAAGTATTTTATGTTTATTATATAATAGTAAAGAGTTTTTTTATAAATTTAGATATAGTATTGCATTTTTTAAATATAATATTGTATTTTCGTTACTTTTAATAAAAAAATAAAGAAAAAAATAGAATTATATTTGGTAAATAAAAATATTGAATGTAATTTTGTACATCAAAATAAAAAAGAAATTTATTGTTTTGTAATAAATTATGTATTTGAAAGTACATATAATTAAATTTATTTAAAAAATATAATAAAAAAATGAAAAAGTTATTTCTTGCAGCCTTAGCTGCCTTTACTATCTCTTTTGTTGCTCAAGCACAAGACGAATCTAAATTTTCCTTGGATGCGCGTGTAGGTTTAAACCTTGCCAGTACAACTTCAAAAGTTCAAGCACCAACTTCAAAAACTATGTTGTTAGGACTTAACTTAGGGGTATATGCTAACTATAATTTAGCACCTACTTTTGCATTACAAGCAGGTTTAGTATATAGTGGAAAAGGTGAAAGTACTAAATCAGATTTTATCAAAGGTTCTACAACTTTAAACTACCTTGAAATTCCTATTAATGCAGTTTACAAAATTCCAGCAGGTGAACAATTAAAAATTGTTATCAATGCTGGTCCTTATTTGGCTTATGCTTTGAATGGAAAATATAAAGCATCAGGCAGTGGTTTTGATTTTAACGAAAATGTTGAATTTGGTAGTGATGCTGGTAAACTTAAGCGTACAGATTTTGGTTTGAATGTTGGTGCAGGTGTAGAAATTACAGATAAGATTTTGATTAACTTAAACTATGGTTTAGGATTAACAAACTTAAACAATTTAACAGGTTCTAATGCACAAACAATAAATAATCGTGTGTTCTCAATTACAGCAGGTTATCGTTTATTCTCTAAATAAGCCTTATTTATCTTAGAATAAAAAACACTCAAATTTTAAATTTGAGTGTTTTTTTATTTTACATACCTCACAAAAAAAATCTAAAAAAAAACAAAAAAAATTTTTATTTATCTAAAAAAATACCTATATTTGCATAATAATTTAACAAAATCCTACCACAACCGCTATGTTGTTAAAAAATACTGCAAACTTCCGCCAAGCATGGAAGAAAGAACAAGGCTATGATATGCCTAATTGGGACGAAAATTTTATCGGTGCAAATTATGGAGAAATAGGTGGCTTTTATAAAATGGTCAATGGCATTATCAATAATATAAAAGCTGACCTTACCCCAAAACTTCAAAATTCACAAGATGCACAGGCTATTTATGAATTTTTGCAAAACGCCGCTGATAGTCAGGCAACTGATTGTGCTATTTTGTATGATGAAAATTATTTTTTGGTTCTCAATAATGGAAAACCTTTTTCTGAAAATGACATCAAAGCCGTTCTCAATTCGTTTCAAGGTACAAAAGCAGATAAAACCAAAGCCGAAAATTGTGGAAAAATCGGACGTTATGGCATTGGTTTCAAATTAGTCCATCGATTGGTTGGAAAATTTGACGGAGCAGACGAATTATTGAATGATTTGGCAGGTCCTATTTTATTTTCTTGGAACGAAAAACAACATTTTGATGATATTTTAAATTGGAACGAAAACAAATCTTTTGAATTTACCCCTGATATTTCTGATAAAAGCAAAGGGGCTTGGTTAATGAAAATAATTTTATCTTGTTTTCCTATCGCTCCTGACGAAAAAATAAAAGATTTGGACTACAAAGAAAAAGCCGTTTTTGAAAAAAAAGAAATCAATGAATTAGCAAAATTTGTTCAAAAACACGCCCAACTATTAAGCAATCTAAACGTAGAAAGAGGCAGTTTGATTTTTTTAAAATTTGGTGAAAAAAAATATGAAAAACTCAAAGATTCCCTCGAAAACCTCAAATCAGGAATAGGTTATTCACTCAATTTATTAAAAACACTCAAAAAAGTCGTTTTAATTGATGAAGTAATTGAGCGTTTTCCAATTCAAAAACAAGAGTTTGTGATTGATACAGAAACGCAAGAGTTTAAAAAAATCAGCCCCGAATTTCCTTTTTGTCCCATTGAAATCACAATTGGATATGAAACAACTGAAAAAGGAATTTTGAGAATGAAACAAGCACCAAGTTTGTATCAATATTTTCCGATGCGAAACGAAAGGCACAACTCCGCATTTTTTATTCACGCTACTTCGTTCAATAAAGTTACAGACCGCACTCATCTTGATGACCAAGGCGAAGCCAATTTTGCAACATTACAATATTTGACCGATGGATTGGAAAATATATTAAATAAAAATAAAAGTAATGCTTTTTTAGAATTTACAAACTTATATAAAGCGATTTTATTATCGGATAAGCCTGATAAGTATAATAGTCAATTGTTATTAAAATATTTATACCAACCTTTGTTAAATTATATTCAAAATAATATACCTACTACCAAACAAAATACATACAACAAAGAATTAGTCATTATTAAAAAAACGGCTTTGCCTATTGAACCAATGAATTTTGGAGTGGCAAAAGAATGGTTTTTTTGGACTGAAAACGATGATGATTTTGTTAAAAATGAAGCCCTTAAATCTGATAAATTAGGGTTGCAATCTTGGAATTTAAAGACTTTATTAAAAGAAGGAAATGAAAATTTGATTCACGAATGGTTCAAAAATTTGAGTGCTAAGCATTACGAAATTTTTATCGAGGAACTAAAATTAGTCGATTTTGATAGAGAGTTTTTGAATAAATTTGTGCATTTAAAAGTTTTTCGTTGCGTGGATATGCAAGGAAAAACCACATTTTTCTCTTTGGAAGAGTTAAAAAATCAAACTGATGTTTTTTTGGTCAATGAAAAAACAAAAATGTTGAAAAATGAACTCAAATTATTGGGTTTTTTGGTGTTAGAAATTAATATTTCAGAGTTTAAAGAAATTCAAAATGCACTCAAAGGACGTTTGGATTATTTGTTTGATAATAAAGTTTTATTTCAAAAAATCACTTCAAAAATATTACAATATACAGATTCGATTGAAAAATTAAGTACTTTTTTTGCTTTTTTTCAGACTTTGAAAGAAATTACAAAAGAACAATTGAAAGAAATTCCGTTATTTGAAAACCAAAATAATGAAATAATGCCGCTGAAAAATTTACTTTTGCCTGATGCAGAAGTAGAATTTTATTTGGAAAAATATAGAATCAAACCAAGTTGTTTTGAAGAAAATCTAACTGAATTTTGTTTGAAAAAAGAAGATATTTATACCAATATTATTTATCCAAATTTTGAAAAAATCGTTGATAATCAATCAATTATAGATAATTATTTACCATTTATCGAAAGTGTTTTGAGTTATTTTAAACTTAAAAAAGGCAAAACTTTGAATGATAAAAAGTTTATGCTCACAGAAGAAAATGGAATTAAAAAATTGGTAAATAGCACTCAGATTTTTTATGATTTGAGGTTTTCGAATGTTGAAAATTATGCAGATTTGAAAACGGCAATATTTAAACTCACAAATTTGTATTTGCCTGAAAAAGATTTTTTGAAATTTTTGAACGAAGAACCTTTTAAATTACAAAATATGAGCGTTCCAAAAATAGAAGTTTTTACAAAATCTTTGGAAATAGACAAAATTATACTTTCTCCTGCAGAAAAAAATATCGTTTTTAAGTTTTTTAGACAAATTGGTAACACAACTTTTACAGAAAAAGTGCCACTTTTTGAAAATCAATCTAAAGAAAAACAATTGCCTAAAAATTTGTTGCCTATTGATTTGGAAGTTCCTGAATGGTTGAAAGTTTTTAAAATCAAACCCGAAGAAAGCAATGATGATTTGAAACCTTATTTGTGTCGCAAAGAAGATATTTATGCCAATATTATTTTTCCTTTTTGGGATTTGATTGTGATGCAACCACAAATTATCAAAAAAGAAAATATTTCAGAATTTTATTTGGAAGTGAAAGAATTATTTGCACAAAATAAGAATAATAAACCACTTTTGAATAAAAAAACGATATTTATTAACAAACAAGAAGGTTTTGAAAATGCGAACCAAATCTTTTTCAATCATTTTGCGTTACAAGTTCGAGGTTATAATGCGTTACAAAAAGCGATTTTAAAAGGCACAAATTTGAAAATGCCTGATAAAAATATATATGAAATTTTAACAGAAAATCCATTTAAAATTGAACATAATTTTTGGATAAAATCTTGGAAAAATGATAATATTGTTTTGCAAGAAGATGAAGCTCAAAACTTAATTCATTTAGGAGAAATTTCGCAAGAATATATCTATAATCATTTCTTTTTTGAGCAATCAAGCAATGAAAAAGAATATATTTTGACAAAAAAAGGTAGTTTTTCACAGGCTTATGCAGGAAAAAATAAACAAAAAATTCACGATATTATTGCAGAATATTTCTCAAAAAAATACAAAATTTTACCTGAGAGATTATTCACACAAAGTTATGAAAATAAAGGCTTGATTGGAGAAAATATTTTATCACAAGAATTGCTTAAAAATGTTCCAACAGAAGTGTTGGCTGAAATTTTATCAGAAACAACTAATCCGTTGTTGTTGGGTGAAACTTTGAGTAAAATCGATGAAATTATCATCAGAGAAGGCGTTTTGTATGATAAAAATAGCGTAGAATATCAAACTATTTCACTTTTTAAACAAAAAGAAGCAGATTTAAAAAATATTTTGCCAAAAATTCAAGTCGAAGATGCACAGGGAAAAACTTATTTTTTGAGTGAGTTTTTGTATCAAAACCATATCAATTTTTCTTTTGAAAAAATAGGAAAATATGAATTAGAATTGACAAAAATATTGCCCGAATATCAAAATTATTTTGAAATTTTAGAACGAATTTCACAACAATTTATCGATATCGAACCGCAAAATTTACATAAAAAATTGAGTGGATTTTTAGGTGAAAAAGATAAAAAAGAAATTTTTGAATTATTAAAAAATGATTATCAAACGATAGAAAATGACAATCAAATGGCTTTTCTGGTCTTATATAGCCGTTTTTATGCTATCGAACTCGAAAATTTTTACGCATATACGCAAGCAGGAAAACAAAATTTTGATAATAAAATTTGGTATTGGCAGGCACCTGATTTTGTGTCAAAAGAAGTTATTTTGGATACAAAATATTCGAATATTTTGAATTTATTGCGTTTGAACGAAGAAAAAAGAAATGCGTTTGAGTTTGGGCAAGGTGAAATTAGAAAAGAACCATTTTTAGATAAAAATATTTTTAAATCTTCTCCTTTTTCTGAAACTATCGTTCAAAATTCTTCTTTACAGATGCTTTGTATGGAGTATTTATTCGAAAAATGGATAGAAAAACAACCTGAAAATATTGTTTTGGAAGATGAAAATTCTGAGAAAATAATTGGCTTTGTGCCTGCACAAACCATCGAAATCAATGACTTGGCATTGCCACAAGAGGAAATGCCTACTTGGTTACAAGAATGGCAAAATAATTCGACAAAAGAAGATGAAAAAAAACTAAAAAATCACTTTTTGCGTGCTTTGGGCGTGCATACACACGAAAGCGATGGCGTAAAAATCAGACAATATTTCTTTGATGGACAAAATGAAATCACTTTGAAACAACTCAAAGATGCCTTAACTAATGATAATTTATTTGTTCAAAAAACGGCTAAATGGTTGAAAATGAGTGGTTTAGAAATCACACAAGGCGATGAAAGATTGAATTGGATTCGTAAATTTTATAATTTATTAGAACTAAATTCAGCAGACACAAATCCAAAAATTGCTCTGCCTTTTATCACAAAAATTGACAAAGAAGGAAAATGGGTATATGGTTTTGATAGTTTTGAAACTGCTAATTTTTCTTTTCTTGATGATAATAAAATCAAACAATTTAAAGAAAAATATCAATTTTCTTTGGAAAATTTGTTGTTGTTTTTGAAAGAAAATAATATTCAACTCACTCAATTAGATATTAAAATTTGTTATGCACAATCTTTGAATATAGAAGAAAATTTGGATAATGAATTACTTTTGTCAAAATCGTATGAGTGGGCAGAACAATATTATGAAAAATGGAAATCTGAAACTGAATATCAAATTTTTATTTATGAAAATGAAATTCCTTATCAATTGTTTATCAACACCAAAAACGCAAAATCTTTTACCAAAGGAAATACTTTGATGATAGAAAAACAAATTTTTGTCAATAAAAACGCAGGAAATATTGAAGAAACTTTGTTTGGAATATTGCCACAAAATTTATTATTGTTGTTGTTGAGATATAAAAATAATGAAAATACAAACGAAATAAAAGCAAACAATATTCAACATCAAAACATTCGTTTTTTGGCTTTGAAAGAGGCTTTATCAAAAGATACAACCTATAATATTCAAAACTTTGATTTTTTGTTTCAAATAAATTCATTCCCAAAATAAAAGGGTCTTCAAAAGTTTGAGATTCTATTTCATAAATTTTTCCATATCCGCCTAATTTTTCTAAATTTTTAAATTTGAATGTATAACGTTTGTTTTCGGGCATCGAGCAAAAATCTCTGTATAATTTATTTAAAAAATCAACAAAATAAGTTTTTCCGTTGCCCGGCTCTCCAATCAAAACAAAAGCCATTTCGGCAGATGAGCCACCTTCGGCAGCATCTTTGACGTAGCTAACAAAACTATTAATTTCGTCATACATACCAATTAAATGTTTTTTTCCTTCTCTAAAAACTAAAAAATCATAGGTATTTAATCCATTTACGCTTACTTTTTTGATTTTTTGGTTATCACCTAAAATCATTCTGGAAACGCTTTGAAATACGTTTTCAAATTTTCGTTCTCCTTTTTGAACTGCTAAAATATGTTGAAATAAAGATGTATTGCGTAAATCTGTCGCAATATGTGAGGAAGTTTTCATTGTTTGTCAAAGTTTTTTTTATATTGTTTTTATTTTTTTATAACGATATTTTTCTGTTAAAATTTTATTTTGAAGTTTGATTTAATAAAAAAATATTTTTTTAATCTTTTCTAAAAAACGAAATTATAAACAGACCAAATAATAGTCTTTTGATAAATACTTATAAATCATACTGGAGAATGGAAAAGGCATTTGTTTGGTGTATTTTTTTCTTGCTGTAAAAATCTTGTATATATTTGAGTTTTTAAGAAAAATATGTATATAGACAACAAAATTGATAATTTTTTGTAAAAAATAAGATTATGGGGACGAAACTTTTCCTCGCACTATGTATATGAAGGGCGAGGAAAAGCCTCGCCCCTACACACATTCCTATCCAAAATTTATTCTCCCAAAACCTCCAAAATTGGCTCACCATTCGAGCCGTTTGGTTTTTGAATATTCAAAATATTGGTAATAGTAGGAGCAATATCTGTAATATTAATACGTCTTGATGTATATTTTCCTTTTGGAATTTTCCAACCATAAAATAAAATTGGAACGTGGCTATCGTGGTTATAAGTAGAGCCGTGATTGCTTCCTCCTTTTTCATACCAACCTTTGTCAATCCAATTAGGTTTGAGTGCAATGAGTATATCTGCACTTCTTTTGTGATAATAACCATTGAGCCACATTTGTTGTGCGGTTGTTTTTGCACCTTCTTCTACCAATTCATTGAGAGAAAGCACATCAAAAACACCATCAATTTTTCTATAATGTTCGATAGCAAATTTTTCAAAATCTTCTAATTCTAATTTATTTTGAGAGATTAAATTTTTATTGAAATAAATATTTTGGTCGTCAAATTTTGCTACCCAATCACCTTTCCCAAATTTTGCTTCTAAATTCATCTTAAAAAATTCGCTTTCTGCCTTAAAATCAAAAAAACCTGCAGGAATTTTCATTGATTTTAAAAAATTAGGTGGATATGCGCCTGCGTGGTCAGCCGTCAAAAAAACAACATAACTATCTTCGCCCACTTCTTTATCCAAATTTTCAAAAATTTCTTCTAATTCTCTATCCAAACGCAAATAAATATCTTCCACTTCGATAGATTGCCCTCCATAAAGATGTCCTGCGAGGTCAGTAGAAGAAAAACTAATTGCCAAAACGTCAGTTTGATTGTTTTTTCCCAATTTTTCTTCGGTTAATATTGTCAAAGCCATTTCTTTTACCAATGTATTGCCAAAAGGAGTATAACGCAACAATTCATAAATAGGTTTTTTGAATTGATTTTTTTTGGCTTTTTCGACAATTTCAGGCATAATGTAAGGGAAAGTAGGTGCATCTTTTCCATTGCCTAATTTTTGTTCAAAATTAGTATTATCCATTGTGCTTTCTGTGTATTTTTCAATAGGATAAAGCGTTTTCCAAGTATCTTTTAAAAATTTATCTGATAATTTTCTTTGGTTAAATTTTTCTAAATACGTAGGAATTTTATCCATATAATAAGTGCTTGTAACAAAATTTCCTGATACACCATCAAACCAATAAGCTGCATTGGCGGCGTGTCCTGCGGGCAAAACTGCTCCTCTGTCTTTCAAAGAAACGCCAAAAACTTTACTTTTTCCCATTGTTGCAATTTTTAATTCATCTCCAAAAGTATTCATTAATAAATTACGAGGTGAGGCAGAACCTTCTCCTGCCAATGCTCCCAATAATTGTGTTGTGGTATCGGTTACGCAATATAAATATTTTCCTTTTTCAAACCAATTATTAGCAACAATTCCGTGTGTGGCGGGTGTTGTGCCTGTATAAATAGACGCGTGACCTGGCGCAGTTTCGGTAGGTGCATAATTATAATGTGCGTTTTTGCAGTTAAAACCTTGTTTCAACAAACGTCTAAAACCACCATCTCCAAATTTTTCGTTGTATCTACTCAAATAATCGTAACGCATTTGGTCGATTACTATTCCAACAATTAATTTAGGTTTTTCGTTATTTTGTGCCAATAATGAACAAGAAAATAAAAAAATAATATAAAAAACAAGCGATATTTTTTTCATTTTGAAGTAAGTTTTTTTTGAAAATTTCAAAATCACAAGGAAAGAAATAGTTAAGTAAATAAAAATAATCTATAAAAAAACAAAGGTAAATAAAAGAATTGATAACTCAAATAATTATCAAAAATAAATCAAAAAAATCAAAGAAAAATTTGTATTTCTCGATTATTTTAACTAACTTTATACAATTATTCAACGTTATTCTTACTTATATTTATGAAAATTATTACTTATAATGTCAATGGTTTGAGGGCGGTCATTCAAAAAGGATTTGTCGAATGGCTCAAAGCAACAGAAGCAGATGTGATTTGTTTGCAAGAAACAAAAGCATATTCTTCTCAAATTCCGCTTGTTTTGTTTGAGGATTTAGGTTATCAAACTTATTTTCAATCAGCAGAAAAAAAAGGATATTCAGGGGTTGCTATCTTTACCAAAAATACACCTCAAAAAATTACAAAAGGGTATGATTTGCCTTCTGAAATCGAGGACAACGAAGGCAGAATTATCAGAGCAGATTTTGAAAATTTATCGATTTTGAGTGTGTATATGCCTTCTGGTTCGAGTGGAGAAGATAGGCGTGATTTTAAAATGAGGTGGAATCATAATTTTCATCAATATATTCAGGCACTCAAAAAAGAAATTCCTAATTTATTGATTGTGGGAGATTATAATATTTGTCATCGAGATATTGATATTCATAATCCAAAAGCGAATGTAAAAACATCAGGTTTTTTGCCCGAAGAAAGAGAATGGTTGGATAGTTTTTTTGAAAGTGGTTTTGTCGATACTTTCAGGCATCTCAACAAAGAACCACATCATTATACTTGGTGGAGTTCGTGGGGAACGGCACGCGAGAAAAATTTGGGTTGGCGTATTGATTATCAAGCCATTAGTTCACATTTGGCAGACAAAGTAAAGCGTGCAATAATTTTAACAGAGGCAAAATTTTCAGATCATTGTCCTGTTTTGATTGAGATTGAATAGTTTTTTTTTGGTTTGATAATTTCAATTTTTAAAGATTTTAGATAAAAAAATAATTACAAAAAGATTTTTTTGTAATTATTTTTTTATCTTTGTGAGGTTTTTAGAAAGAATGAAAAAGATTTAATAAAATTTATAGTTTTTTTAGGTTGCTTATTTTTTAGAAATATGTGAATTTTAGTTTGTATAGGTAATATTTATGCATTATTTTAAACAAATAAAATATTTAACAAGAAAAAACGTTTTACAAAAAAATAAAAAAAATATGGATTTTCAGTTTTTAGAAGATTTTAAAAAAATTTCAGTAAAATGCCCACCTGAAAGTTATATATCCAAAAATATGCAGGTTTTCAGATGGGTTTTTGATGATATTACTGATGAAAGAAATTTTCAGCCTTTATTTTACCGAAATCCTAAAAAATATCTTGGTGCAAGTGACTGGGAAAAATGCAAGGGTTTAGCATTGTCTTTATTTATTTCAGAAGATTTCGCAAAAAATAGGTTTTATGATTTGAAAGATACTACTTGTCCTATTGCATATAAGGTGTTAGGAACAAATGTAGCAAAATGTGATATAACAGAAAATGATGGTTTGAATGAAGAACCTAATAATATCGGCCATTTTAACCATCATCCAGTGAAAAATCACGACTACGAAAATCGTTTTACCATAATCTCAAAACTTTGATATGGAAAATTTAGAAAACTATAAAATAGCAAGTTTAGGGCTTGCATTACAACGTAAAGGAGATTTACTTTATCACGAAGGTCCCCTCTTGACGCATTTTATTAACTCTGAAAATGCTAATGAACATTACTTTTACAAATGGAGTGATATTGATGAAAATTGCAATCGTTGGTTAATTTTCAAAGTAACGATAGAGAATTTAACATCTTTTTTTGAAGGTAGCATAACGCTTTTGCAATTAATACAAAATAATCAATTCGTTTATTTTGTGGATTTAGATACGGACATAAACGAAGTAAATGCTTTTATTTGTCCAACGAATAAAATACCTAATGACTACTTGCCATCAGGAAAGTCGTTTTTTAAAGAAAGTCAATATGAAAAATACGCTTTGACTTTGAGA
The DNA here is from genome assembly GCA_004293265.1 of Bacteroidota bacterium. Classification (GTDB taxonomy): domain Bacteria; phylum Bacteroidota; class Bacteroidia; order Cytophagales; family Microscillaceae; genus RDXZ01. Next base: position 1,015 of record RDXZ01000024.1, on the reverse strand, counting down.
AACGAATTGCAAAAAGAAGCAAAATCTTCGAAGGAAAATGAGATAATGGAAGTTTTGTTAATACAACTCTTGGCTATTAAAAATAAACAACAAAATCAAGACACTTTACTTGAGATAATCCTCAATAAACTCAATAGAGGTAGGCAGAATGATGAATATTTAAGTCAAAGTATATTATTAACAGATTCTATTAATTTATCTCGTTCTATCAATGAACCAATATTAAATTAACTCAATATGGACAAAGAAACAATCTTAAAACTTTTATCAAGTTCTGAAAAATCAGACAAAGAAAGTCAGTTGGTAAGTTTACTTACTCAATTAACTTCGCTTGAAGAAAGTAACAAAGTCATAGACCTTGACGAGTACATTGCAGATCTTCAAAGGTTAAACACAAACTTAGGACAAAAATACCAATTTAAAGTCGGTGATATTGTTCGTTGGAAAGATGGTTTAAAAAATAAACGTATTCCTGATAACAAACTACCTGCAATTGTAGTCGATGTATTGGAAGTGCCACTGTACGACGAAAAAGCAGAAGTGGGAAGTCCATACTTTCGTGAGCCATTAGACTTTGTACTTGGTATTATAATGAAAGGTGAGTTATTAACCTTTCATTATGATAGCAGACGATTTGAACTTTATGAAAAAGGTAAATAAAATCCCACCACAAATTTATTTGCAAAAATATGGTACAAATGTGTATAATTTTAACTTTTGTATTTTCTATAAACTTTTCTTTATAGGGCAGAGATTTCTTATTTAATTCTGCCCTTCATAAAATTTCTTGCTGTTATAAGATGTTTATTTACAGTAGATTAAAAAAAGTAAAACTATGATTAAAAAACTAATTCGTTTTGATTGGGCAATGAAAAAATTGCTGCGTCATAAAGCCAATTTTGGTATTTTGGAGGGTTTTTTATCAGAATTATTGCGTTTTGATGTAACCATAGAAAGTATTTTGGAAAGTGAAGCCAATAAACAAGATGAATATGATAAATATAATCGAGTAGAT
>RDXZ01000215.1 GCA_004293265.1 Bacteroidota bacterium | reverse complement strand
AAATTATTATTTTGAACTTCGTGCAAGCGTGGACGCTTGCACGAGATATTAACTGGTGCAAGCGTCCACGCTTGCACCAAAATAACCTAAATAGTTACATTGTTTATATTCTTAAATTAAAAAAAATAAAAAAATGTGGTTAGAACAAGATAATAAACTTAAAAAATCTTTTGTTTTTAAAGATTTTAATGAAGCCTTAGGTTTTATGGTGCGCGTAGGTCTGCTTGCCGAACAACAACAACATCACCCTTGGTGGTCAAACGTATATAACAAAGTTGAGATAGAACTCACTACACACGATGCAGGAAATATCGTTACAGAAAAAGATAAAAAATTAGCAGATGCTATCGATAAACTTAGCAATTCGTAATCAAAATATTTTTTTAAGCACACAAACGAACTTTATTTATAAATAAATTGTTATCAAAAAAACGCATTTAATACACATAAAATAAGTGTGTTTCTCAAAATAAAAACCTTAAAATTATAATTTTAAAATGAATCAAAACACAAATTTTGACCATTTTTTGGCAAACAAGCAGTTGGATAAAGCCGAACAAAAGGCATTAAGCCACGATGAATTTCGCAAATTTGCCGTAAAAGGAATGGGATTAAATGGATTGGCATTTGACCAATACATCAATACAATCACAAACCTTACCCCCAATATTATCGAAGAACGAAGAATGAACGCAGTCGCAATGGACGTTTTTTCTCGATTGATGATGGATAGAATTATATTTTTGGGGACAGGTATTGATGATTATGTGGGCAATATTGTTACCGCTCAATTGCTTTTCCTTGAATCGGTAGACTCAAGAAAAGATATTTTGTTGTATATCAATAGCCCAGGCGGTTCTGTTTATGCAGGATTAGGAATTTATGACACAATGGCTTACGTAAAACCAGACATCGTTACGATTTGCACAGGCTTAGCGGCTTCGATGGCGGCTATTTTGTTGGCATCAGGTACAAACGGAAAACGCACTGCATTACAACATTCACGAATTATGATTCACCAACCTTCGGGAGCAGTAGGCGGACAAAGTTCTGATGTAGAAATTACGGCAAACCAAATTTTGACTTTAAGACGTGAATTGTATGAAATATTAGCAAAACATACAGGGCAAACTATTGAAAAAATAGAAGCTGACGCAGACAGAGATTTTTGGTTGCGTTCACCTGAAGCAAAATTGTATGGTTTGATTGACGAGGTTTTAGTAAGAGCATAATTTTTATTTAAAAACAACAACATATTTTATATATGACAACAATATTAAAGCGTTTTGAAGATGATGATGACGATCAACCTTCAACAGCAAAAGAAGCAATAGAGGCTTTAGGACAAGGAAATTTATTTAATAAAAAATTTTTAGAACAACGTAAAATTTTTCTTTGGGGTCCTGTAATGGATAGTTCTGCCAAAGATATTGTCAATCGTTTGCTCTATCTTGATGCAGAAAAACCGGGTGAGGAAATTACTTTTTATATCAATAGCCCAGGCGGTTCGGTAACGGCAGGAATGGTCATTTATGATACAATGCAAATGATTTCCTCACCTGTAGCCACTGTTTGTATGGGTTTAGCGGCTTCGATGGGTTCGATTTTGTTGTGTGGTGGCACAAAAGGCAAACGCAGTATTTTTCCAAGCGGAGAAGTGATGATTCATCAACCGAGTTATGGTGGATATATTCAAGGGCGTGCCGCTGATATTGAAATCAATGCTAAACAAATTATCAAAACAAGAGAAATGGGTGCAAAAATTCTTTCACAAGGCACAGGACAACCTTACGAAAAAGTCTTAAAAGACTTAAATCGTGATTATTGGATGGACGCAAAAGAATCTATCGCCTATGGAATTGTAGATAAAATTATTGAAAAAATTTAAAAAAAAATATAAAGGCATAAAAATCAATTTATGCCTTTTTTTATAAAAATATGGCAAGTAATTTAAAAAATTTAAGTGAATATTCTTCTAAAAATATCATTAAAGTAGAAGATTATACTTTTGGAATTGTGGTGGCAGAATGGAATGAGGCAATTACATTGCCACTTTTAGAAGGAGCAGTCAATACTTTGGTAAATAATGGAGCAAAAAAAGAAAATATTATTATCAAAACCGTTGCAGGAAGCTTTGAATTAAGTTTGGCTTCGCAATGGCTCGCACAAGAGCAAGACATTGATGCAGTGATAGCGTTGGGTTGTGTGATTCAAGGAGAAACAAAACATTTCGATTTTATTTGTCAAGCAGTCGCAAATGGCATCACAAATGTAGGTCTAAAATACGACAAACCTGTTATTTTTGGTGTTTTGACTACGGATAATTTAGAACAAGCACAAGAGCGTTCGGGTGGAAAACATGGCAATAAAGGTGATGAGGCGGCTATTACTGCTATCAAAATGTTAGGAATAAGAGAGAAAAAAGGTATTTGGGATTTTTAAAATTATCAATTGTGAAAAATTTTTTAGTAGTAAAATTTTTGATATTGATAACTTTTGTGTTGATATTTTTTTCAAATCATATTATTTTTGCACAAAATAAAATATGTTCTATTAAAATTTATCCTATAGAATATCCTGAGCAATTTCAAAAATTTCATTCTTATATTTTTAAAATTAATGGAACGCTTATTGATGCCGCTGATACGACCAATACGCAAGATGTGGTTATCAATAAATATGGTTTAGACTCTTGTATGGCTATTTTAGAAGGCGATACAACTCTATTTTTAGCAAAGTTTAGAGAAAACCAAACCTATACAATACAAGCAGGAAGTTGTTGTTGTAATTTTTCTATCGAACCAAATACTAAAAATAATATAGTTGGGCGAGGTACACTTAAATTTTATAATCAATCGAATAATAAAATTATATTTGGTAATGCTGGTTTAAATGCTGTTTTTGACCAAAAATCAAAAGATTATTTTGGTGGTATAATCAAACTCAATCCAAAAAGTTCGACACAATGGTTAAATTCCATAGAATCTGCTATGTGTTATTATAAGTTATTTGGTATTGATGTATATAAAAACACTAAAAATATCAACAATCTAAAAAAATCATTGGATACAATTTATTTTCAATTTTTACATCAAGAGAAATTAAATTTATTTTATGACGCTAAAACTAAAAAAATTAGTTTAAAATTAGATGAATCAGATTAAAAAATGTGGTTCTTTTAAGATTGATACGAAAAAATATCGCAGAAGTTTTTTTGAATGATACAAAAAAAATAATTGGAGAAATAAAAATGTATGATTTTACCATTGAACAAGCATCAAAAAATGCAAATGTTTCTACTGCAACTATTCGCAACTGGATAAAAACAGGATATTTGGAAGTGTCAAGCAAAGGCATTATTACACAAAAATCTTTTGATGACTTTATGTTAAATATTGCAGGAAAAGAAAAATTAAACTCGAGAGCCAATAAATCATTGAAAAATGTCGATATTCCCAAAAAAACAACAGATGAAATAAAAGCATTGATGCAAAATTGTAATGATGAAAATATTGGCATTGAATACGAAAATTCCTTGTCAAATGCTTATCGCAACAAAGAAGGTATTTATTATACGCCTTCGTGGGTGGTAAAAGATATGTTCAAAAATATAAAATTTGACCATCATTATAAATTTTTAGACCCTTGTTGTGGTTCGGGTAATTTTATAATAGAAGCCATAAAAGCAGGTATTTTACCTGAAAATATATATGGTTTTGATGTAGATGAAAATGCGATTTTTATCACAAAAGAACGTATAAAACAAACATTTGGCTTTGAAACGCCCAATATAAAAGTTGGTAATTTTTTAGAAGAAGCGTCCAAATTAAGCAAAGAAAATTTAGTTTTTGATTTGATATTTACCAATCCGCCTTGGGGCAAAAAAATTGACAAAGAAGTAAAAGAAAAATTAGCCTCAATCTATGACACAGGCAATAGTTTGGATACAACTGCTTTGTTTATGGGTGCGAGTATGTTTTTGCTCAAAAAAAATGGTTTATTGGGTTTTTTGGTGCAAGAAGCATTTTTTAATATTACAACTTTTGAGGACATTAGAAAAAAAATGATTGCCAAAAAAATGGTGCGTTTTGTGGATTATGGCAAAGTATTCAAAGGTTTGATGACAAAAGCACAGGCAATTATCATCAAAAACATAAGTACAAATGCTGATGATGTGATTGAATGTTGTGTAGAAAATAAAAATTTTGAGCGAAAATTAATATCTTTCAAAAAAAATCCAAAATTTATTTTTAATTTTTGGGCTAATGAAAACGAAACGCAAGTCATTGAAAAGTTATATGCAACCAAACACATTACATTGAAAAACAAGGCTACATGGGCATTGGGAATTGTAACAGGAAATAACGACAGATTTTGTAGTAATACACAAAAAGATGGTTATATTCCGATTTATAAAGGGGCGGATATTACAAAAAACGGATTAAAAAAGCCTACTACTTTTATAGCAAATGATTTTTCAAGTTTTCAACAAGTTGCACCATTGAAAATATATCAAGCAAAAGAAAAATTGGTTTATAAATTTATTTCTTCTAATTTGTGTTTTTTTTGTGATACAGAACAAAATTTTGTTTTGAATAGTGCTAATTTACTTATTCCTTTTGATATTGGCATTACCAACCAACAACTGACTGATTTGTTAAATAGTGAAATTATTAATTGGCTTTTTAACAAATTATTTTCTACCCATAAAGTTTTGCGTAGTGATTTGGAATTGTTGCCTATTCATATAGATTATTTTTCGTATTATCATGAATTTTCAGAAACAAACTATCTTAATTATTTACAAATAACTAAAACTAAAAATGGAACTTTTACTAAAAATTGTACCAACGGGCTTTAGCCTGTTGTTTCTGAAAGCAATCACAACAGGCTAAAGCCTGTTTTGTGCCGTTGTGTCGAAAAGTGCAGTAAAAACCTAAATTTATTTTACGATTTCATTTCTGCACTTTTCGTCCACCAACAACTTGTATTTATTCAATACGTTTTTATTTTGCACAAAGATAGAAACTTATTTTTGAAAATATAAATTAACGATAAAAAAAATGATATTTATATACTAACACATAAACACTGAGTTGTCGGTGGACGAAAAGTGCAGAAATGAAATATTTACAAAAAACTAAATTTTACTGCACTTTTCGACAAACCGACAACGGCGGAAAAATTTTATACAAATGAATAGAATTGATAATTATCCTGTTTGGAATGGTTTGATTTATGGAAGCTACAGCTTTATTGTATGTCGTTTAAAAAAAATAGAAAACTCCAACAGATACTTCTGGATAGCACTTTACAATATTGAAAAAAGAATAAATCATCTTTGTAAAAATGCAGAACCTTGGATGGTACTAAACTATAAAAATTCTTCTCCTTTTCTTTTTCGAAATAATGCTAAATATGTTATCCTGCAATTTTCTTCTAATGAGATAAAGGAAGATTATTATCAAGAACCAGAAGTAGATATTTTAGATAAAGAAGAACTTTTTTTTGAAAACTTTAATGACACAGTTACTTATTTGAATAATAATAAAATTGAATTAAATTGGTTTACTCCGCCTCATACAAAAGAATTTCCGTTAAACCATACAACTTGGAATGAGTACTCAACTGGCTTAAGTCTGCAAAAAAAGTAAAACTATTGCAAGTTTGTGCCGTTGTAGGTGTGTCGAAAAGTGTAGTAAAACCTAAATTTTTGTTAAAATTTCATTTCTGCACTTTTCGTCCACCAACAACTTGTATTTATTCAATACGTTTTTATTTTGCACAAAGGTAGAAACTTATTTATGAAAATATAAATTAACGATAAAAAAAATGATATTTATAATACTAACACATAAACGCTGAGTTGTCGGTGGACGAAAAGTGCAGAAATGAAATTTTAACA
>RDXZ01000214.1 GCA_004293265.1 Bacteroidota bacterium | reverse complement strand
ATAAACAAACGTGGGTTGTTGGTGTCGAAAAGTGCAGAAATTACGTTTTAATCAAGATTTAGGTCGTTCTGCACTTTTCGAACACCAACAACGGCGGAAAAGAAAAAAAAGACAAGTTTATAGAACTTTCCAAAAGTTGATAAAAAAAATTTTCAATTTTTCACTTTCAACAAACACAAAAATCCAAGTAAAAAAAAGAAAAATAAAGCCAAAATAGCCACTTGCATACTATACACTTGTGTAAGCATTGCATAAACAAAAGTGCCTGACATAATCGCTAATTTTTCTGTAACATCATAAAAACTAAAATAAGACGTGTTTTCCTCTTGATTTTCACTCGAAATAAGTTTGGCATAAGTAGAACGAGATAAATGCATCGCACCCATTATCACGCCCACGCCTATCGAGAGCATATAAAAATGTGTTTTTGTGGCAATAAAATAACCTAAAATAGCTAATATTCCCCAAAAAAGAATTTTTATTAACAAAGCATTTCTGTTGCCAATTTTTTCAGATAAAATCGCAAAACTATATGCGCCTATGATAGCTAAAAATTGTAACATCAAAATCACAGGAATCAACTCTGAAGTTCCCATTTTTAAAACTTGACTGCCAAACAAAGTGGCTAACAAAACAATGGTTTGTGAACCCATACTATAAAAAAAGAAACCCAACAAAAACCACTTGGCTTGTGGTAGTTTTTGTAAATTTTGATATACTTTTTTGAGTTCTTTAAAACCAGCTTGTAATAATTTTGGGGTGCTTTCTTTGTACTCTATTTTTTTTTCGGGGAGATAATAAAAGGCAATTTGTGAAAAACCTAACCACCAAATTCCTACTAAAAAAAAGGAAAATCTTGAGGCAATTCCTTCATCAATTTGAAAATTTTTTGCATTTAAAATCAAAGCCAAACAAATAATCAAATGCACAACACTGCCCAAAAAACCAGCAGAAAAGCCTTTGGCACTGATTCTATCCCATTTTTCTGACGTAGCAATTTCGGGTAAATAAGACACATAAAACACTAAACTTGCTGAAAAACCTGTATTGGCAACAAAAGCACAAAATAAGCCCCAAGTGATATTTTCGCCTGTGAAAAATGTCAATCCGATACAACCACTTGCACCCAAATAGGTAAAAAAACGCATCAAAGATTTCTTTTTTCCACCTCTATCCGCAATGCCTGCCAACAAAGGCGATAAAATGGCTGTCAATAAAAATGAAAAAGTAAAAACTAATGAATATAAAGTAGCAGTATTCCAATCTATGCCCAATAAATTAACAATAGTAATATTATTTTTTTGTCCAAATGCCGCCTTTGTAACTGCATCATAATAAGCAGGAAAAATAGCAACAGTAATGGCTAAATTGTAAGCAGAATTTGCCCAATCAAAAGAAGCCCAAGCATTTAAAATTCGAGGATTGTTTTTTTCTATTTCCATCGATGTAGAATTATTTTTTTTGCAAATATGCTAAAAAAAAATAATAAATTATCATATTTTGAAAAAATTTATACCTAAAACTAAAAAAAACACGTTATATTTTGAAATTTCGTTTTGTATATTTTATATCAAAATATTATTTGCTAAAAAAAACATCAAAAAAAATGCATTATTTATCTAAAAATTACTTTTTTTATTTTTTTATTTTGATATTTTTTCAAAATATCCATCTTCATTCACAAACAGTGCAAGGCGTTTCTTATGACCTTATCAAACAAATGACACAAGAAAAAAATGGTGTGTATGAGTATAATACGCTTTTAAAAAGATTTCAAAATGCAGATACAACTTTATTAGAAATGGATTGTTTGATGTTGTATTATGGCAGTGTATATCAAAAAAATTACCATCCTTATAAACATATCACTTGGGAAGATAGCTTGGGCAGACTCACAGATGCCAAAAATGCACCGAAAGCATTGCAAATGATGGATAAAATATTAGAAGAAAATCCTGTTTCTTTGACTGCACACATCGAAGGCGCATATACATTCCACGCGATAGGACGAAAAAAAGAATCCACTCAACATTTATATCAATACAATCGGTTGTTATATACCATAATGACCTCTGGAATGGGTAATTCTTATGAAAATTCGATTATTTTAATTTCTCCCAAAGATGCAGAAGTAGTTTTGATGAGTAACCAATTAAGTATCGTTTCAAAATCTATCAATGGACAAAATGACAAATATTATTTGGTTTATTTGGTTAAAAACAGAGAAAAAAAAGAATATCCTATTTATTTTGATATTACTTTGGCTTATACAATAGGTATGGAAAAAGTAAAAAACAAATAAACATTAAAAAAATTGTATATTTTTTAGGTATTTTATGAAAAAAAATATAATTTTGCACAGAATTATACTAAAAAATATTGAGTAAAAAACTTTATTACTTTATCAAAAACTACTATGTCTAAAACTATTTTATATATTGGCTTTTTTATTTTTTTTGTTTTCGTACTCATCAATTGTACTGAAAAAAAAGAATCGCCTAAAGATGATTTTGTCAAAAAAAATGAAGAAAAATCTACTCCCAAAGAAAATATAAAAGTTGATACCACAGAAAAAAATGAAAATATCAGCGAAAATATTAACCAAGAAAAAAATAATAATCCTAAAAACGAAACCCAAAAAAAAGAAACACCAAAAGATACTAAAAAAATACAAAAAGAAGAAAATCCAAAACAAATAAAAAAAGAAGAGGAACAAACTAATATCGAAAAACCAAAAAAAGTATATGATAAAGTACAACCTTATTACAATGGAAGGGCGGTAGCACAAAGTGGAAAAAAATATTGCTTATTAAACCAAAAAGGAGAAGAAGTAACGCCATTGAAATACGATTTTTTGGAAGGTTTTGATGTCGGTGGTGATATGATAAGGGCGAGAATACAAGATAAAGTAGGTTATTTGGATAGAAATGGAAACGAAATAATCCCTCTTTCATTTAGATACGTTGAAAGATTTAACAAAGGTTTGGCACAGGCAAAATTGATTGATGGCGAAACTTTTTATATCAACAAACAAGGGCAGAAAGTTTGTGATATATTGGATAAATATTACGAAGGAATGGCAAGAATCAAAGTCGGAAAAAATATTGGTTATATTAATGAACAAGGAATAATTGTCGTTCCTGCTTTGTATAGTTATGGTACAAATTTTACAAATGGCGTGGCTGATGTCAAAAAAATAGGTGATGACCATATTTTTACCATCAATAAACAAGGCGTGTGCGTCAAAGATTGTAAATAAAAACGAGTTTATTAATTCATTCTTATTTTTTATTTTGATATAGTTATCAAAAAACTTTGAATTTGATAAAAAAATTATTAAAATTGCACCGATTTTCACATAATAAAACAATAAAAATGTCTTTTTATTCTTTTCATTCTTACAAATATTACGTAATTATTGCATTATTTTTTGGTTTGGTGGCTTGTAATGGCTCAAAAACATTGAACAATAAAAGCAAAGAAACGCCATTGATGATGGTTGGAAAAACTCAAATTTCTGTCAAAGAATTTAAGTATATGTACGAAAAAAGTACATTAAACAACGATAGCCTTTACAAAGAAAAAAATTTGAGAGAATATATCGAACCTTTCAAAAATTATAAACTAAAAGTTCAAGAGGCTTTAAACAAAGGTTTTGATACCACTGATGCTTTCAAAAAGGAGTTTTTGACTTACCAAGAACAATTAGCACAACCTTTTTTGATTGACAATGCAGGTTTGGATTCTTTGGTAAAACTAACTTATCAAAGAAGCAACGAGGAAATAAACGTTTCACACGTGATGGTGCGTGTATCACAAGAGGCTACGCCTGCGGACACGCTTAATGCGTTCAAAAAAATTGGTGAAGCATTGGCACAAACCGCCACAGGAAAAGTTTTTGAAGATATTGCTACCAAATATTCTGAAGACTATAGCGTCGAACAAAACAAAGGTAATTTAGGATATATATCAAGTTTACAAACTGAAAAAATATTTGAAGATGTTGCCTATCAAACCAACAAAGGACAAGTTTCAGGTATTTTTAGAACTTCAAAAGGGTATCATTTTTTGAAAGTCAATGACAGAAGAAATGCCTCAGGTACTTTCAAAATTGCCCATATAATGAAACATATTGGTAAAAAATCAACCGAAGAAGATAAGAAAAAATCAAAGGAAAAAATTGATGAAATTTATCAAAAATTACAAAAAGGAGAAGTTTGGGACTCGCTTTGTAAATATTCTGATGATGCCACTTCTCGTACACAACAAGGACTTTTGCCTGAGTTTACCGTTGGAAAAATATTGCCTGAGATAGAAGCACAAACGATGAAATTGAAAAATCCACGTGAATATTCTGCTCCTTTTCAAACAATTTATGGCTGGCATATTATTCAATTGATTTATAAAAAACCAATTCCTACGTTTAGAGAGCAACAAACGTATCTCAAACAACAAGTGCCAAAAGAAACTCGTTTTGATTATTTGCAAAATATATTAATTCAAAAAAGAAAAAAAGAATATCAATTCAAAGAAAACGAAAAAATTTGGGCAACTATTTTAACAAAAGCAGACAACAGACTTTTGCAAGGAAGTTGGAGTTATAATAGCACTGAGCCGATAATGAAAGAAAATTTGTTGTCAATGAAATCAAAATACATCAAAAAAGAAAAAAAATATTCGGTAAAAGATTTTTTTGATTTTGTATATGAAAAACAAGTAATGCAACCTACTTTAAAAGATGAAAAACATTATTTTAGTTTGTTGTATGATAGATTTAAAAAATTTACAATTCTTGAATTTGAAAAAGAAAATCTTTCTCAAACCAGAGAAGACTATCGTTTTTTGGTCAATGAATACAAAGAAGGCACAATGATTTATGAATTGATGAATGAAAAAGTATGGAAAAAAGCCTTAGATGATACCACAGGCGTAAAAAATTTTTTCAATCGTACACGCGTCAATTATAAATGGGGACAAAGAGCCAACGCAACAATTTATCAAGTAGCAAACCAAAATGTACTCAATGAATTGAAACCTTATTTGACAAAAAAAGTGTTTCCAATGATTCAAATTGAAATTCCTGCGCTCAAATATGATAAAAATGATATTTCAATAGATGAAGAATCAATGAATATTTTAAATCAAATCATAACTTTGATGAAAAAAGACCAAAATTTAAGATTAGAAATTGTTGGACATGGCGATGCCGCAGAGCGAAAAACGATTGCACAAGAAAGAATTGAGCCAATAATCAAACAACTTACTTTCAAAAGAATTGAAGCCAAAAAAATAACTTCTAAAAATTTTGGTAGTTCACAACCTATTTCTAAAACGGATAAAAAGAAAAATCAAAGAATTGAATTGTTTTTATATTCTACTGAAAAAATACAATTGGAAACGATTTTAAATAAAAATAATCCAAATAATTTAAAAATTACAGAAGGTTTGTTTCAAAAAACGGACAATGTATATTTAGATGAAACGGATTGGAAAGCAGGAACTTACACTATCAATAAAAATAATAAAATTTTTTATATTGATATTGCAGATATTAAAGAAGCAAGATTGAAAGATTTTGATGAAGCAAGAGGCAATGTCATTACAGATTACCAAAATTATTTAGAAGAAGAATGGATAAAAGAACTCAAAATAAAATATCCAATTTCGGTTGATGAAACACAAATTAAGAAGATGATAAAATAATAAAAAATGCTTGTTTTGATTCAAAAACAAGCATTTTTTTTGAATATTTAAACAAAATTTAACTTTTTTGTTTGCTATCTTAGAATTATTTTTTATCTTTGTGAAATTATTTTAGAATAAAGAAAAATATTCAATGGCAAAATACATTAATCCATACACTGATTTTGGTTTCAAAAAACTCTTTGGTGAAGAAGGAAACAAAGACCTTTTGATTGACTTTTTGAACCAACTT
>RDXZ01000213.1 GCA_004293265.1 Bacteroidota bacterium | reverse complement strand
AACCATTTTCTATCAAAAATTGATTATAAATTTTAAAAGTTTATACAAACAAAGTCTAATTTTCTATTAATTTTGCTAATGTATTTTGATACAAATCGTTGGCTTCTTGAGTAGAAATCCACATTTCCTTATCCACCACAAAATTTTCTTTGGTAACATTCCCTAAAAAATAGGCTCGACAACAACTTTCAAAATATGTTTTATTTTCTGGTTTGATACTTACCACCACACGACTTTGCGATTCTCCAAACCAAAAAGCATCTTTTCTGATAGATTCAAACATACTATTTTTTTCTACTTCAAAACCTAATTGATTGACCAAAGCCGATTCCACCAAAGTAACAAACAAACCTCCATCGCTTACATCATGTGCGGAGATAAGTAATCTTTGTTTGATTAAATTTGAAATTGTTTTTTGCAAACTAACTTCATTTTCTAAATCAAAATCTGGGGAAGGAGAGGCTTTTATTTGGTGATAAGCATACAAATATTCACTGCTTGCTATGTCGTTTTTAGGTTCTCCTATCAAATAAATCAAATCACCGACAGAGGCAAAACCCAAACCTGTATGACTTTCTAAATGCTCCATCAAACCTAACATTCCTATCGTTGGCGTAGGGAATACAGGTTTTGTAATCGTTTCTCCTTTTTCGTTTTGTGTTTGATATTGGTTATAAAAACTTACATTGCCACCTGTTACGGGGGTTTTGAGTGCTTCACATGCCTCGATAATACCTTGAATTGACTCTACAAAATGCCAATATACTTCAGGATTATATGGATTGCCAAAATTGAGATTATTGGTAATAGCCACAGGTTCTCCACCTGCACAAACTACATTTCTTGCAGATTCACAGACGGCAATCATTGCTCCAACTTTTGGATTGGCATATACATAGCGTCCATTGCAATCTACACTTATCACGATGGCTTTGTTAGTACTTTTTCCGTATTGATTTTTGATTAAAACCACTCCCGCGTCAGAAGGTTTATTGATAGATAAATTGGCTGTTCCGACCATTGAGTCATATTGTTCATATACCCAACGGCGAGAGCAAATATTAGGGCTACTCAACAAAAAACGAGCTATTTTTTCAAAATCTATTTTATTTTTTGGTTCAATAACTTGGTTGATGTCAAATTTTTTGTATTCCTCAAAGTAAGCAGGTTCTGTGTAGGTGCGGTGATAAATAGGTGCGCCTCCGCCCAAAACCAAACTTTCGGCAGGCATATCTGCGACTTTTTCTTTGTGTTGATAAAATTCTAATCTTTTTGAGTCTGTAACTTCTCCGATTTGGACGGCGTGTAAGTCCCATTTTTCAAATATGTTTTGAATACTATCTTCTTTTCCTTTGATTCCGACTACCAACATTCTTTCTTGGGATTCTGATAATAAGATTTCCCACGCTTGCATGTTATTTTGTCTTAAAGGCACTTTATCCAAATCAATAATCATTCCTGCTTCGCCTTTGGCACTCATTTCGGCAGTAGAACAAATAATGCCTGCGGCTCCCATATCTTGCACGCCAATCACTAAATTTTTATTAATAATTTCTAAAGTTGCTTCCAACAATAATTTTTCTTGAAAAGGGTCGCCTACTTGTACCGAAGGTAAATCTTTGGCAGAGTCTTCTGTGATGTCTTTTGAGGCAAAAGCTGCACCATGAATGCCGTCTTTTCCTGTGGCTGAACCAACGATAAAAACAGGGTTTCCTACGCCAAAAGCAATTGCTGACGCGGTTTTGTGAATATCAACTATACCCGCAGAAAACGCATTGACCAGTGGATTAACTTGATAACATTCATCAAAATAAAGTTCACCTGCCACAGTCGGAATTCCAAATGCGTTGCCATAATCTCCAATACCTTTGACGACACCTTTGATTAGATGTTTTGTTTTTTCATTTTTAATATCACCAAAACGAAGTGTATTCATTTGCGCGATAGGTCTTGCTCCCATCGTAAAAATATCACGATTGATACCACCTACGCCTGTTGCCGCTCCTTGATAAGGCTCTAAGGCGGAAGGGTGATTATGTGATTCGATTTTAAAAGCACACGCCAAACCATTGCCAATATCGACCAGACCTGCGTTTTCTTGTCCTGCTTCGGCTAATATTCGCGGTGATTTTTTAGGTAGTTTTTTTAACCAAACGATAGAGTTTTTGTAGGAACAATGTTCAGACCACATCACAGAATAGGCACTTAATTCTGTAAAATTAGGGACACGTCCTAAAATTTCTTTTATTTTTTCAAATTCCTCAGGAAGTAATCCTAATTTTTGGGCTGTTTCGAGGGTTGTCATATAATTATTCAAAAAATGATTTGCAAAAGTACATTTTTTGTATATAAAAAACAAGTTTTTGAACTGATATATGATCATTCAACCATAAAAAAACAATAAGAATTTTCTAAAAAAAGAAAATTCTTATTGTTTTTTGGTTCTACTGAGATTTATACGTAAGATAAAAACTGTAGCACACACTTTTAGTGTGTGTCCACACACTGAGATTTATACGTAAGATAAAAACTGTAACAAACACTTTTAGTCTGTGTCCACACACTAAAAGTGTGTGCTACAGTTCTCAATAGAAAAAAAGAAAGTTTAGAAAGAAAAAGTACCTTTTTCTAATGCTTTATCCAAAGCTGCTTCAAAACCTAATTTATTGATAGTACGGATAGCAGATGTAGATACTTTCATGTGTATCCATTCGCCTGTACTTTCCATAAAAAATCTTTTCTTTTTCAAATTAGGATAAAATTTACGCTTAGTTTTATTGTTTGCGTGAGAAACGTTATTACCTGATTGCGTTCTTTTTCCTGTTAATTGACAAACTCTAGCCATTGTGTTATATAAAATAAACGTGAATATTTTTTTCAACTTTAAATTAAGGTTGCAAAAATAAGTATTTTTTTTTAAGAATACAAATTTTTATGAAAAAATATACAATAATTATTTTTTTTATAACAAAATATCAAAAAACTATGTAACTTTGCACTTCAAAAAATAATTATAATTTAATTTCTTATTACAATGGCAGGTACAATTACCTACACAATGATAAAACCTGACGCAGTAGCCGCAGGTAATGCAGGTGCAATTATCAAAATGATTCAAGAGGCAGGCTTTAGAATCGTAGCAATGAAAATGACTAAAATGTCGCCTGAAACAGCAGGAAAATTTTATGAAGTACATAAAGAAAGAGGTTTTTATGGCGAATTATGTGCTTATATGTCATCAGGAGCAATTGTTCCTATGATTTTAGAAAAAGAAAATGCTGTAGAGGATTTTCGTAAACTAATTGGTGCTACTAATCCTGCACAAGCCGCAGAAGGAACTATTCGTAAACTTTTTGCAAAATCTATCGAAGCAAATGCAATTCATGGCTCTGATTCTGATGAAAACGCACAAATAGAAAGTAATTTCTTTTTTGCGACTACTGATAAGTTCTAATTTGAAATAAAAAACGTGGGCTTGTTTTCCACACAAAAAATTATTTTAATGTATAATTTTTTGTGTGGAATTTTTTTTTGGGAGATAAAGAAAAATTATTATAACAAGTCAGAAAACTAACTTGCAAACTTCCAAAATAAATCATTAGGTTGTACCAAATAGTCAGTTTCTTTCATTTCATTGAACACAAAAACAAAAACGGTTTCAGTTTCCATTTCTAATTTTCCTGAAATAATATCAATATGTAACCATTCGCCATTTTGTTGTCTGAGTTTTCCTGCGTGTGCGAGGCGATTGTCCCACATCAATTGTTTGTCTTTCCAATCAATAATTTGCGTAAAATCTGTTTCTAATAATAATTCAAGAGGTTTTCCAACCAATTCGTTTCTTTTGAAACCTAATCTTTTGGCAATAGAATTATGAACTTGTCTGATTTGATAATCTTGATTAGTAATAATAAATCCTGAAAAAACTTTTCCTAATACTGTATAATAAATCTGACTTTCGTTAGAAATTATATTCAATTTTTCTTCAAATTGTTTTATCCAACTTTCTTTTTCTTCCAATTCAGAACGCAAAGATGCTTCAATTTCTTGTTTCATTTGTGTAGCTTCCTCACTTGCCGCCAAAAGTTGTCTTGTACGCCAATTGTTTTGTAAGATAATAATAGAAGTACCAAGCCTTGATGCAATCGTTTCCACCAAATCAATTTCATAGGATTGATATTTTTGAAAAGATAATAATTCTAACACGCCCACCACAATATCTTCGGCTTTTACAGGCACAATCAAAATACTTTTAGGAGCAGATGTACCTAAACCAGAATTAATATGAGCATAATTTTCAGGGATTTCGGTAATGTGTGTAGTCTGATTATTTTTCCAAGTTGTACCGATAAGTCCTTCTCCTAACTCAATTTGTTTTGATTTCAAACGTTGTTTTGAATACGCATAACAGGCTTTTAGTTCTAAGTAAGTATTTTCTAATTCTTCTTGATTGATAGTAAAAATTCCACCTTGTTGGCTTTTGGTATATTTCACTAATTCACAAATAAAATCATTGAGTTGTGTTTCTAAATCTTGTTGATGGTTGCGCAAAACTTCATTCAAAATGGCTAAACCTTCATTAAACCAAGCCCTTCTTGCTTCACTTTGGCTAAATTCTTCTAATTGTTTGTTTTTATCGTTGGCTTGTTCCAATGAATTTTTGAGTTGTGAAAGCATTGTTTTGAAATTTTTTGCCAAACTTCCAATCTCATCATTGCTAATAATTTTATCTAATAATACTTCTTGATTGACAAGTTCTTTGCTGACCGATTGTGTAATTTTATTTAACAAAACT
This sequence comes from Bacteroidota bacterium, assembly GCA_004293265.1. Taxonomy (GTDB): domain Bacteria; phylum Bacteroidota; class Bacteroidia; order Cytophagales; family Microscillaceae; genus RDXZ01. Next base: position 1,396 of record RDXZ01000213.1, on the reverse strand, counting down.
ATCGGTCTTGCAAAACGATATGCCACCGCAACAGCAAATAAAACTGCTACGACAATCAAAAAAATGAATAAAAACCAAACCAATAAAGTAGAAGTATCATCTAAAGATTTTGTATTTTGGATAATTAACTCATCAATTTTTGTAAATTCTTTTTCAATTTCTGACGAAGTAAACAAAAGTTGTGCTTTTAAGCCTTGTTTTTCATTAAAACCGATTTCAGATTCGATGCGAGTAATTTTATCAAACTCTCGCAAATATTTACGCATTGATAAAATTATTTTTTCTAATTCTTGTATATTAAACTTTCCAGATTTTCGGGAGGCACCAACCAATCTACTGCTTTCTGCTTTGAGTGAGTCGGCATAAATCCAATCTTTTCTTAAAAAAAAGTCTTTTTCATTTCTTCTCAAAGTAAGCAAAGAAATCATATCTAAGTTTTTAATTTCTTGCAATCTATGTGCCGCCTCTCGCATACGCGCCTCAAAACCATAATTTTTAAAACCTCTTTGTTTTAATTTTGCTTTGATTTGGTTAAAAGTTTTTGAATGTTCTTTGATATTTTCTTGGACTTTTTCGAGAGAATAACTAATATTTAAACTATTGATGAGTTTGTTTTTGTTAATGCTTTCTAATTTTGCTTTTATTTTTTCTATATTTTTTTGTCTGTTGATAAGGTTTTGTGTTTCACTGCCTGCCATAAAAGCAGAAGTTTGCCATTCTATATTAATAAAATTTTGTTCTTCTTTGATTAGTTTAGGTATCAAAACTAATAATTCATCAACTTGTGTGCGCAAAAAGTGATAATTTTTAATGTTAGCAATATATACAAAAAAAACGATGCCGATACTAACCGAAATTGCTATCAATATCAGAAAATACAAGCGTAATTTTGTGTTTATATTTTTTATTCTCCAACGGCTCATTGGCACAAATAGTTATTTATAGATATATTATGAAAAGGAATATAATTTTTTTTGGAAAAATTTATGTTAATAATTTATAATTTTATGTTATATATATATAGTCTAAAATGTAGATTTTTCAAAATACTAATTTATTTGTTTAGTATTTCGGTATTTGCCCAGCAAGATCCACAGTTTAGCCAATATATGTTTACACATGCTTACATGAATCCTGCTTATGTGGGCATAAATAACCAAACCGAAATTTTGGGCTTATATCGCAGCCAATGGACGGGGCTAAAAGCAACAAACGATGGAGTTTCTGGCGTACCGTATTCACAAATGCTTAGTGCATCTACTAAAATTAGAGCGCTAAATTCAGGAGTTGGATTGTATATAGCCAACGACAAACTGGCAGCGTTATCAAATCTATATATCAGAGGTTCGTATGCCTATCATATATACATTTCAGAAAATACAAAAATTGGTTTAGG
>RDXZ01000212.1 GCA_004293265.1 Bacteroidota bacterium | reverse complement strand
GGAACTTTGCGTTTTTGCAACATTTTCCAATACAAATCAAATTTATTTCTCATCAATTTAGACTTTGTTTTTTGTACTCGTAACAATCTAAAAAGAGAAGGAGAATAATGTAAATAATCTATAAATAAACGCAAAGATGAATAAAAATTCTTTTTTTGATAACCAAAATTATGTGGCATAAAAAAATAAACCATCGTAAAACTCATCAAAACATACACAGACATATACAAAGATTTGAGTGGATTTGTGCCATAATCACAAAAAATTCCCAAAAAAACATTCATCAAATATGTAAAATAAATGACTGTATCTTGGCTGTTTTTTTCTAAATTTTGTCTTAAATATTCTGTTTCTAAATTTTTCCATTCGATATAACATTGATTGGTACTATAACGATTTCCTTGCGATTTGAAACCTGTATAAACAATGGCATAAGCACTAAAAAGTTCGTTAAAAATAGGCAGAGGCATTTTTTTTCGAGAATGATAGTTATAAGCAATATTTTTTTTCATATCATAAATGGCTAATTTTCCTTTGATAATTTCCCATTCGAGTCGCGCACCCAAAGGATTCATATTGATTCCTAAAATCAAAATTTGTCCTAATAATTTTGTTTCATATAATTGAAAATTATTGCTAATCGTTGAATTTTCTAAATGCAAAGATGTTTGAATTTCTGTGTTAATAATTCTTAAATTACTAAAAATTGAATTTTTGAGATGAATAAAAAATTGCTCTTTTTTTCGCAAACTATCTTGCACCAAAATCTTACAATTTTGTAGCGTAAAGTCTATATTTTGTACTTTATTATCCAAAATAATAGGGCGAGTTTCGACTCCCAAGTTGTTTTTGGTAATATTATCCACTAAATTTTTTTGAATATCTATCACACAATCTTGAAATTTTAAGTGGTCATTTGTGTTGCTTCTGTGTTGTCTGTATCCATTTTCAAACCTACATTTTACAAAGTCTAAAAACTCAATTTCACTATTAAATACCGCAAAAGATTTTTTAAAAACACATTCCACAAAATAACCTTGCCAATGTGAAATTTTTGTCCACCAAACATGCCCCTCAAATTGCAAACGATAAGGCACAAACCAAAATTCTGGGTCAAAATCTATGTCAGCCAAACGTAAATTTGCTTTGATGACAATAGGTTTGGCGGTTGGGTTCATAAAACGCTTGTCCATACCTCCTACTCCTTTGTCGATTTGCGTCATAAATCTTACTTTTACGTCTTTGACTACATATTCATACGTTTTTCCATCATCAGGAACTAATGTGTTGCTTTTTTCGAGTGCGTCTAAAAATTCGGTAAAACTAACGGTTTTTCCATTAATAGGCGAATCAAGATTATAAATGGCTGTTTTATTTTCTTGGGCTGATAAATGTTGTAAACAAATATAAAAAATAATTAAAAAATAGTAAAAAAAATTCATAGTATTGTAGTGATAATGATTGCGAAAAAAATCTTTTTTTTGTATATATATTTTTTGATATTTTAGCAGAACCGCGTCAGAAGTTAAATTTTAATAGCCTCACGCGAAACGCGGGGAAAACGAAAAATATTATCCTAAAACCACTTTCCGATATGTATATCATAAAAAAAGTTTTACAAAGATAATCATTTTATTTGAAAAAAAAATAGATTTGATTATAAAAAAATAAGGTTCTACTAAAGTTTATACGTTTTTTTCTATGGCGAATTGTAGTACAGACTTTTAACGTGTGCTACAATTTTTATTTTCCTAACCAATCTTTAAAAATAGCATTTTTTTCTCTGCTAATCAACACTTCTACGTCTGTGGCGGGCGTGAGTTCGATTTTTAATTTTCCATTAAAATAAGTGTGAATATTTTTGATGGCTTTTATTTGAGTGATAAATTGTCTATTCAAACGAAAAAAATCATTGGGATTGAGCATATTTTCTAAATCATCTAAGGAATAATCGACAAAATATTTTTTATTTTCCAATGTATGCAAACAAACAATTTTTTCATCTGCTTTAAAATAAGCAATTTCTTGAATAGGAACAAAAATTAATTTTTCACCTAATTTGACCAAAAACCTTGTTTTGTATTCTTTTTTTTCGATTTGAATTTGTTTTAAAATATTTTGTATCGAGATAGGTTGTTTAAAAAATGCTAATTTTTCTATGCTTTTTTGTAATTCATTTTTGTCAATAGGTTTCAATAAATAATCAATACTATTGACTTTGAAGGCTTTGAGTGCATATTCATCATAAGCAGTCGCAAAAATAATAGGAAAATTGATATTGATGTGTTCAAAAATATCAAAACTCAATCCGTCTGCCAACTGAATATCCATCAAAATTAAGTCAATTTGTAAATAATTGGGGATTTTTTCGATTGCTTCGCTCACGCTGTCTATCGTGTCCAAAATTTCACAATTTGGTAATATTTCTTTCAAAATTTTTATCAATCTACGAGATGCGGGCAATTCGTCTTCTATTATTAAAATTTTCATATTTCAATCAAAGGTAAATTTACTTCAAAAATTTGGTTTGTTTTGGTGATTTGCACACTTTTTTTTGTTAAATATTCATATCTTTTGATGATATTATCTAAACCAATTTTATGTGATAAAGAAGGCAAAATATTTTTAGGTTGTAAATTATTTTTGATTGTGATGTATGTATTTTCATTAATATAAATATCAATTTGTAAAGGTTTTGCTGATGATATAATATTGTGTTTGATAGCATTTTCGACTAAAATTTGCAGGCTCAAAGGTGGCACAAAAGTTTGGTGATATTTTTCATCTATATTAAAATTTGCAACCAATTTATTTTCAAAACGAATTTTTAATAAAAAAATATAGGAATTAACAAACTCTAATTCTGTGGCTAAATCTATCAATTCTTTGTCTTTATTTTGGAGAATATAACGATACACTTGTGATAATTTTTCAGCAAAATCGATGGCAATGTATTTATTTTCTTCGATAATACTTGCCAATGTATTCAAACTATTGAACAAAAAATGTGGGTCAATTTGATTTTTAAGGACTTCGAATTGAGATTTTATGTTTTCTGTTTGAAATTTTTGTGATTCTAAAATGCTTGCTTGTAATTGATGATAAATATACACAGATTCATACACAGAAACAATACTCAAAGAAAAAACAACAGCCAAAATAGGTATTCTCCACCTCACTGCCCAATTAAAATCGCAACCAATAATATAAATATCTATCAAATACGCCAAAACAATATTAATAAAAAACATAGCAACAACAATCAGAGGTATTTCGTACATCAATCTTTTTTTAGTTTGATAAGAACTTCCATACTTACTTCTAAAAAAACAAACGATAAAATAGGCAGTGTTCCAAGATAAAAATGTATAAAAAGTACAACAAAATGCACTTATATAATATGGAGAATTATTAATGTTAATAATGATTGGATAAATCAAACCTATCAATACAATTCCTATATACCTTAGGTATAGTTCCTTGAATAAACTTTTCATAAAAAATAAAAAAAATGTTATTCCTTTATAACGTAAAAACAAATTGATTGTTAAAAATTGGTTGCATTTTTTTGTAAAAAAACGCAACCAATTTTCTTTTGAGATAATATTGAGAACTTGAAAAAAATATTTTTAAAACTGAATTCTATACAAAACATCAGGAAAAAATCCGATTTGATACGTTTGACCTATGGTTTGTTTTTGTTCATTGTAACGCGTTTGGAAAATATTTTTATTGTTTGTAACATTTTGCAAATCCAAATAAAAAGTGTGAGAGATTTTTCTTTTGCCGCTATTCAAACGAAAACCAAATTTCATATCAAAACGAAAATAATCGCTATTTCTTTGTGTAAAATATTTGGTTTCGTCTAAGATTTCTCTGCCTGCTAATTTTGAGGCTTGCAAATCAACGGGAGTAAAATATTTTCCGCCTGATGTTGTCATTCTCACATCAAAAGTAATCGCATTTTTCTTATTTTTTCCTATTTTCCATTCTTTTCCGCCCAAAATATTTAAAATATGTTGTGTGTTAAAAGTTGTATTTCTTTCTATTCCATCACTTCCTTTGTATTTTGAATCAAACAAAGAAGTTGTAAATAAAATATAATATCCTTTGCTGAAAAACTTTTCGATGGTCAATTCTATGCCTGTATTGTTACCTGTTCCGTTGCTGATTAAATTTCCTTTTTCAGTAAATCTAAAATTTGCTCCTTCATTCAACACCGAATAACCACTTAAATTTCTTTCTACAGGTGCATCAAAAATAGATTGATAATATATTTCTGCTTTCAAACGCCAATCAGAAGCAAATTTATTGGTATAACCCAACACAAAATGATGTGCTTTGGTAAAATCTAAATTACGATTTTCTTTGTTATAACTTCCGTCTGCTGATTGGCTTTGGAATAAATAAACAGGCAAAGGTTGTAATTGGCTGTGCAATCCATATCCAAAAGAAAAACTTTGTGAAGTGGTCAGTTGGTAATTCAAAGAAGTTCTTGGTTCGACAATAGATTTTTGATTAAACGTAAAATATTGTGCGTGCAAGCCGATGTTCCAAGTCAATCTTTCGTTAAATTTATGTTGTACTTGTGCATAAGGTTGCAATAATCCAAAATTATCGTTAAAATCTCTCTGTAAAACCCAATTAGGTGCATATTCTTTGGTCAAAACTTTACTATTCAATCCAAAAATTTCATACAAAATACCTGCTCTGAGGCTTGTTTTTGCACTCAATTTACTATTAAAATTGCTATTAATTCTAAAAGTTGTATTTCTATCTTTGACATCAAGAATAAAATTTCTTTGTGCCAATGTAATTCCATTATTATCAGTAAGTTTGTATCGTTGAAAACTTCCTTCTACACTCGAAAAAGACACCACAGTTCTAAAAAACGAACTTTTATTGATATTTAAGGTGTGTTTCAAACCTACGACTCCCATTTGGCTTCTGTTGTAAGCATCTTCGTTTTTATTGGCAAATAAATCTGTTGTATCTGTTTTTGCACCCAAAAAATCGATGTTGCTTCCTGATAAAATACCAAATAAAGACAATTTTCCGATTTTAGTGTTTCCAAAATTAAAATTAAAAGTCAAATCTTGGTATTTTGGAACGGCAGAAGTTCCGACATTCAAGCCCAAAGATTGTCCGATGGCGACAAAAGAATAACGATATGCCAAAGTAAAAGATGAACCATTTTTTTTGCTGATAGGTCCTTCAAACATTGCTTCCAATCCACTAAAAGCATTGAGTTGCAAAGTCGTTTCAAATTTATCAGTATTTCCATTTTTTAAAGCAATATCAAACACTGCTCCTGTCGCGTTGCCATATTCAGCAGGAAAAGCACCTGTCATAAAATCAGAATTACGCAACATATTAGGATTCAAAGCACTGACAGGACCTCCTGTTGTTCCCAAAGTTGCAAAATGATTAGGATTAGGAATCGGTACGCCTTCCATACGCCAAAGCACCGCCGTTGGAGAATTTCCTCTTACCACAATATCGTTTCGGGCATCATTCGAAGTTGCCACGCCTGCAAAATTGCTTACCAAACGCCCAACATCATTTCTACCACCTGAAAAACGATTGGTTTCTTCCAAACTAAAAGACCTTGTGCTTACAGGTGAAAAATCATTGTTGGGTTCTCCTTTTTCGTTGGCTGTGATAACCACTTCTTCTAATTTTTCTGTATTTTCTTCTAAACTGATGTTCAAAACGACTTCTTTTCCCGATGTAACCAATATTTCGGGAATAGTTGTACCATTGTAACCAACATAACTAATTTTGAAAGTATGTCTTCCTAATGGCACTTTTTCTATGATAAATTTTCCATTTTCGTCTGTGGTTGCACCAATATTTTGTGTGGTATCGAGCAAGACAATGGTTGCACCGACCAAGCCTTGTTCGGTAACTTTGTCGATAATGTTTCCTTTCACAATTTGAGTGAGATTTTGTGCGGATAATTGAATAGATAAAATATAAATCCATAAAAATAAGATTGATATTTTAGAATAATTTTTTTTCATTGAATAATATGTTTTGATGATTTTAATAAACTTGATGCAAAGGTAAATCTTTGAACGATTGGAGGCAATCTAAAAATGATGAAGCGTATTTTTTCAAGGATAAAACGAATAAATAGCAGTATGAAAATCATCAGAAAAATAAGAAAAAGAAAAAATAAGTTATTTTCTTTCATTATTTCAAAGTTT
>RDXZ01000211.1 GCA_004293265.1 Bacteroidota bacterium | reverse complement strand
GATAGTAAAATCGACAGCAATATTCCAAGGACTATTTATTTTTTTTTCTTCATCTGGTCTGAGTTTTAGTTTGATAGTTTTTACATCATGCACGCCCGCCAACACGACAGAAAGAAAACTAAAATCAGTTCCTTCTTCTTGTTTGAGGTATTTATCGCGCAACATTCCCAAAAAATGTAAAAATAATTGATTATTGGTTGATTTATCTACTTCATCTATCATCAAAATAATTTTCCTACCACAATTTTTCGAGAAATCTGTGATTTGTTCTGAAAGAAATTTAATACCATTTTCATCAGAAATCAAATCAGATTTGATAAATAAAGGAAAATTAGGATACATTCTTGATAGTTCTTGATTAAACATTTTGATAAATCCAATACTAAATGTTTTAGAATTTTCAAAAATCTCATCACCAATTCCTTCAAAACTTAATTTTATGACTAGTAAATCTTTTCTTTCTATCAATTTTTTCCAAAGCAAAAAAAACGTAGTTGTTTTACCAAATTGTCTTGGACGATTCATAATAAAATAACTTCCTTTTTCTATCAAATCGATTATTTTTTCAATTTTAGCAGAAGTATCGACCATATAATGTTTGTGTGGCATACACAAACCTGTATCGTGAAAATTTCTTTTCATATTTTTTTTATTTTTTATGTAAATATACAATTTTTAATATTCTTTTTCAAAAATAAAAGAATAAGCCAAAAAATTACAATAAGAAAAAAAATAGGTTTTCTAAAATAATTATTTTAAAAAACCTATTTTTTATAAACCAATCAAATATTTATTTTAACAACATTTCTAACGCTTTCATCGGATAAATAAGTTTTCCCGTTTGTGTTGTATTTTTGGTATCTTGCCCTGATGCTTTTAAAATTGAATAGGCTTTTTCGGTGGTAATCTTTGGATTAATGGCTTTCATCATAGCCAATAAACCTGCCACATAAGGCGTAGCCATCGAAGTTCCGCTATATGAGGCATATTTTTGGTTGGGCAAAGTAGATAAAATATTTTCTCCCGGTGCCGCAATTCCCATTTTCACTTCGTTAATAGTATTTGAAAAAGACGCTTTGTTGTTTGTGTGGTCTGTCGCACTTACCACAATCACGCCCTCACAAGAGGCAGGCACACAATTTTTAGCACTTTGGTTTTCGTTGCCTGCGGCTACTACCACAATTGCACCTTTTTTCTGTGCATAACGTATGGCTTCACTATAAATTTTTTGTCTAATATCGTCAGAAGGTCCGCCCAAAGACATCGAAATTACATCAGCACCACCATTAGCGGCTTCAATAATACCTTTGATAATTTGCTCTTGTGTTCCCCAACCTTTATCAGACAAAACTTTGATGCTCGTAACTTGTACCCACGCATTATCGGGCGAAAGAGAGGCAATTCCAATTTTATTATTAGAAACAGCCGCCGCAATGCCTGCACAATGCGTGCCATGAGTTTGTTTATCTTTATCATAAGAAGATTTTGTAGAAATATAATTTCCTTTTAAATCTTCGTGATTGGCATCAACTCCTGTATCTAAAATAGCAATTTTTACTCTTTTTTTAGGTTTAATATTATTGGCTTTCAAAAAAGAACTTAATTCATTCAATTTCAATGCTTCAAAAGCCCATTGTTCTGAAATTTTTGGGTCATTAAAATAATTAGAAGAAAAAGTTTTGATTTCATTAGAACTATGTGGTAAATTTAATTGATAATTTTCATTATATTCCACATTCGAAACATTGGCATTAGCATTTAAAAACGAAAAAACTTCTTCAATATTTACATTTTCGGGTACATCAATTGTAAAATATTCGTCCAAAGTTGTTTTATCATTGTCAGTTGTATTATTAAAAGAAGGTTTTAAAACAATATTCCATTTTGATAAATCTTTTTGTAAAATATTTGCTTGTGATTTATTTTTTAATTCTACTAACAATTCTCCTTGTGTATCAAGGGTTTTTTTAGGAAAAAATAAGGTAGGAAGGTAAGTATAACCATAAAAAACACCTGCTCCAACCATACACGCAGTCAAGAAAAATGCTTTGTTGCTTTTTAAATTATTAGCCAAAATAGCCACAATTACTACCGCCGCAATATCTCTGGGCAATATCAAAATATAAGAATAAATCGAATTATGTGCTGTAACAAACAATGTAAAAACATAAGCGAAACAAGAGCCAAAAAAGGCTAAAGTTGCAGGAAATTGTCTTTGGTCGTTATGAGTGCGATAAAACCACCAAACAACAGACAATAACATAGTAATAATGACAAATATATACATAATTTTAGGATTTTTTAACTTTGTTTTTACTTAATAATAACGCTTCGTGTATGATTTCTATTATTTTTTGTTCAGGTATTTTTTCATTATTTTTTAAAATAATTCCTGAGATTCTTTTTCGTCCTCTACTTTCCAAGATATTTTGTTCGTTAGATAACAAATTTCCATCAACAAAACATAATTCAAAACCAATATTTTTAATTAAATTTAGATAACATATCCAACTATTATCATCATAAAAAGGAATTTCATATCTTATTTTGACTTTGAATGGAAAAATATCTAACAAAAAATAATGAATTTTAAGAAAATATTTTTTTTGTTCTTCTGATAAATTTTCAAGATATTGTTCTAAAATTTCTATAGAATCATTCATTTTTTTATAAAGATGCGCAAAAATAATCATTTTTTTGCAAAAATACTAATAATATCTCAATTTTTTTCATAATTTTTTTTCAATTTGAAAGTTAAAAAAAGTTAAAAAGATGGATAATATATTTTTTTGTTTTACCTTTGAATTAAAAAAACAAAGTTGGTCAAATAAATATCAAATAAATATGTTAAAAAAAAATAATTTGAAATATTATATTGCTTTGATGACTTTTGCTTTGGTGGGATTGGTAGTTTTACAATATCAATTTTTACAAAAAGCATATCAAACTAATCAAGAAAAATTTAAGTACAATGTGCAAATGGCATTGAATAATATCGCCAATAGTTTGCCTTTTGCTGAAGCCAATTATTATGTTGCTTTGGCAAAAAAAGATAGTAACACTTGTGAAAATCCTCAAGATTTAGTTGTCAATATTCCTCCAATAGTAGAAACTAAAAAACAAAATATATCACCACCAACACCGCCAAAAAAAATTATTCCACAAGAGGCAGTTCAGAGTGTTAATTTTGATAAAGAAATACCTTTGGCAAATGCATCGTTTGTGAATGAAAAAAATATATATCCCCCCAATAATACTATTCATCCTGATTTTGAACAATATTTGAGTGATTTGGAAAATTTTAATACTAATATTCAAAACCAAGAAATAATGTTGACTAATTTGCTCAAAGAACAACAAAATTTTTTTGATGTGGATATACGAAAACAACTACAAAATATTAATATCAATACACATGTAAGATTTGATTTTGATAGTTTGATGACTAAAAGTGCTAATATTTCGAGAATAAATGGCGAACATTTAGGTGTAAATGTTGAAAATATTGGAAATCAAGTGTTTATTAATATATCTTCTAAAAATTTAAAAACCATTAAACCTGAAGATGTTAAGTCTGTTGTAATTACTTCAAATAAAAAATCAAATAAAAAATCAAGCGAAAAAGAAACAAAAAAAAATGATAAAAAAACTTCCAATGCAGTAATTATTCCTATTCCGTCAGAAAAATTTGTGAGCGAAAAAGATGCTTCGTGCCAGCCAAATACACAAACAAAAATATTGCAATCTCCTTTAACAATTCCTACTCAAAAAGTGATTCAGGTAAAAGAAAAAAAAGATATTTTTAAATTAGCACTCAAATTTGAAGAAACAGATGAGCGTAAAAAAAATATGGAAAAAAGGCTGCAAAATATTGCTTTTGAAGAAAGAATTAAAAAAGAATTTAAACAAAGAGGTATTCATCTGAATTATAATTTTGAGATTAAAAATAGAAAAAGAACACAAGAAACTACCCATCACAACGCAAGTTTTTCAGATGAAAAAACAAAGTTTCAAGTTGAGTTATTTCCGTTGGAACAAAATGATAAACAATATTTTTTACAAGTGAAGTTTGCTGATTTGGCAAGTCATTATGTAGAAAATATGTGGCAAAATTTATTTACATCTTTGCTTTTTATTGCCTTAATTATTTTTTGTTTTGCAAAAGCCATTTCTACTATTTTAAAACAGAAAAAAATTGCACAAATTACCAATGATTTTATTAATAATATGACACACGAACTCAAAACGCCTATTTCAACGGTTTCTTTGGCGTGTGAAGCATTGCAAGACAAAGATATTCAACAAATTGCAAAACAACGTGAAAGGTATTTAAACATCATAGAAGAAGAAAATAAAAGGCTTGGCTCACAGGTAGAAAGGGTTTTACAAATCGCAAAATTAGACAAAGGAGATGTGGAATTGAGCATCGAAACCGTCAATGCACACGAAATTATTACACAAGCCATCGAAAAAATTGAGTTGCAAATAGAAAGCAGAGGCGGAAAAATTACTACCGAGTTTTTAGCCAATGAACCTTTTTTGAAAGCAGATGAAGTTCATTTAACAAATATAATTTTGAATTTGTTAGATAATGCCAATAAATATTCTCCCGAAAAACCTGAAATTAATATCAAAACAGAGAATGTTAAAAATGGTATTAAAATTTCTATTGCTGACAAAGGAAAAGGAATGAATAAAGAACAACAAGCCAAAGTTTTTGAAAAATTTTATCGCGTGCCTACAGGCAATGTGCATAATGTGAAAGGTTTTGGATTGGGATTGAGCTACGTAAAAATGATGACACAAGCACAACAAGGCACAATTGACCTAAAAAGTGAACAAGGAAAAGGTAGTATTTTTAGTTTAGAATTTCAAAATGAAAAAATAAATTGTGGTTAGAAGTAGGGATAAAAATTAAATAACATATCACAATTTTAAGACAAGGTGGCATAAATTTAATTTTTTCAATAAATCATTCTTTTTTATCATTGGCATATTCGATTTTGGCTTCGCTCACACCTGCGTTGAGGGCAAAACCTAATAATAAAACCCAAGCCAAAATATATAGCCAAACCAACATCGCAATAATTGTACCAATAGAACCATATAAACGATTATAAGTAGCAAAATTACTCAAATAATACGAAAATGAGTAAGTACTTGTCAAGGCTAAAAATGTACTCAAAGTAGAACCAAAAGAAAAAAAGTTCCAACGATTTCTGACCGCAGGAGCAATATAATAAATCAAAGAAATACCTACATAAAATACCAAAAAACCTGCGGTATATCTCAAAATAACGAGCCAAAAATACGTCCATTTGTCTGTCAATAAATAATTTGAAACCAAAATATGCAGTGCTAATTCACCGCCCATAATGACCAAAACTCCTAATATCATCAAAAATGCTAATAAAAACGCCAAGCCAATGGCTACCATTCGTCTATAAATCCAAGATTTTTTGGCTGAATAAGCATAATTATCATTAAAAGTATTGATGAGTTCCATCACGCCACTCGATGCGGCATAAATAGCAAAAAAGAAACTCAAAGACAACATATCTGTTCTACGATTATCAAAAACATCAACAAGAGTAGGGGCTATAAATTTAAAAATACCCTCAGGCACACCTTCTTTTAATAATTCTAAAACTAATTCTGATAATTTTGGAATCCCAACCCAATGAGCAATAAAAGGAATTAAAGAAAATAAAAATAATAAAGTAGGAAATAAAGACAAAGAAAAAGCAAAGGCAATCGAACTTGCTTGTTGGTGCAAATTGGGTGCACTGACTTTTTCAAACAATATTTTTACAAATAAAGACAAAGGAACTTTTCTGCCTAAGATATATTTTCCACTTAAAAATTTCCAAAATTGTTTTTGTTTATTTAAAAACCAAGTTTGTAAATCTGATATTTTCATTTTTTGATAAGTGATAATTATATTTAATTTTTGCAAATGTAATATGTTTTCTAAATTTATCAAAATTATATCCAAAAGATAGTTGTTTTTTTTCTGATTTTTTTCAAAATATATTCTTTACTTCTCGTGCAAACGTGGACGCTTGCACAAATTTCGTCAATGTATTGTGAATAAAGTTATTGTTACATTACTTTTGTTGGTGTGGTGTGAAGTTTTTTTATACTTATTTATCTCCCAACTGATTTAAGTATATTCCAAAAAAAATAAAAAAAAATAAAAAAAATACTGGCGCAAGTTTGAGCGCAGCGGAAACTTGTGCCTTGTATTGATAGAAGTCTCCAGACTTCACCACTCGGAGAGTGGAAAAGGCGTTGGTTT
>RDXZ01000210.1 GCA_004293265.1 Bacteroidota bacterium | reverse complement strand
TTGCTTCTTCTTTTGTCATTTGTTTATTTGTATTTTAAGCAAAATTATAAACAATTTCTAAAAAATACAAATAAAATATACAAAAATAGTATTTTTTTTAGAATGTTTTTTATTGTCAATGAAAATATTAAAATACTTTGAAACAAAACGAACTGATTTTATGTTTTTAAAATATACTTTTTATGAAACTCTTTTTTTTTATTTTCAATAAAAATTAAATACAAATTTGGTAACTATTTAGGTTATTTTGGTTAGTATCATAATAAGTGAATATATTTCTCAAAAAACAAACTTAACAAGACTAAAAAATGTCTAATCGTATTTTTTTGCGTGTACGAAGCATTACACAACAAACGACAGAGGCGGTAAGTATCACTTTTGATAAGCCCGAAAATACTCATTTTGAATACAAAGCAGGGCAATTTTTAACGTTTATTATACAAAAAGATGGACAAGAAATAAGGCGTGCTTATTCTTTGTGTTCATCTCCTAATACTGACGAATTTCCTGCGGTGGCTATCAAAAAAGTACAAAATGGTAATATTTCACAATATATGACCACACAAGTAAAAGTAGGAGATACCTTAGAATGTTTGACTCCAATGGGAATTTTTACTACTGATTTTGCAGTAGATAATCAAAGACATTTGGTTTTATTTGCAGGCGGAAGCGGTATTACACCTATGTTTTCAATTCTAAAAACGGCTTTGTCTATCGAAAAAAACACAAAAGTTTCTTTGATTTATGCCAATAAAGACAACGAAAATATTATTTTTAAAACCGAATTAGAACATTTAGAAAAACAATATGCGGATAGATTTAAAATAATCACAGTTTTAGAAAAAGCACCATTTTTTTGGTCAAAAGGATACAAAGGTTATTTAGATACATCAAAAATTAAAAAAATCTTGGAGAGTTTACCCAAAACAAATATCAGAGATACCGAATTTATGATGTGTGGTCCGCAACCTATGATGAAAGTTATTGAAAACTCATTCAAAGAATTATCATTACCTTTGGATAAACTCAAAAAAGAAAATTTTAGTTTATCACCCGAAGAATCAGCAGAAGGAAAAGTTAAAAATAGTACGATTACTACCGAAAATAATAACAACAAAGAAGGTTTTGAAATCAAAGTAAAATATGACGGAGAAGAACATACTTTTAAAGTTCCACCGCAAAAAACAATTTTAGAAGTAGCACTTTCTTTGAATATTGATTTGCCTTTTTCTTGCCAGAGTGGAATGTGTACCGCTTGTTTAGGTCGTTGTGTAGCAGGAAAAGTGCATTTGGACGAAGAAGATGCACTGACTCCCAAAGAATTGGCACAAGGAATTATTTTGACTTGCGTAGGGCATCCTGTGAGTGAGGGCGTAATTATTGAAATAGATTAAATAAAAATAATCAAATAAAAATGAAAAATAATAGTATAATTACATTGTTTTTAAATGATTTTTTAAGCCTTATTTTTCCACAACATTGCTTGACTTGTAACCAAATATTAGTCGAAAGCGAAGAACAATTATGCACAAATTGTAGGTTTGAATTACCCGAAACGAATGATTTTAAAGATAAAAACAATGATTTATACCAAAAATTATCAGTTTATTTTCCACTACAATTTGCTTCTTCTTATTTAGTATTCACAAAATTAGGAAAAACACAAAAAATATTACACGCCTTAAAATATTATAATAACCCTGAAATTGGTGAAATGTTGGGGCGTTGGTATGGTAATATTTTGATTTCTAATGGCTTTGAAAATCAATTTGATGTAGTAATTCCTGTGCCATTGCACCCAAAAAAACTAAAATTAAGAGGATATAATCAAAGTGCCGCTTTTGGAAAAGGTTTGGCAAGTGGTTTGCATATTTATCAAGAAGAAAATGGATTGATTAGACAAAAAAATACGGTTACACAAACTAAAAAAAAACGAATGGAACGTTGGGACAATGTTTCTGATATTTTTGAAGTTGGTAACAAAGATATAATTTATCAAAAAAAAGTCTTGTTGGTTGATGACGTGATTACCACTGGGGCAACCATTGGCGAATGTCTGAAAGTTTTACATCAACATCAACCTGAATCTTTGAGCGTCATCACTATAGCCACACCTTCAAGATAAAATAATATCTAAAAAATGTTATATTTTAGTTATTATTTTTAAAAAGTAATTAAAAATAGTAACAATCTAATAATTTGTATTTACTTTTGAAAAGTTTTTTTAATATATCACAATTACAATGAAAATAATTTATATTCTTTTTTATTCTACTTTAATTTCACTACTTTTTAGTTGCAAAAACGACAATAATGAAACAATAAAAATTGGTATTTTACACTCTCTCACAGGCACAATGGCAATCAGTGAAAAAGATGTCGTTGATGCGACTGTAATGGCAATAGAAGAAATTAACAAAAACGGAGGTATCTTAGGGCAAAAATTAGAACCTGTTATAGTTGATGGGCGGTCTAATTGGGAACATTTTGCTAAAATGGCAGATAGTCTAATTACAAAAGCCAATGTAAAAGTCGTCTTTGGTTGTTGGACTTCTGCGAGTCGAAAAATGGTTAAGCCTGTTTTTGAAAAATATAATCATATTCTTTTTTATCCTGTGCAATATGAAGGTGTAGAGCAATCTAAAAACATTGTTTATACAGGCACCGCACCTAATCAACAGATTGTTCCTGCGGTCAAATGGTTTTTTGACAATGTAGGGACAAAAGTTTTTATAGTTGGTTCTGATTATGTATATCCACGTACCGCAAGCCAAGTAATTCAGGATCAAGTCAAAATTTTGGGTGGAAAAGTGGTAGGTGATGAATATGTGCCGTTAGGAAGTTTGAAAGTAGAAACAATGGTAGAAAAAATCATCAAAACAAAGCCTGATTTTATTCTCAATAACATCAATGGAGATACCAATGTAGAGTTTTTTAAACAACTAAGAAAAGCAGGAGTTACGCCTCAAAAAATTCCAACTTGTTCGTTTAGCGTAGCAGAAGCAGAATTATTATCAATGAAAGTCAATGATGTAGTAGGAGATTATGCTACTTGGTCATATTTTCAGAGTTATGATTCTCAGGAAAATAAAGATTTTGTCAAAAAATTTAAAGCAAAATTTGGAAAAGACAAAGTAACAGATGACCCTATGGAAACAGGTTATTTTGGAGTCTATTTATGGGCAGAGTCAGTCAAAAAAGCAAATTCTTTTGAACCAAAAGATGTACTTAAAAACTTAGGTGAATCAAGTTTTCTTGCTCCCGAAGGTTTGGTTTATATTGATGGTAACACACAACATACGTGGCGACCTACACGCATAGGAAAAATAAATCTGGATGGACAATTTGATATTGTTTGGGATTCTGAAAAAGCGGTCAAAGCACAACCTTATCCAAACTCACGTTCGAAAGGAGATTGGGAACAATTTTTATTAGGATTGTTTCAAGGTTGGGGCGGAAAATGGGCGAAAAGTTGATAGATTTAATTTTGACAATGCAATGTTTTTGTTTGTATAAATAAAAATATTGCGTTGTTGCTAAACTAATATTGAAATATTTTATAGTTTTGCTTTTTTTGGAAAAATGATAGTAATTTTTTAGCATTTTTTTTACAAAAAGCACAAGAAAAATATAATTTTGTGGTTTAAAATAAATAAAAATGAGCAATAAAATAAGTAAAATATCAAAAATTGAGATTAAATCTCTTTGGGGAAGATTTGATTTGACTTGGCATTTGCAACCTGATGTTAATATTTTATCAGGAATAAATGGTAGTGGCAAAAGTACTATACTTGATTGTATTGCTGTTTTATTATCTACTGCTACCCTACCAAGTGGATTAGGAAAATTACTTCAAAGCCTAAAAATTGTTTTTGATAATGGAAAGTATATTGCATTGAAACGAGTAGGAAATGCTACTAATCTTATTTCACTTGATAAACTTGGAATAACTTTAAACGAATTTCATAATCTTATTAAAATTGATATTATTAGCACATTTGATAATATGATTCCAAAAGATGTAGAATATCCTGATAAAAATGTCAAAACAGAATTAGATAAATATATTTTTGACCTTCAAAAAAAATACTTGGATTATCAACTAAATGTTGGTAAAAAAGTATTTGAGGCAGTTACTCAAAACAATGGACGCTCTCAAGAAGATGTTTTAAATATCAAAAAACAACAAGAGCGATTTATTGAAATCATTGATAATCTTTTCAAAGATACTGATAAAAAAATTGATAGGAAAAAAAATGAAATTGTATTTTTAAGTGGCAATGATGAAATTAGTGCGTATCAACTTTCATCGGGAGAAAAACAAATTTTAATTATTCTTTTGACCGTTTTAGTTCAAGATAATATGCCTTCGATTATTCTTATGGACGAGCCTGAAATTTCATTGCATTTTGATTGGCAAAAAAAATTAATACAATATGTTAGAGAATTAAATCCAAATACTCAAATTATTTTAGCCACTCATTCGCCTGCTATCATTATGGAAGGTTGGCGAGATAAAGTTTTTGATGTGAGGGACTTAACGACATTTGATAACCAAAAATCCAAAAAGTAATGCAACCTACCACTTTGTTAGATAATTTAAACTCTGAATTATTGGCTGCTTTTTCTGCACTATTACCTAAAGGTTCTCCGCAACGTGTTTTAGTTTATGTAGAAAGTGATGATGATATTTCTTTTTGGCGAGGAATATTGACACCATTTGAAAAAAAAGGTATTCATTTTGAAATAAACCTACCTATTCGTAATAATGCTGAAAAGAAAGGCAAAGTAGCAGTATTAGAATTTGCTAATAATGTTGGTAATAATTTAATTTTATGTGTAGATAGTGATTATGATTATTTACTTCAAGGTGTTACGCCAACTTCTGTATTGATAAACGAGAATAAATTTATTTTTCAAACCTATGCTTATTCAATAGAAAACTTATTGTGTTATGCAAATAGCTTACATAATATTTGCACACAAGCAACAAAAAATGATACTAGAATTATTGATTTAGAAGAATTAATTAAACTATATTCAAAAATAGTATATCAATTATTTTTATGGTCAATCTATTTTGCTAAAAAAGGAGATACCAATTCTTTCACAATAACTAATTTTTGTGATACGATAAAAATACTTGAAAAACCAGTAATTTCTGAACAATTTAGTACTACTTTACAAGCATTGAAAAATAGAGTAGATGAAAAAATTAAACAACTTGAAGATAGTTTTTCAAATGACAGACTCCACGTTAAAGCCTTAGAGGAAAACCTTAAATTATTAGGTATTGAACAAACAAATACTTATCTATTTGTGCAAGGACATACTATTAAAGAAAATGTAGTACTTATGTTTTTAAAGCAAGTTTTTGACGATTTAAAATATAAAAAAGAAAATCAAATTAAAACAAATGCAAAACATAAAACTGAATTGAAAAATCAATTGGATTATTATAAAAACCAGATTATACCTATCGAATTAGTTTTAAATAATAACACTGAATATAAATCTTGTTTTCTCTATAAAAAAATTCATCAAGATTTGGAGCGGTATGTCAGTAATTTAGAAAGTATTTAAAATTAAATCTTACTTAATTAATACGGTTCTTAGAAAGTTATTACGGAGTCGCCAAATAGGTAGGTTCAAATTAAGCTCAGGCAATCGTTTCTGCTATCCAAAAATAGTATTGTCGCAATAACTTTCGAAGAACCTTATTTTTTACAGAGTTAAACCATGCCTGAGCAATTGTAACACACTAAAAGTGTGTACTACAATTTTTATTTTCCATATAAAAATTAGTAGCACCACAAAAAAATAAAAATAAAAATTGGTATCAATAGAAAAAAATAGTACCTTTGCTACTAATATTGAATCAATACATAAAAAAATGAAAGACCAAGAAACTGACCACGTATTAGAATTACGCACTTTGCAACTTTCTGATTATAGTGAAATTAAAAGAATAATGGAAAACGTCTATTTGGACGGAATCGGAGGTGCGTGGACAAAAGAACAATTCAAAAAACTATTGTCTATTTTTCCTGATGGACAAATTTGCGTCGAAGACAAAGGAAAAATCGCAGGTTTTGTATTGTCCATTATCTTAGATTATTCAAAACTTGGCGACGAACATACCTATTTGCAAGCCACTGGCAACGATACTTTTAGTACGCACACTGCCAATGGAGATGTATTGTACGGAGTTGATATTTGTGTCGACCCCAACTATCGCGGTATGCGGATAGGCAGGCGTTTGTATGACGCACGCAAAGAAATTTGTGAACAATTAAACTTACGTTCTATCATTGCAG
>RDXZ01000023.1 GCA_004293265.1 Bacteroidota bacterium | reverse complement strand
AATATCATTACCAAAACCCTCTTGAATCATATTGATAGCAGTAATTTTGATATTATCATTTTTACCTTTCTCGATACCTTTCTCGATACCTTTCTCGATGCCTTTTTTATAAAAAATATCGTTTTCAATATCAATGTTTAATGTGATTGCCATATTATTTTCTATTGTTTGTTGAAATAATTTTGTTAAATTTCTTAACCTTGATAAAACCAGTACTTGTCTGATATACTTTTGTAACGTAATTTTATCCTTACTTATTTTATGCAATGTATTAATTATTTTTTTCAAAATTTCTTCTAAATCTTCCTCACGAAAATCACATAAAATTGCTAAAATAACTTGCTCCGCAATTTCTGAATTTAAAAAATCTTCATAATTAAATTGATGTAAACTAACCAAATTAAAACCTCTATATATTTCATTTTCAAGCAGTTGTGTTTTCATTTTGGAAGGTTTTTCATTGAGATAAATCACAATTTGTTCAATAGGAAGTTGATATTTTTTCTTTAAAATGGCGTGATATTCTTGCATTCTCAACACCATATTGGTTTCGTCTTCGGTCTGAAATTCTATGTGCAAAATAAATTTTTCCCTTGTTTGAGAATAAATCATTTGCAAAAAATCAGGCTCACGCTCTAAAGTTGTTTGTAATTTATCTTTGATTTCTTCGGTTTTCTCGATTTTGATATTGAGATATTTTTCGCATAAACTCAAAAAAATTTCTGCTACATTTTCCTTAAAAATTTTATCATATTGTTTTGATTCTTTCATTGATTGAAGTATTTTTTTTGATAGTGAATATAATGATGACTATATTTGAGAAATTATTTGATTTTTTTTAGCCTTCAAATTTTTTTCTTTTTTTGATAAAATATTCCCAAACAATACTTTTTTTCCAAAGTTTATTTTTACCAATTTGTGTATTAAATTTTTCTTTTTTTATAGTCATATTTTTATTTTTTGTTGAAAAAATATACTTAAAAAAACCAAAATATGCTTTGGTTATTGCCCAAGAATGTTTTGGTTTTCGTTTCAATAAAAAAACAAGCCAAGCCAAAGTATCTAAAAAAAAACGTACAAAAAGTATCAACAAATAATTTGGGTGATTTTTAAAAATCATTACTAAATTATTTCTAAAATTCAAATAGGTTTTGAATGGATTGCTTTTGTCTAATGTTCCGCCGCCCACGTGATAAATTTCGCTCTCAGGAATACAATAAATTTCATATCCCAAATTTTGTAACCGCCAGCACAAATCAATTTCTTCCATGTGGGCAAAAAAATATCCATCTAATTCTCCTGCCTCAAAATAAGCATTTTTTTTGATAACCAAACAAGCACCTGTCGCCCAAAAAATAGGTATATTTTTATTATATTGTTTTTCATCTTTTTCACAAAAATCAAAAATTCTACCTCTACAAAAAGGATAACCATATTTATCTAAAAAGCCACCTGATGCCCCTGCGTGTTCAAAATATTGTTTTTGATGATAACTTTTTATCTTAGGTTGAACGGCGGCAACATTGTGATTTTGGGCTAAAAAATCAACCAAAGGAGAAAGCCAATTGTCTGTAACTTCAATATCAGAGTTTAATAATACAAAAATATCACTTTCAATTTGTTGCAAAGCTAATCGATAACCTTGTGCAAAACCAAAATTTTTTGAAAAAATTATCAATCTAAGCAAAGGAAATTGTTGTTTCAAAAATAAAACAGAATCATCATCAGAAGCATTATCAACAATAATAATCTCTACATCAGGCGTATGTGCGATAAGTATAGGTAAAAATTTTTCTAAATATTTTTTACCATTGTAATTTAAAATAATGACAGATGTTTTCAATCAATTGAAAATTAAATGAGTTGTTTAGTCCTCAAAAAAATGAGGAAAATAATGTTTATATTTTTGATAATAAATTTATGTGTAACTATCTTGTTAGTAAAGCAATTAAAACTACTATTAGACCAACTATTACCAATAATCCATTACCAAAACTTTTCCAAACTTTATTACTTTTTATTTTACGTGCTTCTTTTGTATAGCCCCTTCGATAAGCAGGATTTTTCATTAAGTTTGCATCTTGATAACCTAAATTATGCTCTTTAACGGGACTTGCAGTAGTAGCAAGAGCAGTAATCAAACCTACAAGCGGATAAAACAAAGTAAGCCAGAATGTAGATATAGAAGCATCAGAATAGCTCGTATAATATAAATTTGCATCATTTGTACCTTTTTTAAACATAGTTACATCATCTTTGAAAGGGGTATTTTCAGCGGTAATTCTTGGTGCTGTTTCCACAAAATCGGGATTTGTCGCTAAGGCACTATTTACTTTAGTATCTATTTTTACATTTTCAATTTCTGATATATCTACCGAAAAAATAGTGGCTAAACCGTTTCGATTATATCGAACTATTTTTCCGTTCATTTCTACTACTTTTCCAGCTATTTTTTGTCCATTTTTTAAGTAAATTGTGTCAGAAATATTTTTTTTTGAAATATTAAAATTATTTTTTGATAAGCCAAATATATTTTGAGTGAAAACACAAAACATAAAAATTAAAGTTATTTTTTTCATATCTAAAAATTTTTTTTTATTGATTTTTTATTAAGTTTTTGTAACTATTTAGGTATTTTAATAAAATTATTATATTTGAACTTCGTGTAAGCGTGGACGCTTGCACGAGATAATCACTGGTGAAAGCGTCCACGTTTGCACCAAAATAGCCTAAATAGTTACAAGTTTTTTTAATATTTAAGTGTTCGCAAAATTAAATTTTTTTTTTATAAAATCCTAATTTCAAAAAAAAAATATCTATTTGTTTGGATAATAAAAGTTTTTAGTTTAATTTTGCTTGGCAAAAGATAAAACTAAAATACTAAGAACGATTATGTATTCTTTTGCTGATAAAATTTTGGGCGAGGCACTCACTTATGATGATGTGTTGCTTTTGCCAGCCTACTCTGAAGTCTTACCAAGAGAAGTCAATACTTCTACCTTTTTGACTCAAAAAATTCAATTAAATATACCTCTTTTATCTGCCTCAATGGATACCGTTACCGAGTATGAAATGGCAATTGCTATTGCCAAAGAAGGAGGAATGGGCATTATTCATAAAAGTATGAGTATCGAAAAACAAGCCGAACAAGTTAGAAAAGTAAAAAGATACCAAAGTGGACTGATTTTAGACCCTATCACTTTGCCTCCCTCAGCCACAATTGGCGAAGCAAAAAGATTGATGTTAGAGCATCGAATTGGTGGAATTCCTATCATTGACAATGACAAAAGTTTATTAGGAATTTTGACCAATAGAGATTTACGTTTTCAAAAAAACGACTTGGTAATAGTTGGTGAAGTTATGACTAAAGAAAATTTAATTACTGCTTTGGAAGAAACTGACTACCAAAAAGCCGAAGAGATTTTACAAGAATATAAAATTGAAAAATTACCAATCGTTAGTGCTAAAGGAAAATTAGTTGGATTGATAACTTATAAAGATATTCTCAAAAAGAAAGATATGCCTTGGGCTTGCAAAGATGAATATGGACGTTTGAGAGTGGGTGCCGCCGTAGGAAATGTCCCTGATTTATCACAAAGAGTTGATGCTTTGTTGAAAGCAGGTGCAGATATTATTAGCATCGATACTGCACATGGACATTCAAAAGGTGTATTAGATGCCGTCAAAAATCTCAAATCTACTTTTCCAAACATTCAACTTATTGCAGGCAATATCGCTACTGCCGAAGGAGCATTGGCGTTAGCAAAAGCAGGGGCTGATTGCGTAAAAGTTGGTATCGGACCTGGAAGTATTTGCACTACGCGTGTGATTGCAGGTGTAGGAATGCCACAATTTTCTGCAGTTTGGGAAGCATCACAAGCCTTAAAATCATTGAATATTCCTGTGATTGCTGATGGTGGTATTCGTTTTTCAGGTGATTTAGTCAAAGCAATTGCAGGTGGAGCCAACTTGATTATGGCGGGTTCGTTATTTGCAGGAACAGAAGAAGCACCCGGCGAAGTGGTTTTGTATGAAGGACGAAAATTTAAAACATACAGAGGTATGGGTTCTTTGGAAGCCATGGAAGTAGGTTCAAAAGACAGATATTTTCAAGATAAAGAAGAAGATGCCAAAAAACTTGTCCCTGAGGGAATTGTGGGACGAGTGCCATACAAAGGTTTGGTAAGTGAAATTATTTTTCAAATGGTGGGTGGGCTAAAAGCAGGAATGGGCTATTGTGGTGCTAAAAATATTGAAACATTACAAGAAGCAAAATTTGTTAAAATTACTGCCGCAGGTATGCGCGAAAGCCATCCACATGATATACATATTGTGAAAGAAGCACCTAATTATAGCCGATAATTTGTTGTTTTTGAATAAGTAATGGAAGATAAAAATATCAAAAAATATCAAAAAAAACGTTTAAAGTCATAGAATTTGTGTACTTTTTTGCAAATATAAAATGATATTTTAAAATTCTTCCATTACTCAAATATAAAAATTATATCCATTTTTTTTGAATTTTTAGAAAAAAATAACTACATTTGAACTCGAAAAAAAACTGTTTACTTTTTTAGTAAATTTATTATGCAACTCTACGAAAAAACGACTTTTGGTTGTAGTGAATTGATTACAAAGCATTATAGTACATCTTTTACGATGGGAATCAAGACTTTACACAAAAAATATCATCAAGCTATCTATGCCATTTATGGTTTTGTGAGATATGCTGATGAAATTGTGGACACTTTTCACACGCACGACAAAGCAAAACTTTTAAATAGATTTAAAAAAGACACTTACGAAGCCATCGAAGAAAAAATTAGTTTAAATCCTGTTTTACATTCTTTTCAAAAAATTGTCAATGAGTATAAAATAGAACACGAATTGATTGAAGCGTTTTTATATAGTATGGAATTAGATTTGCATAAAGCAAATTATAGCCAAGAAGGATATGAAGAATATATTTATGGCTCAGCAGAAGTTGTTGGTTTGATGTGTTTGAGAGTTTTTTGTGAAGGCAATGAAGATGAGTATCAAAATTTGAAAGCACCAGCCAAAAGTTTGGGAGCTGCTTTTCAAAAAGTAAATTTTTTGAGAGATATGAAAAGTGATTTTGATGAGCGAGGGCGTGTGTATTTTCCTAAAATTGACTTCAATCAATTTGATGAAACAGCCAAAAAACAAGTGGAGGCTGATATTGAAAAAGATTTTCAGGACGCATACAAAGGTATTATCAAACTACCAAAAGGAGCAAGAATGGGCGTTTATTTGGCGTTTATTTACTACAAAAAATTATTTCAAAAAATAAAAAAACTATCTCCAAAAGTAATTTTAAACGAAAGAATTAGAATTCCTGATAGCAGAAAATTTACTTTATTGTTACAAACTTATTTTAATTATAAACTTCAATCTTGGTAAAAAAATAAAAACATAATTACTATTTTATCTGTTCAAAATAATATAAAAAAAGAATATTCCATTAAAAAAAATGAAAAAAATTATCTGTATTTTATTTTTGTTGTCTTTTTTTGCGTGCAGTGAAGAAAGTTATTCACCCAAACCAAGAGGCTATAATCGCATCGATTTGCCTGCACAAACTTATCAAAAAATACTTGATAAAGATTTTCCTTATCAATTTGAGGTATCAACAAGTGCTAAAATCAGACCTGATTCATCAAAAATTGCAGAACCTTATTGGATTCATATTATTTATCCACAATTTAAAGCAGATGTTCAGATTTCATATAAATCTTTTACCAAAGATAAAAAATTTTTAAAAGAATTTATTGATGATTCGCACAAACTCATCAACAAACACATGATAAAAGCAACAGGCGTACAAGAAAGTATTATCAAAACGCCTTCTAAAAAAACAGTGGCAGTGTATGATTTAGAGGGAGAAGTACCAAGTCAATTTCAGTTTTATGTGTCAGATTCTACAAAACATTTTTTAAGAGGTGCTTTGTATTTCAGAACGGCTACCAAAAACGATTCTTTGGCACCTGTGATTGATTTTATCAAAAAAGATGTGATTCATTTATTGAATACTTTGGAATGGAACTAATTTTTAATTGGATATAATTTATTTCCACTAACTGGTGCAAGTGTACAGCTTGCACCAAAATAACCTAAAATAGTTAGTTTTTATTTAAAAATTTCAAAATCTTTATTTTTTTTTGCTTCTTCATAAATATTTTTTTCTAAATTTCTCAACAATTGTGCTTTTTTTTGATTGATAATCATACTTATAATTCGTTTTTTTACAAATTCGAGAGGGGAAGTTTGGTTAGTAATTTTAAAATCTATGATATATAAATAATACACAAATTCACCTTCATTGCTTTCTGCCAATCGGTTGGACTGAATAAAATTAATTTTGTTAGTAATCGATTGAAAAGGCGTATTTTTGACAAATATATCAAAATCAATCCATTTATCTATCAAAATTTGGTTTTCTGTCGAGGCTTTTGCGATGGCTTCTATGTCTAATTTTGGCTCGCTCAGCATGGCTTTTAATTTATCTTTGTCTGTGTTGTCCTTTCTTGTTTTTACCCAAATCCCTTTGACAATATTTTGTTTAAGTTCAAAATTAGCAGGATTTTCTTCGTAATATTTTTGAATTTCTGCGGGTTTTACGAGTGTGTCGAGGTTTTTTTGGATATAATTTTTTTCATATTGATAAGCAATCAAATCAAATTTATAGTCTTGTAATTTTCTTTCAATTTCACCTTCGTCTATTTTTACGTCTTTGTTTGCTTTTGCCAACAAAAGTTGTTTTCTTACCCAAGTTTCGATATATTTTTGAATCATTACAGCACTATCATTTTTAGATGTTCCTAAGGGTACAAAGCCAATTAAATCATTGATTTTCAGTTCTTTATTATAAACTTTAGCCAAAACTTTATTGCTTGATGTAGGTTTATTGTTGCCACAACTAAATAAAAATAAACAAGAAAAAATAAGAAAAAGAAAGAGAAATTTCATATTTGATTTTAAAAATTTTTAATATAAAAAAGTAGTTTTTTTAATATATTGTATTTATTTAGCCTTCAACTTTTGGGTTGAAGCTAAACAAATACAATATATTTATTTATTTTCAAAACTTATGCGATAGTAATTTGATTTTCCAAATATACATCTTGAATTGCTTGTAAAATTTCAACGCCTTCTTTCATTGGTCTTTGGAAAGCTTTGCGTCCTGAGATTAAGCCCATTCCTCCTGCACGTTTGTTGATAACCGCCGTTTTTACTGCTTCTGCCATATCAGATTCTCCCGAAGAAGCACCACCTGAATTGATAAGCCCTGCACGTCCCATATAACAATTGGCTACTTGATAGCGGCATAAATCAATTGGGTGGTCAGTAGTTAATTCTGTATAAATTCGTT
Organism: Bacteroidota bacterium; assembly: GCA_004293265.1. GTDB lineage: Bacteria > Bacteroidota > Bacteroidia > Cytophagales > Microscillaceae > RDXZ01. Next base: position 36,414 of record RDXZ01000023.1, on the reverse strand, counting down.
TGTCTGTTTTGCCATAAGACGAACCGCCCATATTCAAAGCATTATAACCACCATTGTTTTCAGGTAATTTTTGTTTGATAATATCAGCTTGAATCGTAACGCCCAAATGATTGGCTTGCCCTGTCAAATCAGCAGAAACGTGATAATCTACGCCGTCTTTTTTGAAAGCATCGTTACGTGTATAGCACCACAAAATAGTTGCCATTCCCAAACTATGTGCTTCTTCGAATGCCTTAGCCACTTCTACAATTTGACGACCAGAGTTATCAGAGCCAAAATAAATAGTTGCACCGACCGCAACAGCCCCTAAGTTCCACGCTTCACGAATAGAGCCATACATCAACTGGTCAGCTTTATTTGGGAAAGTTAAAAGTTCGTTATGATTGATTTTTACAATAAAAGGGATTCTGTGGGCATACTTTCTTGAGTTCATTGCCAAAGCCCCAAAAGTAGTAGCTACGCCATTGCAACCGCCTTCTATGGCTAATTTTACGATATTTTCAGGGTCAAAATAAATTGGATTTTTAGCAAAAGATGCGCCTGCACTATGCTCTATGCCTTGGTCGATAGGTAAAATTGACACATAACCTGTGTTCGCCAAACGTCCTGTTCCGAATAAGCTTTGTAAACTTCTTAAAGTTTGTGTACTGCGATTAGTATTGATAAATATTTTTTCTACAAAGTCAGCACTTGGTAAATGAATTTGAGATTTATCAATTGTTTTGCAATGATGTGCTAATAATTTTTCGGCATCACCACCTAATAATTCAACAATTTTATTGTATGACATACTATTTATTTTTTTTAAATTTTTATGAACTGCATTTCAAAAAAGCAAAGGTAAAATAAAAAATTAAGATTTGTAAATTTATAGATATAAAAATTGAAAAAAAAGTGAATATATCTTTTTTTTATATTTTTTAGATGTCTTTTTTTTGGTAATGTTGAGCAATAAAACAAAATAAAAGCATCAAAAAGCATTTAAAAAAAACGTTTTTATTTGTAAAATCCGCATTATCCGCGTGGTTTTTTTGTAAATATAAAACCATACTTTATAATTGTCTGATTTACTTTTTTCATTTTTTATGAAAATAAAAAAAATTAACAACAAACTTTTTTTTGTTTTTTATCAAAAAAGATTATTTTTGCACAATAAATAAAAAAATATATAAAAATATTTGGAAATTAAAAAATAACCTTTTACCTTTGCACTCGTTCCTTAAAAAGTAACACACAACAAATAAATAAAAGTCTTTTTCACATTCTTAATTTATTTTTTATGGAACATACACTTGATACATTTATAGACATTATAAATTCTAACTTTAGAAAAATTAGATTTGGTGCTTTAAATAACTTCCTACAACTATTCAAACTAATATCATATAATAATTGTGATTTAAAGCAATTAGAAGACTATTTATCAACAATAGACCAAAAAAGGTTCGAAGGCGAAGAAATATCAGATTTGTTTAAAGATCTTGATTTCACAAAAGTAACATTTTCTGACAATTTTCTACAAATACTATTCAATGTTTTACGTGACGATAATATTGATGATTATTACATAGAACGTATCAAGGAACTTCATAAAAAAATCTTAAAGCTGCTTCCCAACTTTACAAATATTTCCCATATTTATATACAAAATTGTGGGTATGGTAATATTTTCGAGGATATGCAAAATGCTTTTCCCACTCAAACATTTTCGTTTGTAGGTAGTAATTGGTGGGACACAGAAAGTATATTTTCAAATATATATGCCATATTGTTCAAAAAAGACAATATTAAAATAGAAATCATTGAAAGTTGTGAAGAATATAACGATAGAATGGATTTTGCTATTCTCATTCAAAAATTTTTCCATATTTCAGATATACAAAGAATTTTGAATATGCTCACTGAAAATGGTACGCTTTATATTGTAAATGATGTTAGTTGTTTGAATGATAAAGATTTTGCTCGTTTTATCACAGATGCAAAACTTTTGAAAACGATTGGTTTGAGCAAAAAAAATAACAAAGTAATTTTTGCGGAGTTATCCAAAGAACCCAATACAGCGGTTACCTATTATAGAATTGATGAGCAAGCATTTGAGGAAAATGATTTTTTGCTTTATCAAAACCTTTCCTCTTCTTTTGTCGAATCTAAAACATTATCTTTTGAGGTTATCAAAGAAGAAAATTATAATTTGAGATATAATTATCATTTTCTACCCAACAAAAGCATCATCAAAGACCTCAAAGACCAAAACAAAAACCAAGTGATGAAGCTTAAAGATGTTGTCGATGAAGTAATTGTTAAAAATAATAGTGATACATCTATTTTTGGGGTTTTTGATACCCGAGTACGTACTATTATTTCTGATAGTGAAGATAATATATTTGCTTTTAGAAAAGCAGATGAAGACAGTGATATTTTTAACATCGATATTGACAAGTTAAAAAGTAACGTATATGATAGAGGATTATTTCTTGCTGGACAAGATGATGACGGAGAGGACTTTTATTTACACTTTGATGAAACACAGCTTGCGGGTCGCGTGAATGGATATGTTACTGAACGTACCGAATTTGTGATGGTGGAAGCTCCTATTATCTTTTTGAATGTTGAAAAAGATAATGAAACACTTAAACAAAGTTTAGAATGTTGCTATCTACCGCATTATGACCAACCTTTTGCCTTTGTGGGATTTATGGCACTCAAACTAAAAGATGAGTCTAAGGTTTATTATGAATATTTGGTTACACATCTTCATTCTCTTTTTGTAAGATTGCAATTAGAGATATTTACAGGAAGTGAAACCGAACTTACTACTGATGATGTGCTTAATTTAGATATAATTGTTCCTGATTTGGGGCAACAAAAGTTGGCTATTTTGACTTTCAAAGAAACCTTAGCCAAAGAAAAATCTTTGTTGGAAAATATTGATATGCTCAAAAAGCAAGTCAAAGAGTCTGAATATGATGTAGTAGGCACGATTACGCATAATTTATCGCATACATTCGGCGTACTCAAAAGCCAATATGATACTTTATTACTTTTGTTGAAAAAAAATCACTTTGATTTTACTATTTTTTCAGAAACTACCAATTCTACTATCAGAGATTTTGCAAATCGAGTCAAAACTAACATACTTAATTTGGGCAAAACCTTGCAAAAAACACAGGATTATTTGCAAAAAAATACGATTGAGTTAGAAAATAAATCAGTCAAAGAAATTATAACGTCTTTGGAAGCTGTGAAGTTAGATTATTTACAAGAGCCATTTGTTATCGATATTGCTATCGAGGGCAATCATATCGATACACAAATCGAGTGGAATATCGAATCTATGGAAGAGGTTTTTAGAAATTTGATTGAAAATTCTAAAAAACACGCTTTTAAAGATAGTTTTGAAAATAATCTTATCAAAATTATTTTTAGAATATTATCATTCAAAGAAGGTTCGAACCAGAAATCTACGACTTTAGAAATATTGTATATGGATAACGGAAAAGGTCTGCCGAAAGGTTTTGATTTCAAAAGTTATATTCGTTTGGGTGAACGTGCAAGAGAATCCAACGGTACAGGTTTGGGTGGTTATTATATCAATAAAATGGTCGAATTACACAAAGGTACATTTGATTATATTGGCACACAAAATGGTTTCAAAGCTTGTTTTAAAATGGCTTTTCCCGTTTTAAATGGTAAAAAATAAGTGTTTTATCATTTTTAAATAAATCTAACAGATTTAAAAAAGTTTGTTAGATTTTAATTTTATTTTTATAAATTTTAAATATTCACATGGAAAATATGACTTATCAAATTTTAATTATTGATGATAGCAAAGATTACACACAAGAATTTATCACCTTTGCTATAGAATATGCCGAAGTAGAACTTAATACTACTTTTAAATTTATCCACGCTTTAAATCTTGCACAAGGATTGAAGTTTTTGAAAGAAAATTATTTTCACGCAGTTATCTTAGATGCAAAATGTTTGGTCAGTGAAACACAAGAGGTTGAAGATTTTAATTTCTTACCACAAGCCTTAGAAGCCCTAAAAGAATATGAACAAATTACTAAAAGACATATTCCTTTTGTAGTCAATACGGGTTATATTGGCGAAAGAGAACTTAAAATGATGGATGCAAGCGTTGCTAAGCAAAAAGGTAAACTTTTTAGAAAAATGGAAGATTCGAGTAATTTATTGATTTTTTTATTAACATCAATGGAAAACGCTCAGGATATTGGCTTAGAAAAAGAATATCAAGATGTTTTTGAGATTTTTGAAAGAGGTTTTTTAAGTATTGAATTGAAAACTGATTTGATGAATATTCTAAAAAAATTAGACGATAAAACTGACATCAAAAATAAATTCAATTCGTTGAGAAAAATTATAGAGGCAATTTATTTAAAAATCAAAGCGGATAATAATACTATTCCTGATAATGTTTTTTATGGAAGAGATAGAACATCTGTCAATTTAGACTGGTGTTGGCTTTATTTAAGCGGAAAGCAGGTGATAATTGATAGACGTGCCAATACAATAGAAGTTGCTCCCGCTAATTTACCTTTTCTTTTCCCAGAACACATCAGTAATCTTATAAAATGTTTTCAAGAAGTAACTGCTATCAATTCTCATAGTTATCCTAAAAATGTAGATAATTATGCTTATAAAAGTATGCTTTTTGCTCTTTTAGAAGTGTTGATATGGTTTAAATCTTCAATGGAGCAGGCTAATATTACCTCTTAAACAATTACTAAAAATAGGGTTGTTTTTTCAATATTATTAAAGTATTCATTTTCCTCTTGGGAATTGGAAACTAAATAGTTACTTTTTTTGGTTTACTTTTTTCATTTTTTATGAAAATAAAAAAAATTAACAACAAACTTTTTTTTGTTTTTTATCAAAAAAGATTATTTTTGCACAATAAATACAAATAAATAAAAAAATGAATGCAGTACAAATGACAGATTTGGATAGCCAGATAAATGAACAAAAAAATAAACTTATTAATGATAGGTTAGATATGTCTTTTGGTGAGCTGATAAGTATGTATGAAGCGGGAGAAATAGAAATTAGACCTGCTTTTCAAAGACATTTTCGTTGGAATGATTACCAAAAAACACGTTTCATTGAAAGTTTATTATTAGGTATTCCTATTCCTCCTATTTTTGTAGCAGAAGTTCCTAAAGAAAATGATGAAAGAATTTGGGAAGTAGTAGATGGATTACAAAGATTATCAACCGTTTTATCTTTTTTTGGTGTGTTGAAAGGTAATGAAAAAATGGTTAAAAAAAATAAATGGAAGTTGGGGCAGGGCGATAGATTACCTGCTTTGAAGGATTTGCAATGGGATACTTTACCCCAAAAATTACGTTTTACAATCAAAAGATATGTTTGTAGAGTGGAGATTATTCGTTGGAATAGTGATTATGATATGCGTTTTGAGTTATTTAATAGATTGAATACAGGCGGAACACACTTAACTCCACAAGAAATTAGAAATGCCATTTATAGAGATATTTCACCTGTTTTTAATGATTTTTTGGAAAAATTATCAAAGAATACAAATTTTCAAACTTTGATTGGGTTGAATGAAAAACAAAAAAATGAGTTATTTGACCAAGAATTAATTTTAAGATTTTTATCTCTTTATAAAAATAATGGTAAGATAAACCAAAGTATTGCTCAATATATGAGTAAGTTTATGAGAGAATCTATTGAAAATCAAAACTTTAATTATAATTTGCATGAAAATATCTTTAATAAAGTAGTTGAAATTCTTTTACCATTAAAAAAAGATATATTTAGACAAAAAGACGGAAGTTTTGCTACTGCCTTGTACGATACAATTATGATAGGAGTTGCAGAACATATCAATTTATACGAAAACAAAGACATAAAAATTATCGAAGATAAAATATGGAACGAAGTTAGACAACACAAAATTTTATTAAAATTCTCACGCAAAGGAGGTAATAATCAATTTCAAAGAGTAAAAAATAGATTAAAAATAGCCAAAGAAATTTTTGGTAACATTTAAAAAATGGAACTTTATACAAAAATTGAAGATGAGTGTACCAACAAAAAAGATACATTAACAAAAATTAAAACTATTCCATTTCGTTATCGTTTTAATCTTGTTGATAAAAAATTTTACTATCTTCATTCTATTCCAATTATTTATTCTTTGTGGGAAGGTTTTTTTCAGATTGTCATTGAGTTTTATTTAAAATATCTTAATGAGATTGGAATAGAAACTAATAAAATAAATAACTCTTTGTTGATTTTTGTGGCTGAATATACTGAAATAAAAATTCAAAATTATCCACAAAAGGAATTAAAAAAGTTAGAATATTTAGAGAAATTAAAAAAAATATTTGGAAATCAATTTGTAGAACTTCCTATAGTTGTTAATACAGAAAGTAATTTAAAATTCAAACCTTTAAATTTAATGTTGAAAAATATAGGATTGATAGAATTTTCTGAATTTGAACAGGTAGATAATATTCCGATAGATATAAAAAATAAGTTTTTTCCAAATACCCCACAAAAATATCCTATAGAAGATGAATTAAGGCATCTTGTAGATATAAGAAACGATATTTCTCATACAAGTTCTTATCAAGATGCTGAAATAACAGAAATTTATATCGATAGATTTATTTTTTTAGTCAATTATTTAATCGAACAAATATCTGAAAAAATTAAAAAAGCCATAGAAAATAAAACTTATTTGAAAGAAGAATTTAGAAATACATAACAATATGAGCGACAAAAAATTACCAAAACGAAGCGAAAATTACGCAGAATGGTACCAAGAATTAGTAAAAAAAGCAGATTTGGCTGAACATTCTGCCGTAAAAGGTTGTATGGTTATCAAACCTTATGGATACACAATCTGGGAAAATATGCAACGTGAATTAGACAGAATGTTTAAGGAAACAGGGCATACCAACGCTTATTTTCCTTTATTTGTCCCAAAAAGTTTTTTAGAAAAAGAAGAAGGACACGCCGAAGGCTTCGCCAAAGAGTGTGCAGTGGTTACGCATTATCGTTTGAAAGCAAATCCTGACAAAAAAGGGGCTTTGATGGTGGATAGTGAATCAAAATTAGAAGAAGAATTGATAGTCAGACCAACTTCTGAGGCGGTTATTTGGAATACCTACAAAAATTGGATACAATCTTACAGAGATTTGCCTTTGTTGATTAACCAATGGGCAAATGTGGTGCGTTGGGAAATGAGGACTCGTCTATTTTTGCGTACTACTGAATTTTTGTGGCAAGAAGGACACACAGCACACGCTACGGCAGACGAGGCAGTTATCGAAACAAAACAAATGCTTGATGTATATGCACATTTTGCAGAAACTTTTTTGGCGTTGCCTGTTATCAAAGGAGTAAAAACTGCTAATGAAAGATTTGCAGGAGCAGAAGATACTTATTGTATTGAGGCTTTGATGCAAGACGGAAAAGCATTGCAAGCAGGAACTTCGCATTTCTTAGGACAAAATTTTGCCAAAGCGTTTGATGTCAAATTTTTGAATAAGCAAAATCAACAAGAATATGTTTGGGGAACTTCGTGGGGCGTGAGTACGCGCCTAATGGGTGCGTTGGTGATGGCACATTCTGATGACAATGGCTTGGTGTTACCGCCTGCGATTGCTCCTTTTCAAGTCGTAATTATTCCTATTGGAAAAACCGAAGAGCAATTAGCCAAAATCGAGCAAAAGGTTATCGAAATTCAAAAAGCATTAAAATCAAAAAATATTCGTTTCAAATTTGATACTCGTGATAATCTAAGTCCGGGCTTCAAATTTGCCGATTGGGAATTGCGTGGCGTGCCTGTGCGATTGGCTTTGGGTGAAAGAGATATTGATAATGGAACGATTGAAGTCGCAAGACGTGATAAAGAGAGAGGGGAGGAGGGAGCAAAAACAATCGAAAAATTAGAAAATATTGCTGAATTTATTGAGAATTTATTAGCACAAATTCAAACAAATATTTATCAAAAAGCATTAAATTACAGAGATTCTCATATCACAGAAGTAAATTCTTTGGAAGAGTTTAAAGAGGTTTTACAAACAAAAGGCGGTTTTGTGGCAGCACATTGGGACGGCACAACCGAAACAGAACTTAAAATCAAAGAAGCCACCAAAGCCACTATTCGTTGTATTGCTTTTGATACAAAAGAAGAAAAAGGAAAATGTATTTTCTCTGGAAAAGATTCTCAAAGAAGAGTTTTGTTTGCACAGGCATATTAGTTTTTGTGCTAAAAATTTTGTATATGTTTGAAATTTTAAGAAAAAATACGTTATCTACGTAATAAAATTGGGTTCTACTAAGATTTATATGGAAAATAAAAACTGTAGCACATACTTTTAGTGTGTGGACACGCCCCAAAAGTGTGTGCTTATAGTTGTTCAATAGAAAAAACGCATAAATCTTAGAAGAATTTTTATTTTTAATAATAGCTTGTAATACAAGGAACTATTTATTATAAATTTCGTTTATATAAATAAAAAACCAAAGAATATGAATGTAGAAAATACGCAGGTGCAAATGCGAAAAGGAATTTTAGAATTTTGTATTTTGCACATTATTTCCAGAGGAGAAATTTATTCTTCTGATATATTGAAAGAATTGAAAGAAGCAAAAATTATCGTGGTAGAAGGAACTTTGTATCCATTATTGACACGTTTGAAAAACTCAGAATTATTAGGTTATAATTGGAAAGAGTCAAACTCTGGACCTCCTCAAAAACATTTTTTTTTAACAGAAATTGGTTCAGACTTTTTGGATAAACTCAATGAAACTTGGTTAGATTTGATAGCATCAACCAACCAAATTATTAAAAAAACAAATGCAGATTTATACAAAAAAATTATGGAAATTCAAATAGAAGCCATTAAAATATTGTCATAAAGCATTTAACTCCGCAAGTGTGGTATTTATTTTGTTAGCAAAATATCATTTTTATCACGCTTGCGAAGTTTTGTTTTTAACTTTTTTAGTTTTTCATAAAATAAATAGGACGTTAAAAATTATACAATCAATCTTAAAAAATATTAATTCCTAATGTATCAGTTTCTTGTGCTATCATTTCTTTCATCGTTTCAGGCGTAATATTTTGCGTAGCGTCTTGCCACCAACTTATTAGAGGCAAAGGCGTTAGTAAGTTTGTAGTCCAATTAGAAGTTGGGATTTTTATCATATTTGCAATTTTATCGCCCAATAAAAAACGTAAATATGAACCTAAAAAACCCTCAGGAATATTTTTTGGTAAAGTTTCGTTCAAACAAATAAGTAAATTTTTAGCCAATAATTTACCTTCTTCTGACGTTTTGAATTGTCTATCTACAATACATTTATCCAACCAAAATGCTTCTTTTCTATCTTTTGGCAACAATTCTTGTTTTAAACCTAATAAATGTCCGATGATATTCCAATAATGTAAAAAAGCATCTGCCTCTTGAGCCGTAACTTTATACTGCAATTTTTCCATTCCTCTCAAAATAATCAACGAAAAACTCAAATTTGTACCTGCCATATCTTCTTGATTGATAGGCAAGCCCCAATCTAAGTTCCAATGTGGACTTTTTTTGGATTTATTGCGTATTTGTGCGTGTATGGTGCGTACCTGAAAACACAAAGCAAAACCTTTTCCTGTGTCCTCAAAAGCATCATTTTCCATGATTTCTAAGACAAATTTTGCAGTTTCTGCTAATCTTTTTTTAGTATCTTTTGCTAATCTTTGGGAATACATCAAAACCTTTGCACCATCTGCGGCGGCATAACAATAAGGCAAAGAAAGTGAGCCTAATAAAGATAAAATGACTCTAAAATTTTTTCGAAAAAATGTTTGTGCAATTTTAATTTTTTCCTTATCTGCCCACGCAGGAAAATCTATAAAATCATTTTTAGGATAAATTTTGAAAAAACTTTCGTTGGTTTGTATAGATTTTAATAGTTCAAAAATATCATTTTGAGTTGTATTTTCTATCAAAAAATCTGCTTTTTCATCACCTAAGAGTCTATATTCTGTTAAAATAGAATAATACATTGTTTTTGTGTTTATGTTTATTTTGATAACTTTTTGTTTTTGAAAAGGTTTTTTTGAGGATAAATATTTTGGTATCTATTTAAGTTATTTTTTGTAATATTAAAAAAAAGTTGTAATTTTGCAGTATGAAAATTCCAGACAATCTTGAGGAATTAAAATTATTTATCTATGAACTTTTAACTGCACAAGTATTTGTATATGATGTAGAAATGAATATTCGATATCTTGAAGGCATTGAAAAAGTCGAAAAAAATACAAAAAATTTTTTATATCTGTTATTGTTTTACACAAACAAAAATTTTCAATAGAAGAAATAGCCGAAAAACTAAATACTTCTATCAAAAACATAACCGAAATTATTGAAATTATTTCTTAATACTATCAAAAATAAACCAAAACCAGTGAAAGTAGAAATATTTATTCCTTGTTTTATTGACCAATTTTATCCACAAACAGGAGTAAATATGGTCAAAATATTAGAAAAATTATCTTGTGAAGTCAATTATAATTTATCTCAAACTTGTTGTGGACAGCCCGCTTACAACGCAGGATACAACAAACAAGCAAAAAAAATTGCTGAAAAATTTGTAAAAGATTTTCAAAACAATAACGATTATATTGTAGTGCCGTCTGCCTCGTGTGTGGGTATGATTCGCAACGCCTATTCGCATTTGTTTGATAAAGATTCCAAAGAATATTTTGAAATTCAGCAAAGAGTGTTCGAATTTACAGAATTTTTAGTAGATATTTTAAAAGTTGAGAATATTGAAGGCTCAAAATTAGAAGGCGTTGCAACTTATCACGATTCGTGCAGTGCTTTGCGAGAATGTCAAATTAAAGAAGCACCCCGAAAATTGCTTTCTAACGTAAAAGGTTTGGAATTGTTAGAACTCCCAGAAAACGAAACTTGTTGTGGTTTTGGAGGTACTTTTGCAGTCAAATTTCCTGCGATTTCTGTGGCAATGGCTGAACAAAAAATTGATAATGCGACTTCTACACAAGCACAATATTTGATTTCAAGCGATGCTTCTTGCTTGATGCACTTGGAAAGTTATGTAGAAAAATATAAAAAAAATATAAAAATAATGCACTTAATTGATGTTTTGGCAGAAGGTTGGTAAAATATAAATATGTTACTTTCTTAAATAATACCGCTAAAAAAATCATATTCAAAGAAAAAAAATGAAAATACAAAATAATCTTACAAAATATTTACAAAACAACTCACAAAATTTACTTACCATTTATTTTACCGCAGGTTTTCCAAATTTAGATGATACGAGTATTATTCTCGAAGCCCTTATCAAAAATCAAGCAGATATTATCGAAATTGGTATGCCTTTTTCTGACCCAATTGCTGACGGCGAGGTAATTCAACAAACAAACCAAATCGCACTCAAAAATGGAATGTCTATCGAAAAACTTTTTGAACAATTAGAAAAAACACCTATCAAAACAAACAAACCAATACTTTTGATGGGCTACTTAAATCCTGTTTGGCAATTTGGTATCGAAAATTTTTGTCAAAAAGCTGCAAAATTAGGAATTGATGGACTTATTTTGCCTGATATGCCTTTGGAAGAATACGAAAATGAATACCAAAATATTTTTGAAAAATATAACCTTTCTGCTGTTTTTTTGATTACTCCACAAACCACTACTGAAAGAATTAAAAAAATAGACCAACTTTCTAATGGATTTATTTATGCAGTTTCGCAATCGTCCACGACAGGAAAAACATCTTCTATTACCACAGAACAAACCGATTATTTTCAAAAGATAAAAAATATGGAACTCAAAAATCCTTTTTTAATTGGTTTTGGTATCAAAGACAAACAAGATTTTCAAAAAGTATGTCAATATGCCGCAGGTGGAATTATTGGAAGTGCTTTTTTGAAACATTTACAAGAAAATAAAACAAATTTAGCCGCAGATATTGCTGTTTTTTTGGATAAATACAAATAAAAATGTATCTTTGCATTTTGAAATTTTACATAAAAAATGAAACAAAAACATTTTACACAATTTTTTTTAGGTATTTTAATTATTGTTATATTGAATATTATATCAACTCAATATTTTTTTAGAATTGATTTGACTGAAGAAAAAAGATATACAATTACCGAACCTACCAAACGTATCCTCGAACAATTAGAAGATGAAGTATTTGTAAAAGTATATTTAGAAGGCGATTTTCCAAGTGGATTTAGACGTTTGCAAAAAACAATTAGAGAAACTTTGGACGAGTTTAAAATATATGGTGGAAAAAAATTACGCTATAAATTCATTGACCCTACAAAAGTAGGAAAAAATAAAGAAGACCAAAATAAATTTTATCGTGAGTTGGTGCAAAAAGGCGTACAACCTTCACAGATTTTTGTCAATGAAGACGATAAACAAGTGCAAAAAATGATTTTTCCTGCCGCTATTTTGATGTATAAAGAATTTGAATTGACAGTTTCTTTGTTCAAAACCTTAGACCAAAAACTAAAAGGCTCACTTTCCCCCGAACAAATTTTAAATCAATCAGTCGAAAACGCAGAATATAATTTAATCACAGGAATTAGACAATTGACACAAAAAAATAGAAAAAGAATTGGTTTTATTGAAGGGCATGGCGAATTAGATGATACAGAAAAATCTGATATTGTCAAAAGTTTACAAAAATATTATGAAGTATATAAAGTAGATTTACCAAAATCACAAGAAATTCTGAATCTTGATGCCATCATTGTTGCCAAACCTGATTCTCAATTTACAGACAAAGAAAAATTTAAAATCGATCAATTTGTAATGAAAGGTGGAAAAGCCATTTTTTGTGTAGATGCAGTCGGAGTATATATGGATAGTGTTTTGTATAATAAAAAAGGCAGTTCGTTTACTTTTCCTTATGACCATAACCTAACAGATTTATTTTTTAAATACGGTGTGCGTATCAATGGTGATTTAATCAAAGATTTGCAGGCATCTTTTATTGAGTTAGTCGTGGGAAATATGGGCGATAGACCACAAATCAAACCAATTCCTTGGGTTTATTATCCTATTATTAACAATTTTCAAAAACATCAAATTACCAAAGGTTTGGGAACAATTCAAACCAAATTTATCAGCACTATTGATACCGTAAAAGCATTGAACGTACAAAAAACGCCTCTATTTTTTAGTTCAAAATATTCCAAAAAAATAGGCACTCCTGCGTTAGTTGAGTTTAACGAAGCACAAAAAAAACAAAATCCAAGAGAATATAATTTGGGCGGTTTGCCTGTGGCTTATTTATTAGAAGGTAAATTTCAAAGTTTATACAAATCGCGAAGCCAAAGCGAAGAAAAAGATTTTTTAGCAGAGTCAAAACCTACTAAAATAATCGTTTGTGCTGATGGTGATATGTTACGAAACGAACCCAAAAGTCCGTTAGGTTTGGATAAAGTATATAAAACAATTCATTCTAATACAGATTTTATACTCAATGCCTTAGATTATATTTTGGACGACAAAGGAATTATGGGAGCAAAAAATAAAGAAGTTGTTTTGCGACCTTTGGATAAACTCAAAATAGAAACTGAAAGTACTTATTGGCAATTGTTTAACACTGTTTTGCCCGTAATTTGTATTATTATTTTTGGAATGATGTTTACTTTTTGGAGAAAACGAAAATACGCTAAATAATTTTTTTGGTTCTACTAAGATTTATACGGAATAAAAAATGTAGCACACACTTTTATTGTGGACACACTAAAAGTATGTGCTACATTTGCTCCATAGAAAAATCGTATAAATCTTAGTAAAACCATTTTTTTAACAATAGACTTCCTGCGAAATTACCTTTTCCCTCTCTCAAAGTGGAGAGAGGGCAGGGAGTGAGGCTTAAAAAAACAATTTCGCAGGAAGTCTAATGAACAGAAATTTTTTATATTTTGATAACATATAAATTTTCTGCGACTTCTTTGGTAATCATTGTAATTTTAGATTGATTAATTTCAATTTCTATCGAATTATCATAATCATTTTTTTCAATAATTTTTATATTTGTTCCTAACTTAATTTGTAATTTACTCAAATATTTTAAAAAAGTTGGTGAATTTTCTTCTACGGCTACCACTTTTAAAGCTTCTGCTGTGTTTGCTTCTTTTAATGAAATTTTTTTGATGATAGTAATTTCTCCTTTTTCATTCGGAATCGCGTCACCATGTGGGTCAAATTGAGGAAATTCCAAAAACTCATCTAATCTTTGTATTAACAAATCAGAATCAATGTGTTCTAATTGTTCTGCGACAATATGAATTTCGTCCCAAGTAAACTTTAATTTTTCTACCAAAAAAGTTTCCCAAAGTCTATGTTTTCTAATAATTTTTACTGCGGTTAGTTTTCCTATTTCAGTCAAACTTACTCCTTGATATTTGATATAGTTGATAAGTTTTTTATTAGATAATTTTTTTATCATATCACTGACAGAAGCGGCACTAATATCAATTTTTTTAGCAATATCATTGGTACTAATCTCTTGATTATCAATATTTTGAGATAAATGATAAATGGTTTTAAGATAATCTTCTTCTGTCAAACTTAGTTGCATTTTTGTAAAATATAAAATGAAAGTAATAATTTAGTTTTCAACTGCCAAAGGATTTTTTTGGTTCTACTAAGATTTATACGATTTTTCTATTGAGAACTGTAGCACATACTTTTAGTGTGTGGACTATTGAGAATTGTAGCACACACTTTTAGTATGGACACACACTAAAAGTATGTGTTACAGTTTTTAATTTCCGTATAAATCTTAGTAGAACCATTTTGTTTTAATCTCGTGAGGCATTTTTTTTCTTTGTTTCTGATTCGATAATCTCCTCACTATATTCAGGCATCACCAAAATAGTTTCTTCTTTTCTTTCTGTAACAATATCAGAAATTTGAATAATCTCTTTTTTAGCATATAGATTAAAAAACTCGTGATGAATACTATAATTTTTTTCTCCTTTGATAGGTTTACGTTTAACATAAGTACTATCTTCTTTCATAATATACGTATTGATATTATCTAATAAATTATTGTGTAAAATATTAGTAATTTGTTTTGTAACGATTTCAGATAATATCAAAAATAAAGATTCAATTCTTCTATCAAAACTACGCACCATCATATCAGCACTGCCCACAAAGATTTTCGGTTTTTCTTGATTTTGAAAATAATAAATACGCATGTGTTCTAAAAAATCGCCCACAATAGAACGTACTGTGATATTTTCACTCAAACCTTCTCTTTGCGGTCTGAGGCAACAAATTCCTCTGACAATTAAATCAATTTTTACTCCTGCTTGCGAAGCCAAATAGAGTTCATCAATAATTTGCTGGTCTTCCAATGAATTTAATTTGATAATAATACCACTTTTTAGTTCTTTTTTGGCATTTTCTGCTTCGTTTCTAATCAATGCAATCAAAGAATTACGCATATCTCTTGGGGCAGTGATTAAATTTTTGTATTTTAATGGATTAGAATGACCTGTTATCGCATTAAAAAACTCAGAAACATCGTGTGCATATCCTTCGTTGGTTGTCAAAAGACTTAAATCAGTATAAAATTTTGAAGTAATTTCATTATAATTTCCACTCGACATGTGTACGTAACGCACCACGCCCACATCTTCCTTTCGGACAATGAGCATCATTTTTGCGTGAGTTTTGTAATGTCCAACACCATGAATTACAAAACAGCCTGCTTTTTGTAGCCTTTCTGCTTCTCTGATGTTATTTTCTTCATCAAATCTTGCCTTTAATTCGAACAAAACAGAAACGTGTTTTCCATTTTCGGCGGCTTTTAACAAAGCATTTGTAATTCTTGATTTTTTTGCTAATCTATAAATAGTAATTTTTATTGCCAGCACACTCGAATCTTCTGCGGCTCTCTCCAATAATTTTAATGCAAATTCGAAAGAATTATAAGGGTGATGAATTAAAATATCACGTTTTTTGAGATGTTCAAATAAATCAATATCTGCTTCATCTACGCCCAAAGGCAATACAGGCGTAGGCGGATGACTAATTTTATTGACAAAATCTTCATGCCCAAATATTTGTGAAAGGCTCGTAAAATCTAATAAATTATTGGTTACAAAAATATTATCTTCATCAACACTCCACCTTTTTTTGAGTAAACGCATCATCCATTCTGAATAATTAGAACCTATTTCGATTCGAACTACTCGCCCAGATTTTCTTGTTTTTACTTTTTGTTTGATTTCATCAATAAATTCATCTTCTAAATCATCACTTTCTTCTAAGGCAAAATCTCCATTTCTTGTGATTCTGAACAAATCAATAGACAAAATTTCTATATTTCTAAACAATTTATCAATTTTCCAACGAATAATATCTTCAATAGGTAAAAAAAGCAAACCATCTTCTCTGTCAAATTCATAAAAACGAGGTAAATTTTGAGGAATTTGAACAAAAGAAACTCGTTTGTCATCTCTGTCATCGACTTCGGTTTTAGCGCGTGTAACGACTCCAAAAATCAACATTTTATTCATCAAAATCGGAAAAGGGTGATAGTTATCAAAAACCATCGGGGTAAGCATTGGAAAAATTGTTTTCATATAATACAAAGAAACTTCTGTAATTTCGTCCTCTGTCAAATCTGTCAATTTTCCTATTCTAAACTCATTTTCTTCAAAATGTGGTGCTAAATGTTGTGTAAAAGTTTTTTGTTGTAAGTGATAAAAATGTTGTGCTTCTCTCAATAACATCTTTGCAAAAGGCTTTTCACGCAAGCCCGAATAATCAATTTTATCACGTCCAAAATCTAAATAATTATATAAATTTCCTAAACGAATCATAAAAAATTCATCTAAATTGGAAGCAGTTATGGATAAAAATTTAAGTCTATCAAAAATAGAACGATGATTTGATTTGGCTTGGTCTAAAACCCTTGAATTAAATTTTAACCAACTCAAATCTCGACTTACATAATTACTTTGATGAATTAAATTTGATGCTTTTTCGTGTGTAATAATCATTTTATTATAAAAGGTTTTTCATTTATGTATCTATAAACGATTTTTTTAGGTAAAGAGTTTGTTTTTACTCATATTTTTTATCAAAAAAATACAATTACTTGCTTATTTTATTGGATTATAAGTCTAAAACAATAAACAAAAAACGCTTGACTTTTATTTTTTTGCCGTTGTTTGAAGGGATACAAACAACGGCAAAATTTTTTATTTTTCTTTCGAGATAGAGGATAATAGATATAATTTTTTTTGTTTTTTATGACAATTAAAGTCCTAAAGATTCCTTTGTTTTATTGACAATATCTGCTTTTACGACTTTTTGAGCCATTAAAGCCACATTTTTAATCGTTTTTGCATTTGAAATTCCGTGTGCGATAATGACATTGCCGTTAATTCCCAAAATTGGACTTCCTCCGATAGATTCAAAATTAAAATTATCAAAAAAATCGTCTTGGATTTGTTTTTTATGCAAAATTTCATAATAAGATTCTGCCATTTTGATGACGATATTGCCTGTAAAACCATCACAAACGATTACGTCTGCTTTTTCATTGAACAAATCACGCCCTTCGATATTGCCTACAAAGTTTATTTTTGTGTTTTGTGCTAATAGTTTATGAGTGGCTTGTGCTTGTAAATTACCTTTTTCGGCTTCTTCTCCTAAGTTTAACAAAGCAACTTTTGGGCTTTCCATACCAAAATAATTTTTACAAAAAATAGAACCTACTTCTGCAAATTGTTGTAAATGTTCGGGTTTACAATCTGTATTTGCTCCCACATCTAAAATAATACCAGTCCTGCCGTCTAATTTAGGAACATAACTAATGATAGCAGGGCGAGAAAGTCCTTTGATAGTTTGTACCGTAAACATTGCCGCTACCATCATTGCTCCTGTATTGCCTGCACTACAAAAGGCATCAATTTGTTTGGAAAGCAATAATTTATATCCTACTGAAATGCTCGAATCAGGTTTTTGTGGCAATGCTCTTGTGGGGTGTTCACCCATTTCAATGACTTGTGTAGCATTGACTATTTCAATATTTTTTGGAGTATTATTTTCAAAAAAGGCTTTAATTATGTCCTCTTTTCCGACTAATACCAAAATTGTTTCTGGCTCGATGGCTTGCAGGGCTAATTTTACCCCTTCCAAAATAGCGTTAGGTGCATAATCACCACCCATCACATCAATTCCTATTTTCATATTTTTAGAATATTGTTTTTTTGCACAATATTAGTGTTTTTTTTTGAATATAAAACAAAAAAAAGATTCAAAATAAAAAATATTTTTTTACTCTAAATCTTCTCATTTTTTTCTGCATTATAATTATTATATTTTTATTGTGCAGATTTAGATTTTTTTGGTTTTATGTACCCTTCTATCAAAACTTTACCTTTGTAGTATAGGTCGTTACCGTGTACGTATGCTCTGTGATACAAATGTATTTCGTCAGTTACTTTACAAATAGTAAATGGTTTTGCCTCAATGCTATCATGAGTACGGCGTTTATCGCGGCGCGTGGTCGAGAATTTACGTTTAGGATTTGGCATATTGTTAAGTGTGTTTTAACACAAATTAAGATTATAAATTAGAAAACGAGTGCAAAATTAAAATATTTTTTTTGTAATAACTATTTTTTTTTAATTTTTTTTTGATTTTTATTAAAAAAAAATTATTTTTTTGATTTTTTTGTATCTATTTAGCCACTTGCACCCAAGAAAAAGAACATTTTTAACCCTTCTAATATTTATACAAATACAAATTTTATAAAAATAAAAACTGATTTAATCTGTAAAACCCGCGTTATCTGCGTGTTTTCTATGATAGTTTTCCGTACAAATCTTAGTAGAACCAAAAATTATTGAAATATTGATATTTTGTAAATCAATATAATTTGAGATTTTATTTTAAATCATCGACCAAATTTATCATTCTTGTATCATTATTTTTTTCTAAAAAATATTGTTTTCTAATCATTTTAAATTACTTTTGCACATAGATATAAACGTATAAAACAATGCTCGATAATAGAAGATGGGTAGTCAGTGGAATTTTTATTTCCATTGGATTTATTTTTTTAGTTAAATTATTTTTTATCCAAGTTTGGGACAGCAGTTATCAAACCGCCGCCGCTAATATTTCTATCAAAAAAGTAGTTATTTATCCTCACAGAGGTATTATTACAGATAGAAATGGTAAATTATTGATTGCAAACGCACCCGTATATGATGTAATGGTAATTCCTGCTAAGGTAAAATTAAAAGATACATTGGGCTTTTGTGAGTTTTTGGGAATTACTATCCAAGAATTTAAACAAAATATGGGAAAAGCACGCAAACAAGTTACGTCAGATATGCAACCTGCTCCGTTTTTAAAACAACTAAGCAAAGAAGATTATGCTCGAATACAAGAAAGAATTGATGAATATCAAGGTTTTTTTATGATTTCGAGAACGTTAAGAGGATACCCACAAAATAGCTTGGCACACGTCTTAGGATATGTAGGAGAAATTAGCCCACAAGCCTTAGAAAAAGATAAAACAGGATATTATAGACAAGGCGATTATGTTGGAATTAGTGGTTTAGAAGCCGCTTATGAAAACGAATTGCGTGGACAACGCGGTGCCGCACATATTTGGGTAGATGCCAAAGGAAAGGAAAAAGGAAAATATCAAGATGGAAAATTAGATACTGCTTCTATCGCAGGACAAAATTTGGTTAGTACTATTGACTTAGATTTGCAACAATATGGAGAAAAATTAATGGAAGGAAAAGCAGGAGCAATTGTGGCTATTGAGCCTTCTACGGGCGAAATTTTGGCAATGCTTTCCGCTCCTACTTATAATCCAAACTTATTGGCTGGTCGTGGTGCCTCTCGAAACTATGGGCTTTTATCACAAGACGAAAATAAACCTTTATTCAATCGTACTATTTCGGCTTTATATCCGCCCGGCTCTACTTTCAAAACCGTTCAAGCCTTGATTGCTTTACAAGAAAGTTTTATACGCCCTGAAAGTGTTTTTCCTTGTGATATTTCTTTAGTAAAATGCCACGGACACCCCGTAGGAGGAGTTCATTCTTCGATTCAATATTCTTGTAATCCTTATTATTTTAGTGTTTATCGAAGAATTATTTACCAAAAAAAGATGGTTTTGAAAGATAGTGTGATGACCGTCAGTGCTGATGGCGATGGAAAAAAAGGTTATACACTTTGGCGAGATTATTTATCAAAATTTAACTTAGGACGAAAAACTAACATAGATTTGGTTCACGAACTAAAAGGCGAAGTACCTACTCTTGATTTTTATAACAAAAGATTTGGAGGCGAGTCGCAATGGAAGTTTTCTAATATTTATTCTTTGGGAATCGGGCAAGGAGAAATCGGAGTATTGCCTTTGCAATTGGCAAACGTTTGTGCTACTATTGCTAATCGCGGTTATTATTATACACCGCATTTGGTAAAATCTATCGGAGAAAAAAAATTAATTCGAAGTGCTTTTCAAAAAAAATATGAAGTAGGCATTGATAAAGAGCATTTTGACCTCGTTATCTCAGGTATGCGTGATGCGTATAGAATGGGTACTGTTTCGCCTGTGGCTATCATACCAGATTTAGAAATTTGTGGAAAAACAGGAACAGCACAAAACCCAAGAGGAGAAGACCACTCGGTTTTTATTGCTTTTGCACCCAAAGATAATCCAAAAATTGCTATTGCAGTCTATGTTGAAAATGCAGGATTTGGAGGTGCTATAGCTGCACCCGTAGCAGTTTTATTAATAGAAAAATATTTGAAAGGTAAAATTTCAAGAGAATATTTAGAAAAACAAATTATTGATTTGAAACTAATCAAAACAAATAAAAAAATTATTGAAGATTAAAACCTAAAAAACAAACCTATGTCCACTTATTCCGCAGAAGTAAAGCGTGTTACTACACATACTTTACAAGAAATGAAAAATAGAAACGAAAAAATATCTATGCTTACTGCCTATGATTTTTCGTTAGCAAAAATTGTAGATGAGGCAGGAATTGACGCTATATTAGTTGGTGATTCGGCTTCAAATGTAATGGCAGGACACGAAACTACTTTGCCAATTACGTTAGAACAAATGATTTATCACGCCTCTTCGGTAGTCAGAGCCGTAAAACGTGCCTTAGTGGTGGTAGATATGCCTTTCGGAACATATCAAGGAAATTCTACGGAAGCACTCAAATCAGCCATCAAAATTATGAAAGAATCGGGTGGACACGCCGTAAAAATGGAAGGTGGACAAGAAATTAAAGAATCTGTAGTCAGAATTTTGAGCGCAGGAATTCCTGTAATGGGGCATCTGGGCTTGACTCCACAATCTATTTATAAATTTGGTACTTATACCGTCAGAGCAAAAGAAGAACAAGAAGCCGAAAGGTTGATAGAAGACGCTAAAATGCTCTCTGATTTGGGTTGCTTTGGATTAGTGTTAGAAAAAATCCCTGCACATTTAGCGAAAAAAGTAGCAGAAACGATACAAATTCCTGTTATTGGCATTGGTGCGGGCAATGAAGTTGATGGACAAATTTTGGTTTTACACGATATGTTGGGCATCAACAAAGAATTTAAACCGCGTTTTTTAAGACGTTATGCAGATTTGCACACTATTATATTAAGTGGCATCAAACAATATGTTGATGATGTAAGAAAAATTGATTTTCCTAACGAAAAAGAACAATATTAATTAAAAAATAAAATGATAGAATTAGTACAAGGCGATATTACAAAGATTTCTGTTGATGCCATTGTCAATGCCGCCAATTCTTCTTTATTGGGTGGGGGTGGAGTTGATGGAGCAATTCATCGAGCAGGCGGCGGTATTATTTTGGAGGAATGTATAAAAATTCGAAACAGACAAGGCGGTTGTGATACAGGCGAAGCAGTCATCACAAGTGCAGGAAGATTGCCCGCAAAATTTGTGATTCATACCGTAGGACCTATTTGGCGTAGTGATAACGACCAACAAGCCCAACAATTAGCCAATTGTTATCAAAATTCTTTATCATTAGCCATCGAAAACAATTGTGAAACAATTGCTTTCCCCAATATTAGCACAGGTATTTATCATTATCCTAAAAAAGAAGCCGCACAAATTGCGATTCAAAGCGTACAAAATTTTTTATCTCAAAATAATAATCAAATAAAAAAAATAGTATTTGTTTGTTTTGATGAGGAGAATTTTGAAATTTATCAAGAAATTTTATCAACCTAAAAATACAAAAAATGCAAGATAATCCAAGTAATTATTTTACGCCAAGCCCACTCACCAATAAAATCGGTTGTTATGGTTGCTTAATTTATATCATTTTATTTTTTATTTCAGGTTGGTTTGTGAGTGCTGTGATGGGTTGGGCAACTATGTGGGTGATTCCATTTATGGCATTTTTTGTATTGATTTGGTTTGCTATTTTGGTTTGGTCAATTCAAAAGCAAAAAAAAGATAAAAAAACAAAAGACGAGAAATAAAAAAAATCCAAAACGAAATTAAAAAAAAGAAGTAATTGGCTCAGTTGCTTTTTTAAACACATAAAAAACCTTTTTGAGCAAAAGGAATAATAAAAAATGATTGCTTGTTTGTTTGATTTAGATGGTGTGATTGTAGATACTGCCAAATATCACTTTTTAGCGTGGAAACGTTTGGCAAAAGAATGGAATTTTGATTTGACAGAAGAACAAAATGAACATTTGAAAGGAGTTAGCCGTACCGAATCGTTAGAAATTATTTTAAAATTAGCCCAACATACTTTATCAAAAGAAGCTTTTGACAAAGCACTCGAAGATAAAAATGAATGTTTTTTAGAATTTGTCAATCAAATGAATGAAAACGAAATTTTGGAAGGCGTAACTGATTTTTTAAATCAATTAAAACAAAATAATATTCCGTTTTCTTTGGCTTCATCAAGTAAAAATGCTAAAAATATCCTACAAAAAATAGGACTTTTTGAAAAATTTGATGCTATTGTTGATGGAAATGATATTGTGAACGGAAAACCTCACCCCGAAATTTTTGAAAAAGCCGCCAAAGCATTAAACACTGAACCAAAAAAATGTGTTGTATTTGAAGATGCAGTTGCAGGTGTGCAAGCAGGCAAAAGAGCAGGAATGAAAGTCATTGGCATTGGTGAAAAAGAGGTTTTGCACGAAGCAGATATTGTCATCAAAAATTTAACAGAAATTAGTATCCAAGACCTAAAAAATATGATTGCTTAGTGATTTGTGTATTACTTTCACCAAAAAAAATTATAAAAAAATTATAAAAAAAATGGAAAAAAAACCTTTAATTTTAATCTCTAATGACGATGGAATTACAGCCAAAGGCATCGCAAATCTGGTCGAAGTCATGAAAGAAATTGGAGAGGTTGTAGTGGTCGCACCCAACAAACCACAATCAGGAATGGGACACGCCATCACTATCGGACAACCTATCCGCCTCGATAAATCTACTATTTTTGGAGAAGATATACTCGCTTTTGAATGTTCGGGAACGCCTGCGGATTGTGTAAAATTAGCCAAACACCATCTTTTTAAAGACAGAACGCCTGATTTGGTTGTTAGTGGAATCAATCATGGCAGTAATTCATCTATCAGTGTGATTTATTCGGGAACCATGTCAGCCGCCATAGAAGCCGCCATAGAAGGTTTGCCTTCAATTGGTTTTTCTTTGTGTGATTATGGTTCGCAGGCTGATTTTTCGCATACACACGAGTTTATTCGCAAGATAGCATTACAAGTATTAGATAAAAAACTACCCAAAGGTGTGGCACTCAATGTCAATATTCCTAAAAAATCAGACGAAAAAATCAAAGGAATTAAAGTTGTAAGACAAGCATTGGGGCATTGGGGCGAGGAATTTGATGAAAGAACTGACCCACATCATAGAAAATATTTTTGGCTTACAGGCTATTTTGTCAATCAAGACAAAGGTGAAGACACAGACGAATGGGCTTTGAAAAATAATTATGTTTCGGTTGTCCCTTGTTTATTTGATTTAACTGCACATTTTGCTTTAAGTGGCTTGAATGAATGGGAATTATGATAAAAAAAAAAATATTAATCATTGATGACATGCACCTTTCTATCTTACCTTTGTTGGAAAAGTTAGATTTTGAGGTAGTATATTTGCCTGATATTCAAAGGAATGAAATTTTTTTAGAATTAAAAGATATTTTTGGAATTATTATAAGAAGTAAAACCAAAATTGATGAAGAATTTTTAAATCACGCACAAAAACTTGCTTTTGTTGCGCGTGCAGGAGCAGGTTTAGATTTGATTGATGTTGATTTGGCAAAAAAAAAAAATATTCATTTGTTGAACGCACCCGAAGGCAACCGAGATGCCGTAGCAGAACATACTTTAGGCTTGCTACTAAATGTATTGAATAAAATAAATTTGTCAGATAAAGAAATACGAAATAAAATTTGGCAAAGAGAAAAAAATAGAGGTTTTGAAATCAAAAATAAAACCATTGGAATTATCGGATTTGGCAATATTGGGCAACAAGTTGCTCAAAGATTATCAAGTTTTGAATGTAAAATATTGGCTTATGATAAAAATAAAAAAGATTTTTCGAACACAAAAGCAAAAGAAGCTACTTTATTAGAAATTTTTGAACAAACTGATATATTGACTTTGCATATTCCATTAGACAAAGAAAATTTTGGTTGGATAAACAAAGATTTTTTAGCAAGATTTAAAAAACCAATTTGGCTTATCAATACAGCAAGAGGCGAAATATTATCTTTGGAGGCTTTAATTGAGGGTTTGGAAAGTGGAAAAATTATTGGGGCAGGTTTAGATGTATTAGAAAACGAAAAATTAAATACGCTTTCTGTTTCTCAACAAAAAAATTTTGAGTATCTTAGTCATTCTCATCAAGTTATTTTAACGCCTCACGTGGCGGGCTGGACGTATGAATCTTATCAAAGAATCAATGAAGTTTTGGTAGAAAAAATTGATAATTTGATGAAAGAAAAATTTAGTCCATAATTTTATTATTTGTATTTGATATAATTTGAGTGATGTTGAAATGTGTGAGTTTAAAACAAAAATAAGTATAATAGTAAAACAACTATTTATTAGCAATAAAAAAATATGGACTACCAAAGTGTTACCAACAAAGTAAAAGATTTTATTACTTTGAAAGCAGAAATTCAGCAAAAATTAACTGAAATTGCACAATTAGAAGCCAATCCACCTGTATTAGAAAAAGAAGTTTTGACTTGGGATGAGGCGGTCGCTTTTGCACAAAACCAAAAATCTCACGCAGATAATTTACAAAAATTACGCATGGGAATTATGAACCGACAAGAAATTGTATTGAATAGAGAAAAGGAAATTGGTGAAATTCTACCCATTCAAAATCATTATATTTTGTTTACAATTCGTTTGAATGAAGTAGAGGAAACTTATAAAATCGGTTATTTTCCTGAGTCTTATGGTTTTAGAATGGAAAAAATGCCTTAAAAAAATGTAAAAAAAAGATATTATATAAATATCAGAAAATAGTTTTAAGATTTCAAACCTATAAAGTTTTTCACATTTTATAGGTTTAATATCTTGATAATCAATGATTTAAAATCAAAAAAAATATTTTTAAAATATGACAAAACTACTTTTTAATACCTACATTTTAGTTAGGATTCTGTAAAATCTAAATCACCTCTTTTCTTTTTTTGCCAATGTGGTGCTTTTTCTTTGTCAGCCATTCGAACTATTTTTGGATAAAATTCACCAATCACTTCTACCAAATCAGACTGAAAAGCCATTACTTCACGAATATTTTTATACGCATTAGGGGCTTCGTCGAGGTCGCCACCAATCAAATTGACTCCATTATCCGACAACATTTTTTGCAAATCACTTTTTGTAATTTGTTTGAACGCCTGTGAGCGTGACATCACGCGTCCTGCACCATGCGAAGCTGAAAACAAAGCATTAGCATTTCCTTTGCCTTTTACCAAAAAACCCGGTGCGGTCATCGAACCCGGGATAATTCCCCACTCGCCTGCGTTGGCAGGAGTAGCCCCTTTTCTGTGGGTAAGAACCTCTGTGCCGTCTTGTAATTTTTCTTTCCAAGCAAAATTATGATGATTTTCTATGATTTTCAAAGGTTTCATTTCTAAATCGTTTGCCATTTTTTTATGAATTTGGTGATGGTTTGCAGAGGCATATTCTCCTGCGAGATTCATTCCAATCCAATATTCTTGTCCTTCTTGAGTATCCATATCAAGCCAAGCCAAGTGTTTTGCGTGGTCAGGAAGTTTAGTTTTTTCCATCGCTAATTTTGAATAATGCCCTGCGATAGTTGCCCCAAAACCTCTCGAACCTGAGTGAGAAAGCAAGGCTACATAATTTCCTTTTGGCAAATTTATTTCGTTGTCATCTCTTAAAATTGTAATCATTCCCCATTCTACAAAGTGATTTCCTGTTCCCGAAGTACCAATTTGATGTTGTGCTTTTGATTTTAATTCACGAATAATTTTGGTTGCCTTCCATTCTGGTCTATCAAAAACATCATCAGTAGTTGGGGTAGAAAACCCTTTTCCTGTGCCAAAAAGTGTATTTTTTTCTAATAAATTCATAAATTTTTTGTTGTGTTTTTGCACAAAATCAAATTCCATCGGAAAAATTGACATACACATACGGCAGGCAATATCAACGCCCACAGCAAAAGGAATAATTTTGTTAATTTCTGTTGCCAAAACTCCACCAATAGGCAAACCATAACCAAAATGAGCATCAGGCATCAACGCCCCTGCGACAGAAATTGGCAAACACATAGCCACGTCCATTTGTTTGATGGCTCCTTCTTCGATATTTTGTTTGCCATAAATAGCATATTCAGGAGTTTGTGTTTTGAGTTCGAAACCTTTTTTTTCTTGTTTGATTTTTATATTTTGAAATTGACTTTGTTTGATGTTTTTTGCTAATTCATTCAAAACTTCATCTTCCAAAAAACTATCAGGATTTTCTACTAAGGTTTCAAAAATTGCTAAAATTTCGGTTTTATTGTATTTTTTTTCGTGGATTAATTTTTTGGCTAATTGCCCTGCAATTTTGAAAGTAGATATTTCATAAATTCCAATATTATGCAATTCTTTTTTGTCTAATTTTTCGCTTCTTTTCATTTTATTTTTTGTTTATTTTTTGTGGTATTTTTTTAATATAAAAGTAGTTGTTTAGGTTATAGTCAATAAAAATCATTATTGAATTTCGTGCAAGAGTTCACGCTTGCACCAAAATAAGAGAATGATATTTTGAAATAACTTTATTTTGACCTGTATTTACTACTTTTAAATTTTATATGCAAATATACATACCTTTGTACGCAATATACTTGCGTAGATAAATTATTTTTTTAAAATATTTATAAAACATTGATTATCAATATTTTATTTAACGTGAGTTCGGGATAATGATAGTTTAAAGAAGTGTGTAATTTTTCAAAAAAAGAGGTCAGACCTCGTTTTTTGAAAAATATGGTTCTAATAAGATTTATACGATTTTTCTATTGAGAATTGTAGCACGCACTTTTAGTGTGTGTCCACACACTAAAAGTGCGTGCTACAGTTTTTATTTTCCGTATAAATCTTAGTAGAACCAAAAATATTTAAAATAATATTTTTTTGCAAAATTACTAAAAAATATTAGTGTATTATTAGGTAAGAATCTCGTTTTTTACATCAGTTTCAAGAAGTGATATTTGATAACATTAATCTTCTTCTTCTTTCTTTTTTTCTTCTTCTTTTTTAGGTGCTTTTGCACCTTTTACGTCCGTAATTTTAAATTCTGTACGTCTGTTTCGTTCTTCGGCTTGTTGTGTATCAATTTTTAATTTTGTTTCACCATAACCAACCGCTTTGATTCTTTCTTCATCAATTCCTTTATTGACTAAATAACTTTTAGTAGAATTGGCTCGGTTTTGAGAAAGGATTTGATTTTTATCCGCAGGACCTACCGCATCTGTATGAGAAGATAGTTCAATAGAAATTTGTGGATTTGCTTTCAAAAATATAACAAATTTATCTAATTCGTTTTCTGCATCACCACGAATATTGAACATATTAAAATCAAAATTGATTTCTAATTCGTAAGCAATTTCACTGACAACAATTTTTTCCAAAATAACTTTTGCCTCCAAAGTCGTATCTGTTTCAGGTTTTGTCAAAAACTCATAACGCAAAGCCTTTCCACGCGTTGTATATTCAATTTCTTTGAAAAAATACTCGTCTGTTGCTTTGGCGGTAATGACATAATCGTGATGAATTTTGACAGGAAATTTATTAGTTTTTCCTTCATTATTGGTAACAAACTCATTTAATTTTGCTTGTTTTTTGAGTTCAGTTCCTTCAAAAAATTCTATTTTTGCGTTGCTTAAAATCGTTTCTTTGCTTTCTTTGTCTGTAGGGTCAATGCCTACTACTTGAATAATCAGATTGTAATTGACGATTTTATTTTTAGGAGTAATATCTCTGACGCGATAAACATCATCACCACCTTTTCCACCTTCGCGATTGGAAGCCATTATGCCCGTCGAGTCGGTATCCCAAACCAAAGAAAAATCATCTGCATTAGAATTAATCGGCACGCCTAAATTTTTTATTTTGATAGTTCCTTTTTCAACTGTGGCAGAAAACATATCCAAACCGCCCAAACCTAAATGTCCGTCAGAAGAAAAATACAGCACACCATCATCAGAAACAAAAGGGAACATTTCATTTCCTGCGGTATTTACATCTTTTCCTGCATTACGAATGTTAGTGATTTTTGCACCTTTCATATCTGCAATCCAAATATCTAAACCTCCATAACCACCTTTTCGATTAGATACAAAATATAATCTTTTACCATCGGGGCGAATAAAAGGGCAACCTGTCCAAGCGTTTTCGGTACTTCCTTTTAGATTTGAATTGCCTAATTCTGCTAAAGTTTTGTTAATATTGATAGGATAAGGCAAAATTTCAGGTTCCTGCCATTCGCCTGTACCACTTTTTCTGCTGATATACAAATCTACTTCGTTGGATTGTCCTTTGCCTCCAGCACCACTTCGAGCAAAAATGACTGTGTTTTCATCGGGAGAAAAAGTAGGAGAAGCTTCGTGGAAAGTTGTGTTATATAATTTATCATCAAAAACCTCCACTTTTGCGTCTGTTTTTTCGATTTCTTTTAAGTCTGCTGAGAAAATTCCTGTAAATCTTCCGCCTGTGCTTTCATATACGGTTTCTTTTCTTGTGGTGCTAAACAATAATTTATTTTTGTAAGGCATTGGAGAAAATTCATCGCCTTGTGTGTTCAACACTTCACAATTATTAAGTTTATAGTAAGTTTTTTCTTTTTTAATTGCCTCAATTTTTTCAAAGTCTTTGATTTCAGATTTTGCACGTTTGGTAAGGTCATTCGTTTTACCATTTTTGGCATAATAATCAAAAGCTTGTTTTGCTTCCTCAATTTTTCCATTCGTTTTGAGAGCCATTGCATAATAAAATCCAATTTCATCATTGTTGCTTTTGCTATCGATGGCAGTTTTATAATAGGCTTCTGCTTCTTTGATTCGGTTTGATTTTCGGTATGCTTCTCCAATCAAAGCATTGATGTTTGCTTGGTTTCCGCCAT
Source organism: Bacteroidota bacterium (assembly GCA_004293265.1). GTDB lineage: Bacteria > Bacteroidota > Bacteroidia > Cytophagales > Microscillaceae > RDXZ01. Next base: position 6,716 of record RDXZ01000023.1, on the reverse strand, counting down.
CTTTCAATGCTTGATTAAAGTATTCGATAGCTTTTTGGTATTCGGCTTGTTCGTATTTTTCCAAACCTTTTTTAAGTGGAGTAGCACACGCATACACTAAACAAGTGATGGCAATTGTGCCTATTATACGCAAAAAATAATTCATTTTTTTATTTTAATTTTTTTTTATTTTACTAATTTTTTTAAGTCAGGGATAAATTTATCAAACATTTTAACTTTATCACTTTCCTCGATGATTATCATTGATGACTTTTAAACCTAATTTTTGAATTTCATCTGTGATGATGTATTCAAAATTATTGATTTGTTTGGGCGTAAGGCAAGAATTAAAGGTTTTTAATTTACATATTTTGAAATTTATTTTTTCCATTCTATATGCCCATTTATATCGTGTTTTTCAAAAACATTTAACAAGTCTTCACAAAATTGTTTTACCTCTTCGTTACCTTCTTTTTTTGCATATTCATACAAATTAACAAACATTTTTTTACCTGTTGCTGTTTGTTTAGTATTCTTTTTAATAAAATTACATCTTGAACATAATACTTGTCCATTCTCTAAAATGGCTTTTCCACCATCATCTTTTGGAACAAGATGATCAATATGAAATTCTGTACTTGGATAGTCTTTTTTTGTTTTTCCACATCTTGCACACTCATAACCATCTCTCTCAAAAATTGCTTTTTTTTGAGAAGGAGTAAAATCTTCCAAGTTTCTTTTGTGTGCTGCATCAGGCTCATAACGATAAATTCCTTTTGAAACTTTAATCAAAAAACCTTCTTGTGCTAATTTGCGAATTGATCTATCAGGGTCTCTAAACTTTTCACCTGTTAATTTTTCATATTCAAACGTTACCCAATCGACAATTTCAGGGTGTGCAATATCTCTGTTGGGGTTTTCCACAAAATATTGTTTAATTAAATCAACTTGTGATATTTTCATAATTTCAAGTATTAAATGATTAAATTATTCACAAATAGCAAAGAACCTATTTCTTTTACAAGCCTATTCTTAGCCAATTCACAATAATTGCTATCTATATCTAAACCTATACTTTTTCTATTATTTAATTCAGCCTCAATTAAGGTTGTTCCACTACCACAAAAGGGATCAAAAATCATATCTTCCTCAAAACTAAATAATTTAATAGCCCTACGAGGCAATTCTCTTGGAAAAGGTGCAGGGTGTCCTATTCGTTTTTTACTTTCACCGTTAAAAGTCCAAAGTCCATTTGTCCAAGCCATAAATTCCTCTTTTGTAATGTTATTTTTACGTGTACCTGTTGTTTTTTTCCAATCATCTTTATAAAGTACTACAATTAACTCCACAGGTGCAATTACATAAGGTGCAGAGGCAGATAACCAAGATCCCCAAGCAGTCCTTCGTGAAATATTACCTTCGTTCCAAATAATAGTAGAGTGATATTTCCAACCAACTTCTTGTGCTATTTTTGTCAAATCAGCCCCTACTGCTTTTTGCCCTCCTTTATTTTTATCTAATGGAACATTCATCAATAATCTACCTTGCGTTTTTGTCCAGTTATAACAATTAGATAACCATTTTCGAGAAAACTCTAAATATTGTTCATAATTTAACTCATCATTATTCGAATTATAATCAATACCAACGTTATAAGGTGGTGAGGTTACAATTAAATCAATAAATTCATTATCAAATATAGTCTTATTCAAGCAATCTGCTTGAAAAATTTTTGCGTTGTTATGGGTAAAAAATGGATTCATTATTTATAGCTTATTTATATTATGGCAACTCGTTCATTTACAATACTTTCCAAAATAGTTGTTCCACTTCCCATAAAAGGATCTATGACAATATCTCCTTTTTGGCTATGTTCTAATATTAACCTACTTGCTAATTGTGGGATAAATTTAGCAGGATAAGTATAGTAACTATGCGTGATATAAGAAGTATCTTTTACAGAACAATCTGTAAAACTCCAAGATTTATCTACAAAAATATTTCCAAGCATATTTTTTAATTTTTTTGCAAATTTACTAAAAATCTACGAAAAATAAACAAAAATAAATAATTATATTTTTTATGCTAACAATTCCTCAAAATCTAATCCATCAAAAGTCCCTGAACTCATCATTAAAAGATTTGAATTTTCAAAATCAAGGTTTTTAAGTTGTTTTTTAAGCGCATTTATATCATCAAAAATAATAATTTTGTCGTTTCCAAATGCTTTTTGAACTGATGTTTTATCCAAATCAGGCATTCTTTTGAGTGCCAATGCTTTGGGATTAAAATAAACAAAAGCAATATCAGCGTGATTCAAACTATTTTTATAAAGTGGTAAAAATTCTTTATTCAAACTGCTGTAAGTGTGTAATTCCAAACAAGCCACTAATTTTCTGTCTTCAAATTGTGCTTTTACGGCTTTTGTGGTCGCACTTACTTTCGAGGGCGCATGTGCATAATCTTTAAACAAAATAAAATCTTCGGTTTCAATCACACGCTCCAAACGTTTTCCTGCTCCTTTAAAACTTGAAATAGCATTTAAAAAATCTTTTTCTTTGATGCCAATTTGTGTGCAAACATTTTTCGCCGCCGCAATATTTTGTAAATTATGATCGCCAAAGATTTTTAAAGCAAATTTTTCTTTTCCTTGCCCAATCAAATAAGTAATTCCGTTTAAAATTTCGTGTTTGTGTGCTTGATAAGGAATTGCGTTGATGTGTTGCGAAGCAAAATTAGCTACTTCTTGCACTTCTTTATCACTTTGACAATAAATGAGAGTGCCGTCTTTGGGTAAGTTTTCAACAAACTTTTGAAAAGCATTGATATAATCTTGATAAGTAGGATAAATATTGATATGATCCCAAGCCACGCCTGTAATGACTGCAATATTGGCTTGATATGCTAAAAATTTTGGCGTTTTATCAAAAGGTGCGCTGGCATATTCATCACCTTCAATGACTATAATTTTTGCTTCTTCGGTCAATTTGATAGTTTCAGAAAAGCCTTCTACTTTTGCTCCCACCAAATAATCAAAATCATAATTACAGGCTTTCAAAACGTGCATTATCATCGAAGTAACACTTGATTTGCCATGACTGCCTCCAATAACAATTCTTTTTTTATTTTTCGAATGTTCACGAATATATTGTGGATAAGAATATATTTTAAGCCCTAATTTTTCTGCTTTTGCTAATTCAGGATTGTCCGCGTGTGTGTGCATACCCACGATAACCATTTCGGTTTCGGGTGTAATTATATCTGTATTCCATTCTAATTTTTCGGGCAAAATACCTGCCTGTGCCAACCTTGAGCGAGAAGGCTCAAAAATTTCATCATCAGAACCTGTTACAAAATATCCTTTTTTTTGCGCATCTAAGGCAAGATTGTGCATAATACTACCACCTACCGCAATAAAATGTATGTGTTTTTTAGACGATTGCATTGTTTTTGTTTTATTTTTTTATGCGAATATATTAGATATTTTTTTATTTTACAAAAAAAAAGTTATTTTTGTTTTAAATTTAATAAAAACAGATAAAATTTGACCTAATATAATCAATTATTTTTAATCAAATATTTTGAAATAATTTTTTTTGATTGATATTTTATAAAAAATAAAAATGATGAAAAAATAGATAAATCAACCATAAATATAAAAAAATAGTACGATTTTCTTCTTATATTCATAAAAAAAAGTAAAGAAATAAAACAAAACTTGTAAATTGATAGTTTTTTAGCTATTTTTGTAATCAAATGAAGAAACGTTGGATTTATAAACCTTTACCTGATGCTGATTTAGTAAAAAATTTAGCAGAAAAATTAACAATAGAAATATCATTAGCACAACTATTGGTGCAACGCAATATTCTTACTTTTGATGAAGCAAAAACTTTTTTTCGCCCTTCTCTTGATGATTTGCACGACCCTTTTTTGATGAAAAATATGGAAAACGCAGTCAATAGAATCGAAAAAGCCATTCGAAAAAAAGAAAAAATATTAGTCTATGGTGATTATGATGTAGATGGTACTACTTCTGTGGCACTTGTTTATGGTTTTTTATCTAAATTTCATACCCATATAGATTTTTATATTCCTGATAGACAAATCGAGGGATATGGTATTTCAAAATTAGGTATTGATTGGGCAAAAACCGAAAATGTGAGCCTTATTATTGCTTTAGATTGTGGCATCAAATCAAACGAAATGATTGATTATGCTAAAACGCAAGGCATTGATTTTGTGATTTGCGACCATCACTTGCCCGCAGGAGAAATTCCAAATGCCATTGCTGTTTTAGACCCCAAACAAGCCGATTGTCAATATCCTTTCAAAGAATTATCAGGTTGCGGAGTTGGTTTCAAACTAATGCAAGCATTTTCTATCAAAAATCAAATTCCGATAGATTTTTTATTCGAATTTTTAGATTTGGTAGTCGTTAGTATTGCCTCTGATTTGGTTTTGATGGTTGGAGAAAACAGAGTTTTAGCCTATTTTGGATTAGAAAAATTAAATAGAAATCCAAGAATTGGTTTGCGTGCCTTGATGAATGTGTCAGGTTTTCATCGAGAAAGTATGCTCGAAATCAGTAATTTAGTCTTTACAATCGGACCCAGAATCAACGCGGTAGGCAGATTGACGCAAGGCAAAAAAGCAGTCGAATTATTGGTTTCGCATAATAAAGAGGAGGCTGAAAATTTTGCTTTAAGTATCAACAAAACCAATTATGATAGACAAGATTTGGATACCATCTCAACCCAAGAGGCTTTTAAAATGGTGGAAGAACGAAAAAAAATGAAACCTGATTTGAAAGCCATTATTATTTACAAAGAAGATTGGCACAAAGGAATTGTGGGAATTATTGCCTCAAGATGCGTCGATAAATATCATTTGCCAACTATTGTATTGACTTTACAAGACGGAAAAATTACGGGTTCAGCACGTTCTATTCCTGATTTTAATATCTATGAAATGTTAGGAAGATGTGTAGATTTATTGACCGAATTTGGCGGACATCAACAAGCCTCAGGCTTGGCAATGCCTATCGAAAATTTGGAAAAATTTACAAATATGTTCGAAACAATCGCTGAAAATTCGCTCACGCCTGCGATGCTCATTCCACCACAAGAAATAGATTTAAAATTAGAATTGTACCAAATTACACCAAAGTTTTATAAAATTTTGAAACAAATGGCACCTTTTGGACCTGAAAATATGCGTCCTATTTTTTCAACAGAAAATTTAGTGCCGATGAAAGTTCAGATTATGAAAGAAAAACATTTAAAATTCACAGTTGTTGAGCCAAAAACAGGTATTTCTTTTGTGGTAGTTGCTTTTGGTTTGATTGATTTTTATGTCGATTTATCGAGGGCAAAAACAATAGATTTGTGTTATTCGATAGAAGAAAATATTTTCCAAAATAAATCAACTTTGCAACTTAGAGCCAGAGATATAAGAACTTATTATTAGATTTTTTGTGAAAATATTGTTTTAGTTTGATACATTGACCTAAATTTTACTAATAACTTTCCAAAAGATGAGAACTTTTGGAAAGATTATTACCATTTTTTCTTTCACTTTGTTGTATTTTTTGTTTGTTTTATTTTTCTTCTAAATTTGATTTCAAAATAAAATAAAGTCCCCAAAGATTGATATTAGGCAAAGAATTGACATTTATTTCTTTAAAAAATTCGATAAAAAAATCTGCATCACCACCACAAAAAATAATTTCTACCTCTGAATATTTTTGTCTGTATGCTTCAATACAACCTTTCATTTCCCAAACAATGCCTTGAATAACGCCATTTTCGATGGCTTGCTCTGTGTGATTTCCCGTCAAAGTAATTTTATCAGTGGCTTGTAGCCAAGGCAATTTAGCCGTATATTCGTGCAAAGCCCTGAATCTCATCAACATTCCCAAAGAAATATTACCACCTAAAAATTCAGCATTTTTGTTGATAAAATCTGAAGTAATACAAGTTCCTAAATCAAAAACTAAACAATTTTTGTGTGGATACAAATACATCGCTCCTGCCACACTCGCCAACCTATCCGAGCCTAAGGTTTTGGGAGTTTGGTATAAGTTTTTGAAAGGAATCGGCAAATCGTGATTCAGTACATATACATTAGTAATACTTTCCATCTCTTTCAAATAAGGGCTTGAAATATTTTTAACCGATGAAAAAATAGTAAAGTTTGGTTTCGTTTTTTTTACCCAAATATCTACTTCTGCCAATTCAGAAAAATAATTTTCTTCTGTTAATTTATCTTCTATAAAAATACCCGTTTTGATTCGAGAATTTCCGATGTCCACTGTGGCATATTTTTTTGTATTCATTTGATTTTTATTGTTTTATTTTCGTATAAAATTTTTTGTAGTTCCATTTTCTTTTTTGACAATTATATTTTTATCGTTGTCAAAAGAAATCATTGCTTTTCCACCATTATTTGGAAAAATTGCCTCATAAATGCTGTTTTCTGCTTGTTTTTTGATAATTTTCAACTCTTTTGGCGGAGCATCCAAAGAGGGTGTATAATAAAAAGCACCAATTCCTGCTAAAGAATATTGAACATAAATTTTTTCCTCTTGATGAGCAAAATCTTCTTCTAAAGAATAAGTATGTGATTGATTTTTTTCATCAATGATAATCAAAAATGAAGGATTGAGTTTTATTTTCCATATTTTTTTCTTCGAAAATTTGACTATGATATTATTTTCATTGTCTTTTGATTGTGTA
>RDXZ01000209.1 GCA_004293265.1 Bacteroidota bacterium | reverse complement strand
TGCAAGCGTGGACGCTTGCACCAGTTAATATCTCGTGCAAGCGTCCACGCTTGCACGAAGTTCAAAATAATAATTTTATGACTATACCTAAATAGTTACGACAAAAAAAACTTTATCTATATTTTTTTTTTGAAATTCAAAACATTTTATTTATATTTATGGTATAGAAGATGTGTTCATTATAAATACTAATAAAAAAATGATAAAATGCATCATCACTTTGATAACCTGCTACTTTTTTACCCAATCTAATATGAAAGAAATTTATACTTTTTCAACTCAAACCAACATCAAAGAATGGCGAATTGTCAATGATGGAGTAATGGGTGGCATATCTAAAAGTTCATTATCGCTTACCGAAGCAGGAAATGGACAATTTTCAGGGCATGTTTCATTGGAAAACAACGGAGGATTTGCCTCTATACAATTAGATACAAAAATAAAACTAACAGAAGATGAAAAATTTGTTGTTTTGCGTATCAAAGGAGATGGTAAACGTTATGAACTTCGTTTGAAAGGAAAATCTTCACAATACGAGTCTTACGTCTATCAATTTATTACATCAGGAAAATGGCAGAAACTCAAGTTACCTATCAGTGAATTTTATCCTCAATTTAGAGGACAACAATTAAATATCCCTAATTTCAATTTTTCAAACATCACGCAAGTAAGTTTTTTGATTGCCAATAAAGAAGAAGAAGATTTCAAATTATTGATTGATTGGATAAGTTTAGAATAAATTAGAAAATTATTTTGTTAAGAAATATTTTTTGGTGTATTTTTATTTTTTTTACTACCAACTATTTTTTTCTTAAAAAAGAATAAATCTTTATTTTTTATTATTGCCAACTTTCCAAAACCTTAAAAATTTTGGAAAGTTCTAAATCAAAATTTATGAAATCCTCAAACCATCTTTCATTTCTATTTTTCTATCTGACATATCGGCTAAACTTTGATTATGTGTTACAATCACAAAAGTTTGTTTAAATTGCTCACGAAGTTGAAAAAAAAGTTTATGTAATTCTTGTGCATTATTCGAGTCCAAATTACCGCTTGGTTCGTCTGCTAACACAATTTTAGGGCTATTGACCAAAGCCCTCGCGATGGCTGTTCTTTGTTGTTCGCCCCCTGACATTTCGGCAGGCAAATGATTTAATCTATCTTTCAAGCCTAAAAATTCGAGTAGTTCTGTGGCTCTTTTTTGTGTATCTTTTTGTTTTTTTTTGGCAATAAATGCAGGCAAACAAACGTTTTCTAAGGCTGTAAATTCAGGTAATAAATGATGAAATTGAAATACAAATCCAATTTTTTCGCTTCTAAATTTGGCTAATTCTTTACTTTTTAGATGAGTTAAATTCACATTATCCAAAAAAATATCGCCACTATCAGGCAAATCTAATGTTCCTAAAATATGTAAAAAAGTGCTTTTTCCTGCACCTGACGCACCTACAATAGATACTATTTCGCCTTCATTGATGTCAATATCGATGCCTTTTAATACTTGTAGTTCTCCGTATTTTTTTTTGATATTTTTTGCTGAAACCATTTTGTATTTTGAATGATAATTTGATTTTAGTTGCAAAGATATATAAAAACATTTTATTTTGATATTTTTTGTATTGATTTATAAAAAAAAATATTTTCTACGTTTAAAAAAACATAGAAAATATTTTTATAAAAATAAAAGAATATTTATACAGCAAAACTTTCTCCACACCCACAAGTACGCGAAGCATTTGGATTTACAAATTGAAAACCTTTGCCATTCAAACCATCTGTAAAATCTAAAGTAGTGCCTATAAGATACAAAAGGCTTTTTTTATCTACTAATATTTTTATATTTTTATCCTCAAAAATTTGGTCTTGTGGATAAATCTCTGCATCAAAATTCAAATCGTACATCAAACCAGAACAGCCTCCGCCTTTTACAGAAACTCTGATATTATGCGAATCAGAATGTCCTTCTTGTTGTCTAAGTTCGGTAATTTTACTTTTTGCAATATCGGTTATAAAAATCATAATGATATTTTTTTAGTTTATGTTTTTTGTTATAACTAAAAAATGTAAATAAAAGTTTCAATATTTTTTTAATTTTTTTAGAACGAATTTATCCAAAAAAACTATTTCAAACTATATAAAAGTGTTTTCCAAGCATTTTCAGTTTGATTATTTTCTAATAATTTTTTGGCAAATTGATGTAAATAACTTTCTAATTCTTGCGTTTCGAGTTTCAAATGTTGAAAATTATTTTCGTTGGCAAATTTTTCTACTGATGCTAAGGAAGGTAAAACTTCAATATTTCCTAATTTTCCTAAATTATTTCCTGACAAAATATGACTTAATCTAATTTTTTGAGGAATATTATCTACTCCAATTCCTTTTTTTATATTTGGTTTTTCAATTTCAAACAATGCCTCATGATTCGCTCTCACATACCAATCTCCGCCCATTCGTCCTACTAAATCTATTTTTTTGGTATCAATTTTTCCTTGTTCGTCCAATATTTCTTCTTTGATATGTGCCATAATAATTTCACAGACTATTAAATTACCTGCGCCTCCCTCTTTTCCTGTTTCTATTACTTGATTGACTTTGCACTCAAAAGCCACCGGCGACTCTGCCACAAAAGGTGGTTTTACCAAAGTGGAAGGCGAAGCAGTAAGCCCCGATTTTACAAATTCATCAACGCCTTTGTCATATTCTGTACTTGCTAAAGACATTTGCTCAACTATGGAATAATTGACAATATTAATAGTAACTTCTGCAACTTCTCTGACGTTTTCCAAAGTATGTTTTTCAGTATTGTCACGGACGCGACGCGCAGGAGAAAAAATTAAAATTGGTGGATTAGAACCAAAAGCATTAAAAAAACTAAATGGACTAAGATTTACATTGCCGTTTTTATCTATCGTGGAAGCAAAAGCAATGGGACGAGGAGCAATCGCACCCAACATATAGGCGTGAAATTGTGCTGTCGAAATATCTTGTGGACGTATAGATTTCATTTTTTTGTGATAAAAGTTTAAAAAAAAGGAATTATTTAGAACTTTCCAAAAGTTTAAAACTTTTAGAAAGTTCGTATATTTTTATCGATTCATTTCAATTTTTAAGTATTCAGCCGTAAAACCAACATCGCTTTTTATCATTTCTTCAGGGCTTCCTTCAAAAATAATTTCGCCACCTTTTGAACCGCCATCATAGCCCATGTCTATAATATGGTCAGCAACTTTGATAACATCAAGATTATGTTCGATAATCAAAATCGTGTTTCCTTTGTCTGCCAAACGATGCAAAACGTCCATCAAAACTCTAATATCTTCAAAATGAAGTCCTGTTGTGGGTTCGTCTAAAATATATAAAGTTTTTCCTGTATCTCTTCGAGAAAGTTCTGTCGCTAATTTTACCCTTTGTGCTTCCCCGCCCGAAAGTGTTGTGGCTTGTTGTCCCAATTTCAAATAACCTAAACCTACATCAGCCAAAGCCGAGATTTTACGTTTGATAACAGGTTGATTTTCAAAGAATTGTACCGCACTTTCTACGGTCATATCCAAAATATCAGCAATAGATTTACTTTTAAACCTAATTTCTAAGGTTTCACGATTATATCTTTTGCCTTTGCAAGTTTCACATTCGACATAAACATCAGCCAAAAATTCCATTTCGATAGATTTCATTCCGCCACCTTGACAATCTTCACATCTTCCACCTTTGACATTGAAAGAAAAACGACCGGGTTTGTATGCTCGAATTTTTGACTCAGGCAATAAACTAAATAAAGTTCTGATTTCTGTAAAAAAACCAACATAAGTAGCAGGATTAGAACGTGGAGTTCGTCCTATGGGCGATTGGTCGACTTCGATTACTTTATCTAAATTTTCCAAACCTTCTATTTTTTCGTAAGGTAAAGGCAATTTTTTTGCTCTAAAAAAATGCTGACTTAACAATGGAAACAGCGTTTCGTGAATAAGCGTAGATTTTCCACTTCCAGAAACACCTGTAACACAAATCATTTTTCCTAAAGGTAATTTTAAAGTAACATTTTTCAAATTATGTCCTTTTGCTCCTTTCAAAGTCAAAAAACCGCCATTTCCTTCTCTTTTTTCAGCAGGAGTTTCTATATTTTTGATACCTTTTAGATATTGCATGGTTGTACTCTCTTCTACAGAAATTTCAGAAGGTTTACCTTGTGCAATTACTTTTCCACCATGCACACCTGCACCTCTGCCAATATCCAACAAATAGTCGGCTTGCAACATCATATCTTTGTCGTGTTCGACAACCAAAACAGAATTACCCAAATCTCTCAATGCTTGTAAAGATTTTATTAATTTCACATTGTCGCGGGCGTGCAAACCGATGCTTGGCTCGTCTAAAATATACAAAACTCCTACTAATTGCGTACCGATTTGTGTGGCTAATCTAATTCTTTGTGCTTCACCACCTGAAAGCGTTTTCATTTGCCTTTCCAAACTCAAATAATGCAAACCAATATCTAATAACAAACCCAAACGCGTTCTAATTTCTTTTAATAATGGTTCTGCTACGAGTAACTGCCTTTTTTCGAGATGTTGTTCGATATTTTGAAGCCAATTTTTGAGTTCATCTAAATTGAGTTGAGATACTTCGGCAATATTTTTATCGTGGATTTTAAAATAACGACTTTCTTTTTTAATTTTTGTTCCTTCACATTCTTTGCAAATTTCTTTCACTACAAATTCTTCTAAGGCTTCTTTTTCTTTTTCGTTTCCGTAGGCTATTTTTTGTTGCAAATATTGAAAAATACCTTGATAATAGGTATAATAATTTCGTTTTTTTTCTTTGTTACTGACTCTGATTTCTTTATTAGAGCCATTTAAAATTTCATATTGAACATTTTTTGGGATTTTTTGCCAAGGCGTATTCAAAGTCAATTTATATGATTTAAGTAAACCTTGTATTTCATCAAAAATTGTAATATCTCTTAACTCTCCCAAAGGTGCCAATGCACCGTCTTCTACGCTAAGAGTTTTGTCGGGAACAATGCTATCCTCAGTGATTTTACTGATATGCCCAAGCCCTTGACAGGCAGGGCACCAGCCATAAGGAGAGTTAAAAGAAAAAGAATTAGGAGCAGGTTCTTCGTAAGAAATACCTGTGGAAGGACAAACCAATGCCTTAGAAAAAAAATAGTCTTTTTGTTCTTTATCATTGATATAATGCGTGATTATCAACGAATTTTCTCCTTGTTTGAGTGCTAATTGTATTGATTTTGTGATACGAAACCTATCTTCTTCTTTGGGAACTAACCTATCGATAATTAAATCGATGTTATGAATTTTATATCTATCTAATTGTAATTTTGGAGTAATATCTTGTACGATTTTATTGATACGAACTTTTGTATAACCTAACTTTCTAAGTTGCTCAAAAAGTTCTCTATAATGCCCTTTTCTACCTTTGATTATTGGAGAAAGTAATGCTATTTTTTCGTTATTAAATTTTTCAAAAATAGCATCGATAATTTGGTCTTCTGATTGTTTTTGCATACGCTCACCTGTGTTATAGGAGTACGCAATACCTGCACGCGCATACAAAACTCTAAAAAAATCGTATAATTCTGTAACAGTTCCGACTGTAGAGCGTGGATTTCGGGAAGTAGTTTTTTGCTCGATAGCAATGACGGGGCTTAATCCATTGATTTTATCCACATCTGGTCGTTCCATACCGCCAATAAAAGAGCGAGCATACGCTGAGAAACTCTCCAAGTAGCGTCTTTGTCCTTCTGCGTGAATGGTATCAAAAGTGAGCGAAGATTTGCCACTTCCTGAAACGCCTGTAATCACTACCAATTGATGTCTTGGAATATTGACATCAATATTTTTTAAATTATGTTCTCTTGCCCCAAAAATCTCGATAAAGTCTTGTTGTTCCATATAAAAAATAGCGTCCTAAATTTTTTTTTGCAAATATAGATTTTTTATTTTGCTTTTCAAATATTTTCTGATTGTTTTTATAAAAAAATAAGACTTTAGACAATTTGTTTTGATGATAATTTTGGTTTATTGAGTAAATAAAAAAGAAAAAAACACTTTTCAAGAAGATGAAAAATGATTTTTTTTTTATTATACCCAACTGGTGCAAGCCTAGGCTTGTAGTTAGGTAGGTACAGCCAAAGGCTTGCATCAGTTAAGGAAAATCTATTTATTTTTATTTACTTCTTCATCTTTTACAAACCTATCAATATTATGAGATATTTTTTCATACTCTCCACAAATATTTTCTGCCCTTTTATCCAAAGAAGTAATTTTTAGGTTTTTAAGTACATGTTTTGAAAAATAAGATGGAGATT
>RDXZ01000208.1 GCA_004293265.1 Bacteroidota bacterium | reverse complement strand
TGTCATTCTGAACGCAGTGAAGAATCTCGTTTTTTCGCTTCGCTCAAAATGACAAATTTGTCATTCTGAACGCAGTGAAGAATCTCGTTTTTTCGCTTCGCTCAAAATGACAAATTTGTCATTCTGAACGAAGTGAAGAATCTCGTTTTTTCGCTTTGCTCAAAATGACAAAGATTCTGAACTTAGTGAAGAATCTCAAAAATACTTTCATCTCCCGCAATATTTCTTACTTTTAATCGCAAAGGTTTTTTAGAAGATGTAATTTTTCCGTCCCAAAATTCTTTCGTTTTTTTGCCATTTAAAATCATAAAACTATTTTTATCGATTTTTATTTCTGCATCACTTTGCCAAACCCCGTCTTGATTGGTGCAATCTAAGGCAATCATTTCAATCAATTCTAAACCATTTTTACTTATTTCAATAAACGAAAGTGGTGCAGAGGTTTTATCTCCTATTTTACTCTTTTTTAAATCATTGAGTTGTCGTTTGAAATTATAATTATCAATGCTCGTTTTCAAACGTTCAGAAAGTATTTTTTTAATTTCAATGGTATATTTTTCTTCTTTATTTTTTATTTCAAACTCGACTACATCAGGCATAAGCGCATGTGCTAAAATCGGTTTTAAATCCCGCAACTCTATTTCTACCAAAGTAATCATTTGTGTTTTGAGATATTTTTCTACTTCATTTTCATTGCTTATGTCCACATAATATACGATTACTTTTTTGACTTCATCAGGCAAAACAGGAATCGCTTCATTGATAATACGCGCCAACCAAGCCACATCTAATACTTTTGTGTTATGGTCTAATAAATTTGGAATATAAACAGGAATTTTTGTATTTTTTGAATCTGTAATATACCCCTCCCAAAACGAAGGCAAAGGATCTTCATTTTTTAGTCCTTCAATAAACTTGTATAAATTATCCATCGTCTGTTGAGGATTACGATATAGACTTACGCCATCTTTTATCTCCAACAACTCAAAAATCGCCCCTTGTCCTTTGAGCCTATCGCGTGCCGTCTGTATGCTATTGATGCCTATGTCCACGTGGATAAACTCACGACCTAATTTTTGAGCAACCGCCGCCGTTACGCCACTGCCCCCAAAAAAATCCGCTACTATCATTCCTTCGTTACTGCTCGCTTTGATAATACGCTCTAATAATGCTTCTGGTTTTTGGGTGGAATAGTCTACTCTTTCTTCTGCAACAGGATTTATAAAAGGAATATCCCAAACATCATCAGGACTTTTTTTGCCAAGACTATATACAATTTTGTCCCATTCATTTGGTTTTATTCTTCCTATTTCAACCGCCTTTTCATATAATTGTTCATCATAAACAATCAATTGTCTAATTTTTCCATTAACGCCTTGAACGGTATTTGAATTCCAGCCTTTACTTTCTTTTCTTTCTTTTAAATACTCTTCATCATCAATTTCAATTTTATTAAAAATATAATCATCATTTTTGGAATAATAATAAATGGTATCATGCATTGCTTGAAATTGAGTACTTTTTGCAGTCCATCGTTTATAATGCCAAATAATTTCATTTCTAAAATTATCTTCTCCAAAAACTTCGTCCATTAAGATTTTTACATAATGTCCAATATGCCAATCGAGGTGTACGTATATGCTTGCATTATCGCTCATCACTGCTTTGATAGCCATTAGGTTTTCGTACATCCAGTTGAGGTAATCTTCTTTGTTCCAGATATCGCCGTACATTTTTTCTTCGAAAGATTTGAGTTCTTCGAGGTCGAGGTTTTGTTCTGCGTCTTCGATGGTTTTTGCTACTTTTGGATTTTTTCGGAGGTATATTTTTTTGGCATAATCGGCACCTGATGCGAAAGGCGGGTCGATATACACAAGGTCAATTTTTATATCATTGGCTTTCAAGTAGGCACACGCAGAAAGACATTCACCTCTGATGATTTTGTTATTGTTTGTATCTTTGCCTATTTTTTCGGTATTTTCGACTTCATAGAGTGGCATTCCTCTTTGAATTTTATCTTTTACACTTTCGTTATCTCTGTATTTGAGCCTTCTTTGTGTTCTCACAAAGTTGTCTAACAAGGCTTGTCCTTCGATATTATCAGGGAAGAAAGGAATATATGTTTTCATTTTTTATAATATTTTTATTTTGTTTAAATACTTTGTCTTTGTCATTCTGAACGCTTTTTTTTGTCATTCTGAACGCAGTGAAGAATCATCATCTGAACGCTTTTTTTTGTCATTCTGAACGAAGTGAAGAACCTAAAAGTCAATTATTTAGATTTTTCGCTTCGCTCAAAATGACAAAATTGTCATTCTGAACGCATTTTTTGTCATTCTGAACGCAGTGAAGAATCATCATCTGAACGCAGTAGAATATAGATTTTTCGCTTCGCTCAAAATGACAAATTTGCTTCGCTCAAAATGACAAATTTGTCATTCTGAACGCATTTTTTGTCATTCTGAACGCAGTGAAGAATCGTCATCTGAACGCAGCGAAGAATCATCATCTGAACGCAGTGAAGAATCAAAGGACACACCCACTTCCGTACTCAAAAAATCCCAATTTGGATTAAAAGAATTAATTAAAATATCTTTCTTTTCTCTTTTCCAACCTTTTAACTCTTTTTCTCTTGCTATTGCTTTATCAATATATTTGAAATTTTCCCAATAAACCAAATTATAACAATAATAACGTCCTGCAAAAGTTTTAGCCTGTCCTCTATTGGCATAATGTTCTTCTATTCTACGCTTCAAATTATTGGTTACTCCCACATAAAAAACAGTTTTGTTTGGATTGGTCGTAATGTAAATGTAATAATTATGTTCTTTCATTTTATTTTTATATTTAAAATACATTCCGTTTTTGTCATTCTGAACGCTTTTTTTGTCATTCTGAACACTTTTTTTGTCATTCTGAACGCAGTGAAGAATCCGTTTTTTCGCTTCGCTCAAAATGACAAAAATACGCTTTTTGTCCTTCTGAATGCAGTGAAGAATCTCCTTTGTCATTCTGAACGAAGTGAAGAATCCGTTTTTTCGCTTCGCTCAAAATGACAAATTTGTCATTCTGAACGAAGTGAAGAATCAAAAAAGGCTTTAATTTTTTGATTTAATTTTTGTTCTTTACCTTTGTCATCATCTTGGATATACAAAAACTCAAATTTATTGTATCCAAATTTTTGGTTATTGAGTGGAATAAAATCATTTTCCATAAAATATTTTTTTTCTGTAAAAGCCCTTGCATATCCTTCGCCTTTTGTTTCGAGAATAAGTACTTTATGAATTTGTTTTTGTTTATTTCGTTGTATGATTAAAAAATCGGGATAATATCCGCCCAATTTTTGCCATTGATTATTTTTTTTATAAAAACAATCGATTTTAAAATCAGTGAGATTATCTTCACCATTAAAAAACACTTCTAAGTTTAGTTGTTGAAAATCATTATCTTGCAAAATATTTTCTAAAAAAATGATTTCAAAATTGCTATCCATTTTATAAGGAAGGTAATGAAAAGTATTATTTTTATGATTTTCGAACAAAGTAGGCATTTTTTTTGAAAAATTAGGAATAAAATTTTCTAACCCTTGCTCTTTTAATTTTTGTTTCAATTCTTCGAATTGTTGTGCCGCAATTTCATTCAATGTTTGTAATATTTGTTTTACTTCTTTGTTTTGGTTATCAGCAGTCAAAATATTTCGAGTTTCGTCTTTTTTTGGAATGAGTTTATCAGAGTCGGGTACAGGTTTGAGATTTTTTATTACAAGCATATCGACGCTTTTCTGTAAAATTTCTTCTCTTGTTTTAAATTCTCTTTTACAATAAAAAGCCATTCTGATATGAGCATTGATTTCATAGATAGAAAATTTTTCATTCAAATAGAGAACATTATCTTTTTGGATTGTGATTTTATGAAATATTTTTTCTAATGTATTTTGATGTTTTCTTACATCTTGGATAGTAATTGCATTAAAACTATCTTTTACGATTTGCAAAAGCCAATAATCGAAATTAATCGTTTGTCCTTGTTGTTCATAATGAAAAGTACGTTTATCTATTTGATTGAGTTCCATTCCTCTTTCTTCTGTATAACTCGCTTTGCTTTCAACATTCAAAATTTGGTTAATTTTTTGTGTTGTATGTGGTTCGTCTTCGATTTGAAATTGGTCAAAATGCACTCTCAATTGATAAAAATCGATTTGTGGTAATTGCAAAAAGTCCATTCTTGAGATTCGTTCTCTCATAGGAATTTCTTGTTTTTGGCTTTCGACTTTACTAATATCTTCTATCGAAGTATGATGTTCGTCTTTGAGTTGTTTGTTCAATGATTTTTCATTGTCTTCATTCAAACAAATGATAGCATTTTTTAAAGGTTGTTCGGTTTCGGGTTTGTATTCAATTTGTCTAAGACAACGGCAGGCAGTTTGGAGTACCATATTAGTAGGACAATCTCCTTTTTGAGAAAGGATAACGCCTGTCAAACTTTTGCAGTCCCAACCTTCCTTACCAATTTGCACCAAAAGAATAATTTTTTTTTGTGAAAGTGGCGTATCTAAATTAATAAATTCATTTTCATTTTCTTTTGGAATTTTGTGTTTTGTATTTCCTTGATGGTATTTTAAAATTTCATTCGGATTTATTTTTAGGTCATTGATAAGAAAAGGATAAATTTCTTCTTCTAATTTTTCTATATTACTACAATAAATGGCTATTTTGGCGATTGTATTATCAGCATAAATTGTGTTTCCAAAATTTTCATAAAATGTTTCTATTCCTTTTTTGATAATATTCAAAGATGTTACTTGATTACCTTTTTCTACCTGAATAAGCGGTTTTTTCAAAAAAGATTTGATGGCTTCCAATAGTGGATAATAGTAAACAATATTAGCAATTTGTGTAAATTTGATGATTGTATTTTGGTCTATATTTATTTTTTCGGCATTAGGCAAATAAGGTGTACCACTAAAACCCAATACAACATTGATGGTTTTTTGTTCGTGCCAATGGTTTACAACTTGTCTTAATTTTACATCATCAGTAGCGGCGTGATGTACTTCGTCAATCAAAATAGCAAGATTTGGAATTTTTCCAATCAAATATCGGAGTTCGTTGGCATATTTTGCTTTTTCGTCCTCATTTTTTTCGATTAAAATAGGATTTTTGTTAATTTCTACTCTATCTAAAATTACTTTTTCAGCATTGACTACCAATACCACGCCCATTAAATTTTGAAAAGGTTGTAAATTAGCAATTTTTTGTGCGTTTGGATTTCGTGCTTTATTACTTTTTTTGGCGGTTTTATTTTGGTCAAGTGTTTCAAAAATAATCATTTTTTTGATTTGTGAAGCACTTGGTTCAGGTAAAATCCACGAAACATCAAAATTTTCTATCGTTCTGAGGCTGGGTACGATAGATGATTTTAGCCCAGAAGGTGCTAAAATAATAAAATTATGTGCAAATATTTTGTTATCAGGTTCTTGCAAAGCAAAATACAAATCCAAATAAATAAAAGAAGCCATTAAAAATGTCTTTCCTGCACCCATTGGCAAGCTAAACAAATAATCGGTATAATCAATATCATAAAACATTTTTTTGATGATATTTTCAAAATTTGTATTTTGATTGCTTTCTAATACAGTCGTTTTGAGAATCGGAAATATATTTTTCATCTCGTACAAAGATTTTGCGGAAATATTGTTTTGTAACAAAAATCTTTGTTTTTCTGTAAGAGGTTCAGTGCTAATATCAGAATTATCACTAAAAAAACCTTCTGCTATTAGTTTCCAAATAGGTTTATTTTGTCCTGCTATTTTTAAAAACAGATAAGTTTCTATGGCTTCAATTTGAGGAAGTCTTAATTTACCTTTTTTTTTTATATAATCGATGACGCTTTGTATAGTATTTTTATCAGAATTGAGCCATTCTATTTTTTTCTTATCAATAATTTTTTGAAACATAAATAATTTTGTTAAAATATTGTGCAAATGTATATAAATTTCTTTAAAAAAAATATTTTTTTTGATTTATTTAAAAAAATACCAACAAAATATTCATTTTTATATCTGTTTGAGCATAATTCATTGTATCTATTTAGTTTATTTTTTCGTGGTGTTGGCAGATTTCTACTTTGTCCTGCTGAACGAAGTGAATCAACTGCTTGTTGAATGGCATTTTGTAAACGCAAACTCATAATACAATTTATTAAAGTAAAATAATTTTGATAATATTAATTCAATTATTTTTTTTATTTATAATTTTAACTATCTTTGTGAAAAAAATATAAAAACATTGTATCTATTTAGGTTATTTTTTCGTGGTGTTGTAGATGTCCTATTTTGTCCTGCTGAACGAAGTGAAGCAACTAACTGCTTGTTAAAGGTGGTTTGTAAACGAAAAAGTAGATTTTTCGCTT
>RDXZ01000207.1 GCA_004293265.1 Bacteroidota bacterium | reverse complement strand
CACATTCAATTTCAAATATTTATGCAGAAAAAAATTCTTATTACAGGTGCAAATGGTCTATTAGGACAAAAATTAGTACATTTATTGACACAAAAAGAAAATCAAAATTTTTCAATTTTAGCCACAGCCAAAGGAGAAAATAGACTTACAAAAGCAAAAAATTTTGAGTATATGTCTATGAATATCACTGATGAAAACAATATCAAAGAAGTTATAAATGCCTTTCAACCTCACGTCATTATACATACAGCCGCGATGACGCAAGTTGATGATTGTGAATCTCAAAAAGAACTTTGTTGGGAATTAAACGTAAAAGCAGTCGAATATTTATCGAATATTTGTGCCAAAAACAATATTTTTTTCATACATCTTTCTACTGATTTTATATTTGACGGCACTACAGGTCCGCTTTCAGAAGACGCAATTCCTAATCCAATTAGTTTTTATGGAGAAAGTAAATTAGCCGCCGAAAATATTGTTTTACAAACAAAAAATCTTCGTTATGCTATCGCAAGAACCGTTTTAGTATATGGAATTACCGAAGCAATGAGCCGAACCAATATTATTTTATGGGTAAAAAAATCATTAGAAGATAGCAAAACAATTCAAGTCGTTGATGACCAATGGAGAACGCCAACCTTAGCAGAAGATTTGGCAATGGGCTGTTTTTTATTGGCACAAAAAGAAAAAGAAGGTATTTTTAATATTTCAGGGTACGAAATGCTTACCCCTTATCAAATGGCAATGATTACGGCTGATTATTTTCAATTAGATACAAAATTTATTGTAAAATCTGATAGCACAAAATTTACACAACCTGCCAAAAGACCTCCCAAAACAGGTTTTTTAATCGAAAAAGCAAGAAAAGAATTAGGTTTTGAACCACATAGTTTTTTAGAAGGAATAAAAATTTTAGAAAGCCAAATGTAAATCGTTGATAATAATATAATCAAAAGATTAGGTTATTTTCTTCAATTTTTTTATACAAAAAATTATCATTACTATTATTAAGTTAAATATTTGTTAATTAAAACTTATTTGTTAAAAAAAACGTATTTTTGTGTACCTATAAAAATACAATCATTTTTTATGAACAAAAGACGAATTTTTTTGATAATTACTACTTGTGCTTTCGCTTTGATAGGATTAGTAATTTTACAAGTAATTTGGGTAAGTAATGCTATTGATTTGCGTGCTTCACAGCTCAATCATCGTATTCGTTTGGCATCTTATGATGTAGCCTATAAATTAAAAAACGATAGTGTTACGAGGTTTAGAGTCCGCCAAACAATTGCAGAAAACGATGGTAAAAATTTAGTCGTCAATTTGAATAAATCAGACAAAGAAAAACTCGGTTCTATTCTTACCAACGAATTTAGATTTCATCAATTAAGTGATTTAAAATTTGATTTTGAAATCATAGATAAAAAACACAAATCTTATACAAAAAGTTGTGTTGATAATAAGTATGGAAATAAAGAACACGCTTGGTGTTTGGATAAATTGTTTAAGCCTGAAAAAGTTGAGTTACGTATCTTTTTTCTTAACTCCAACGAATATGTGTATGCCAAAATGAATGGTATGATGTTTTCGTCTGCGGGCTTGGTTTTATTGGTAATTATTTGTTTTGGATTAACTTTACAAACTATTTTCAAACAAAAAAAATTATCAGATATGACCACAGATTTTATTAACAATATGACTCACGAACTCAAAACTCCTATTTCTACCATTTCTTTGGCAAGTAATATGCTCAAAAAACCATTGATTTTAGGAAATCCTGATAAAATTGTGCATTTTTCTGAAATTATCCACGAAGAAAATCGAAAACTACAAATGCAAGTAGAACAAGTTTTGCATTTAGCGAAATTAGAAAGAGGTGATTTTGGATTAAATAAAATTCAAACCAATATTCATCAAGTAATTCAGGAGGCAATTAATACATTAGATTTACAAGTCAAAACAAGAGGTGGTAAAATTAAATGTTATTTGAATGCTTTGCAAGTGAATTTGATGGCAGATGTTACACATTTGATTAATGTTGTTTCGAATTTATTAGACAATGCCAATAAATATTCCCCTGAATATCCTGAAATTATTGTTTCTACGCATAACAAAGAAGATGGTATCGTAATTGTTATCGAGGACAAAGGAATTGGAATGAGTAAAGATAAACAAAAACATATTTTTGAAAAATTTTATCGCGTTACTACAGGCAACGTGCATGATGTGAAAGGTTTTGGAATAGGTTTAGCGTATGTAAAATTGATGGTTGATGCGCACAGAGGTCAT
Source organism: Bacteroidota bacterium (assembly GCA_004293265.1). GTDB lineage: Bacteria > Bacteroidota > Bacteroidia > Cytophagales > Microscillaceae > RDXZ01. Next base: position 4,235 of record RDXZ01000207.1, on the reverse strand, counting down.
ATTCAACTTCATTCTGAATTAGGAAAAGGAAGTAAATTTGAAGTTTTTTTACCTTTTCAATAATAAATTTTGTGAATGAATGTAAAAGTTTGAATAGATACTAACATTTTTGAAATGGAATTAAATAAAATATACAATGAAAATTGTTTGGAAACTATGTCAAAAATGCCTTCTGACTTCGTAGATATGGTTTTGACAAGCCCGCCTTATGATGATTTGAGAGAATATGAAGGGTATCATTTTGATTTTGAGGCAATTGCCAAAGAATTATTTAGAATTGTAAAACAAAATGGGATTGTGATTTGGGTCGTAGCAGATAAAACCGAAAATGGTTCAGAAAGTGGAACAAGTTTTAAACAAGCCTTATTTTTTAAAGAAATTGGTTTTAATATTCACGACACGATGATTTATTACAAAAATAATCCTATGCCCACAGCAGGCAGGCGATATCATCAACATTTTGAATATATTTTTGCTTTCTCAAAAGGAAGTCCAAAAACTTTCAATCCATTGAAAGAAATTACTAAGTACAGAGGATTGGCAAATATGAAAAATAGAGGTAAAAATGGCTCGTTAGATTATGAAAAAGTAGAAAGAACACAGGATAAAAAAATTGGTAATGTATTTTTTTATTCTATTGGTGGCGGAATATCAACTAAAGATAAAATTGCTTTTCAACATCCTGCTATTTTCCCCGAACAATTAGCATACGACCAGATTTATAGCTGGACAAATGAAAATGATTTAGTATATGATTGTTTTATGGGAAGCGGTACAACAGCAAAAATAGCACAAAAATTAAATAGAAATTGGTTAGGTTCTGAAATATCAGAAGAATATACAACAATTGCAAAACAAAGATTAATAATTACTGAAAAAGATATTTTCTCGACGAAAGTTAATTAATGACTTTATTAATAACTTCATTGACAATAATAAAACTATATCAATCACAAGAAAAAAAAATATGAAAACAAAACAAGGATTCATTCTTCTGGCGGAAGATGACAATAATTTAGGTTTCCTTCTCAAAGAGTATTTAGAAATGGAAAATTTTGAAGTGCTACTTTGTAGAGATGGTGAAGAAGCAGAAAAAACATTTTTTAAACAAAAAAAGGTCGATTTGTGTATATTTGATGTAATGATGCCTAAAAAAGACGGCTTCGCATTGGCAAAAAGTATCAGAGAAAAAGACCAAAAAACCCCTATTTTGTTCCTCACAGCAAAAACTTTGAAAGAAGATAAAATCGAAGGCTTCGGAACAGGTGCCGATGATTATTTAACAAAACCTTTCAATGAAGAGGAATTAGTGTTGCGTATCAAAGCCATTCTAAAAAGAGTTCATTCGGCAGATACTCCTCCCAATTTTTTTGTAATAGGAAAATACCAATTTGATTACGATAGACACGAACTCATTTTTGAGGACAATATTGTAAGATTGACTTCAAGAGAAAGCGATATTTTAAGACAATTAGTACTAAAAAGGGACAATGTTTTGAGAAGAGAAGATGCTTTAATTGCTATTTGGGGCGAAAATGACTACTTTCATGGCAGAAGTTTTGACGTTTTTATTACCAAACTAAGAAAATATTTGAAAGATGATGAAACTATCAGAATCGAGAATATTCATGGCGTTGGTTTTATGCTTACAGATAAATTTTAGATATTTTTTAGATATTTGTTTGCTTTTTTCAAAAAAAATTACTACTTTTGCACCGTTTTTTTAGAAACAAATATTCTTTTGAATTAAATTAAATATCAAGAAAAAATGTCTATTTCAGCTCAAGACGTAAATAAATTACGCACAATGACAGGCGCAGGTATGATGGACTGCAAAAAAGCTCTAACTGAAGCAAATGGTGATTTCGAAGAAGCGATAACTATCTTACGCAAAAAAGGACAAAAAGTATCAGCCAATCGTGCTGACCGTACTACTACTGAGGGTGCAGTACATATTCATTTGAATAGTGATGCTACAGAGGGCGTAGTGATAGCATTAGGTTGCGAAACTGATTTCGTAGGTAAAAATGAAGATTTTTTAAATTTAGGTAGAGAATTATTGGCTTTAGCCGTAGCTCAAAAACCTGCTGATAAAGACGCTTTACATGCTTTAACAATTAAAAATCTAAGTGTAGCCGATTATATCACAGAATATGTAGGTAAAATTGGTGAAAAAATCGAAGTTACTAACTATGAAGTATTGAAAGCTGAAAAAGTAATTTCTTATTTACACTCAAACAATAAAGTTGGAGTTTTAGTAGGTTTTTCTGGCGTAGGTAGCAACGATATTACAGAAGTAGGAAAAGATGTGGCTATGCAAATCGCGGCAATGAAACCTGTCGCTTTGGATAAAGAAGGTGTTGATGCAAGTATCTTAGAAAGAGAAATCGAAATCGGTAAAGAACAAGCAAGACAAGAAGGAAAACCTGAAGCAATGTTGGAAAAAATTGCTATGGGTAAATTAAATAAATTCTATGAAGATTTTACTTTATTGAACCAAAAATTTGTAAAAGATAATGGAGTTACTATCCGTCAATTATTAGAAAATACACAAAAAGGATTGACCTCAACTGGATTTTTTAGAATTTCTATTGGTTAATTTTTTGTTTCAATTTTATGAATATAAAAACAAAAGATATCTAACGATGTCTTTTGTTTTTTTTGTTACTATAAAATTTCCGTATTTTTACACTCATTTTTTGACAGGATTTTCATTTTTTATTCCCAAAAAAAATTTTCTAAATTATCTGCTAACTGAAATAAATCTTGCTTTTTAAAATTTATTTTGGCAATAGTTCTGTTCATCATTCCTTCCATTTCATAAGGCAAGTAAGGTCCCCGCCAAGAGCCTGTATTAGTAATCAAAACCCAACTATAACCATTTTGTTTGCGTGTGAGTGAGATAGAAGTGCTTGCTAAGTTGCCTGTTCGCCACCATTGTTCTTTATTGGTTTGCTTCCAGCCCAAAACTCTTATGCCCAAACTATCTTTTTTAGTGATTGGGTATGCCATTCTGTTGATTGATTTTTCGGATAAAAAATCTTCTTTTGTATCAAATCCATCAACGGCACATAACAATCTTAACATATCGACACTGCTGGCAATCCAACCGCCTGCCGCGCCCAATGCGTGTGTATTATTGCCCTCATAGACGCGTGAGGCGGAATCTTTGGGAGAATAAATAGATAAATTTTTGGTGGCGTTGTCTGCATCATAATATTTTACTTCGTTTGGAAACCTATCTATGTATTTATTTTTACCAATTTTCATTCGTTTGATATTCATTTTTGATAAAATATTTTCCTGCATATAAGTTTCATAATCTTTTCCTGTTATTTTTTCAATTATTTTTCCTAAAACACAATAACCAAAATTAGAATAATCATAAAAACCGCCTGCTTTAAAATATCCTTTTTGTGATAACATAAAAATTAAAGTATTTTCAAAAGTAATAGGAGAAGAAACTTTCATAGCGTTCGCCACCAAAACAGGCTCAAACATTGGGTCAGTTCGCAATTGATTTCTCCAACCTGCTGTATGCGTCAATAAATGTTCGACCTCTATTTCAAAAGCCAAAGTATCTTTGATAAACTGATTATATTCCTTCAAAATACCATTTTTTCCAAAGACTTTATCTTGCAATGATAGTTTATTTTCTTCTACTAATTTCATAATTCCGACTGCTGTTACCAATTTTGAAGCACTTGCAATTCTAAAAAGATGATGAGGTTTTGTTTTTATATTTTTTTCTTCATCAGCATATCCAAAACCTTTGGCATAGACTAATTTTCCGTCTTTGGCTACCGCAATTGTCATTCCTTTTAGTTTCCATTGTTTGATAAAATTTTCTGCGGCATTGTCTAAAACAAAAGTAGAAGAATCAGTAGAAAGTCTTTCTAAATCAGAAAAATCTATATTTTCTGCTAAGTCTTTATCAATTTTTTGAGAAAAATTAATATTTTTTTTTGTATTATTTTGACAACCTTGAACAATAATAATCAATAAGATGAGGTAGTAGTTTTTGAGTTTTTGAAGATAGACCATAAAGTAATTTTTATTTTGAACCACAAATGTAAGAAATGAAATATAAAATTTATTTTTTTAGAAAATAATTTACAATTTTTTAACTTTGATGTATTTTAGACTTTGGACAAAAATACAATGGTGTGCAAAATGATTACAAAAATTTTATATATTTTTTACATTTTTGAGGGCTTTTTTAAGGATTATTTGAT
>RDXZ01000206.1 GCA_004293265.1 Bacteroidota bacterium | reverse complement strand
TGTGTCCCACAAGCAGTCGTCGTTGGTGTAAGATTTGTTTGTTACAATATTCGCTTGTGGGACACAAGCGAGGGCGTGAAACAAATATTTAGCCATTTTGATTAATATACAAAATTTTTACACTAACAAAAAATATATGTAATTGATTGATAATCAAACCTATAATTTTTTTTAGATATTGTTTATATTTTTGTGGGCAACAAAAAAAATTATAGGTTTGATTTTTATGAAATAAATTTAGTTTTTATTTTTTTTAAAATTTGTTTGATTCCGTTTTGAATAGTTTTAAAATCTATTTTTTCTTTGGCTATCAAAATAAAAGCACCACACAAAATTGGTACAAAACCTGTTTCTGTTTTTAACATATATTTTTTCAGTCTATATCCTTCTCTTATTCTTCTTTTTAAAACATTTCTATCTACTGCTTTTTTAAAAGTTTTTTTGCTTACAACTACCAAAATTTGTGGTAATTTTTCGTTGATTTCATTTTTTTCTAAATATAAAAACTTGAAAGGATAAACAAATTCATTTTTTCCTTCTTTGAATAATTTTTCAATTAGTATTTCACTACAAAGTTTTTCTTCTTTAGAAAATGTTAGTTTTTCTTGTTCCATTATTTTTTTTTGAGCAATAATTTTGTTTCAAATTTTATTTATTTTGAGGTCAGAATTTCAAATTTTCCATAACTTATAAATCCTTTTGCTTTTGGATAAGCAACTTTTATCAGTCCATCATTGATTTCTAAACTGATTTGTCCAATCTTAAAATGAGTATAAACTTTGGTTTCAATCGTATTAAATTTGTATTTATCATATAAAACAACGCTATTTCCTTCTTTTTTTATCGATAATACATCAAACGCATAATATAAATCCCAATAAAAAACGGGAGAAATATGTAACATTATATCTTCGATATGATGAGGGCGAAAAATAACGCCTGTTTTGTTATTATCTACGGCAAATTTTACTTCTGGATTTTCTTTATATAAATTTTCTGCATCAAAAAATAATGTATCACTTTTTTGTTGGCAATAATGATGAAGCATTTTGGAGGCATTTGGATAGTGAAATTGACCAAAAAAAATCATATTTTGATACAACAAACGCAACCAAAATCTGTCCCAATCGGTTGTTTTATTTTCTAAAGCTCTTTGTTCTATATGGTTTAATTTGGTTTGTATTAATTGCGCATCACCTGTCATAAATACAATAAAAATTGCTATAAAAAGTACACTTATCAACGAAATAAAACAAAATTTTATAATTTTTTTATACATATTTTATTTTTGTAACTATTTAGGTTATTTTGGTGCAAGCGTCCACGCTTGCACCAGTTAATATCTCGTGCAAGCGTCCACGCTTGCACGAAGTTCAAAATAATAATTTTATGACTATACCTAAATAGTTACTTATTTTTTAAATCATAATCATTATTTTGATATTCAAACATTATTTTGTCGAAAAAAGTTTGATTTGCTTTTATTTATTCTGCTTATTTTTTTTCAATCAGTGAATAACACTGGATAAAAACAAAAAAAATAAGTAAAAAAAAATGTATTTTTAAATACAATATAAATATTTTGTATAAAATTATAAATCCAAATATTATTTTGTAAATAATATAAAAAAATAAATATTACCAATTTTTATTCTAATATCAAAACCCTCCTAAATCACAAAACATTCCAAAAAGCATATTTTTAACCTATTTTATGTTATTATATTTTTAAAAATTAAAAAAACATTAACATTCAGAAATCAAATCAATATTCGTACATAGACAAAACAAAAAATGTTACTAAAAATGACTAACAAGTCATTTTTAGTAACGTTTTTTTATGACTGGTTAGTCATTTTTATTCTTTTGAGGTTGTATTTGTATCTTTATTAGATTTTTCTCTCAATAAAGAGTCTTTTTTTACTTTTTCTTTGTGTTGTTTATTTTCTGTTTTTTCTTTTTGGTCTTCATCTTTTTCATTTTTATCTATTTCGATTTTTACTTTTGCGTTTTTATTTTTTGTATCAAACATGGTTGGTTTTTTGAAAGCCAATAATCTATCCATTTCGTGTCCGAATATTTCGAGGCTATCTTTGATGATACTAATTTTTCTAAAATATTTTCGTGTGGCGGTTCTTGCGTTGGTAGGTCGCCCGCGTAAGCCTGAGCTTGCAAAAATTTTCCCTACATCTTCCCCCATTATTTTTGCACTATCGAGCCTTTTCATGGTTCTGTGTGCAACTGCTACGATTTTATCATAACTTTTTTTAAGCGCTTTATTGGTTCTTCTTTCGAGGCGTATGAGTTCGGGGGTTTTTATATTTTTTGTAATTTTATCTTGTTTATTAAAATATTCGTCAATAGCTATTTGAAATTCTTTGAGTTCCTCAATCATTTTACTTTGATGGTAGTTTAATCTTTTGATATGCCCTTGCCAGCTCCAATACAATGCTTTATAGACAATAATGTTGGTGTCTTTTAATTTTCTTTCATAATGGTCTTCCATAAAAGTCAATAATTTATCATATAGTCTATATTCGACGGCAAAATCGTTTAATTCATCACGCAAAACTATATTGTGTTGAATAACGGTATCAAATTGACGGCTATCTCCGCAACTTGTCAAAGATAAAAATATAATACTAAAAAAAAAGATGTATAGATGTGCGTATTTTTTCATATTTTGAATAAAAATTAGATATGTTCACAAAGATATTATTTTTTATGGAATTAAAAAAATAAATCAGATTATTTTTTATAAAAATCAAAATCAGCATTAATCATTGAGAAATATACACATAAAAAAACCCTTTACAATTATAAAATTGAAAGGGTTTTTCTAAAAATGTCAGTTTTTTTTACAGAAAATACAGTTTTATTCGCTTTGAAGAGTATTTTGAGAGATAAGATTTATTTCTTCTCCTTGTTGGTTAGTAATAATAAAATCAGGAAGTCCTAAGGAAGTGTCGCTGACTAATTTTACCCATTTCCAATATTTAAAAAACCATTTTAATTGTTGTGATATTAAACCCTTTGTAAAAAAAGCATACAAATAAGGGTGTAATTGCACTTTTAATCCTTTTTCATTTTGTTTGGTGAACAAATGTTCAATGTGTTGTTTAATAACATCAGACACCAAAATACTTGCTGTAATACTACCTGAACCGCCACAAGATGGGCATATTTCTTTGGTAGTAATATTAACTTCTGGTCTTACACGCTGGCGCGTGATTTGCATCAGTCCAAATTTACTCAAAGGTAAAATTGTAAACTTTGACCTTTCTCTTTGCATTTCTTTACGCATTTTTTCATAAACTTGTCGTTTATGGTCTGCAGAACGCATATCAATAAAATCGATGACAATAATGCCACCCATATCTCTGATGCGTAGTTGTCTTGCTACTTCTTCTGCTGCTTCTAAATTTACGCTGAGTGCTGTACTTTCTTGACTATCCTCACTCACAGATTTATTGCCACTATTGACATCAATCACGTGTAGGGCTTCTGTATGTTCGATAATCAAATATCCACCATTTGGAAGACTGACTGACTTTCCAAACAAAGATTTTAATTGTTTTTCGATACCAAGATGTTCAAAAAGTTTGGCTTTTGATTGATGTAATTTAGCAATTTTTTCTTTTTCTGGGGCAATTAACTTAATATAAGTTTTTACCTCATCAAAAATTTCTTTGCTATCTGTTACAACATTATCAAAATTTTCGTTGAGCATATCTCTAAGGATTCCAGAACTTCTGCTCATTTCTCCGATAATTTTGTCTCTTGGTTTAGCATCACGCAAATTTTGTACGCCTTGTTCCCATTTTGCTAACAATATTTGAAGGTCTCCGTCAAGGTCTTTGACATCTTGTCCTTCGGCTACTGTTCTGACTATTACCCCAAAATTTGCGGGTTTGATAGAGGATATTAAACGTAACAATCTTTGCCTCTCCTCTTTTGATGTGATTTTTTTCGACACATTTACCGATGTAGAGAAGGGGACTAAAACTAAATACCGACCTGCAATTGATAGTTCACAAGTTAATCGTGGTCCTTTGGTCGAAATAGGTTCTTTGGCAATTTGTACTAATACGAGTTGATTTCGATGGAGTACTTGTGCCATTTTACCAAGTTTGTTGAGTTCGTCTTCATATTTGATGTCGGTTAGTCTTGGAGGGATATTTTTTTTTGACAAAAATGCTTTAGTGTATTTTTGCATTGTATTAAAATAAACTCCCAAATCTAAATAATGCAAAAAAGCATCTTTTTCATATCCAATATCAATAAAAGCTGCATTCAAACCCGGCTGAGTTTTTTTCACACTTCCCAAATAAATATCACCAACCGTATAAGCATTTTCGGGCTGTTCTTCGTGATATTCTACGATTTTTTTGTCTTGTAATAATGCTATTCTTATCAAGTGGTCGTCAGCACTAATTGCTAATTCGTTGCTCAAATGTAGATTGTTTTGGACAATATTTTACAAGAAATTAATTAATTCGTTTATTTCCTTATGAAATAAATATAAAAAACTACAAATTAAGAAAAAAATCTTAATTTGTAATTAATAGAATAAGAAAAATTATTTTTTCTTATGACGATTTTTACGCAAGCGTTTTTTACGTTTGTGCGTTGAAATCTTGTGGCGTTTTCTTTTTTTTCCGCAAGGCATAACTTTACATTAGTTTTTAAAAATGGAACAAATTATTTATTTAATTACTTTTTTTTCTTTTTCTTTTTTTTATTATTATTTATAATGTTTTCAAATATTCTTCTGCGGCTTGTTTCCAATTTTGCATCTTTTCGTCTTTTATCTCACTAATTTCTTTTAATATTTTCTTTGCCTCTGTTTTTTTATTTTGTTTGATAAGCACATCAGCCAAATAAATTTTTGCTTCAAAATTCATTGGATTAAGTTGAATAATTTTTTCAAACCTAACAATTGCCTTGTCTAATTGTCCAGAACGAATGGCTAACATACCTAAGTTTAGCAAAGTAGGTTCGTGGTTTTCATTTTTTTCTAAATTTTCTCTCAAAGTCAAAACAGGTTTCATCGGATTTTTATCAAAAATATAAGTCATAGCTAAGTTAGCTTTTCTATCCAAGTCGTTTGGATTTTTTTCTATTATTTTTTGATAATAATTTTGTGTTTTTTCTGCTAATTTTTCTGCTTTTTTTTCATCAATAGAAACTGCATATTTGAATGCTTCATAAAAAGCATCGCCTGTTTTTTGCCAATTTTCTATATTTTCTTTTTCTATTGTTATTTTTTCTTGATAGTAAGCGGCACTATCAAATTTCATATTCGTTTTAAAAAAAACAATCAAAGAATCGATTATTATTTCTTTTTTTGGGGCTTGGTTATATTTTTTTATTAACAATTCATATTCTTTTTGTGTTTTATCACTCCAATTTGTCATTTGATTATGAGAATCTTTGGCAGTTTCTTGGCTTGCTTGTTTTTTATTTTCTATTGATTTATCTTTATTATCGACAATAGATTTTGGTAATTGATACAATCCGATTACTGCTAAAAAAGCAATCACTATCACAAAAATTGGTGAATTTTTCATTTCTATTTTTTTGTATCTTTTTCTTCGTTATTTAATTTTTCTTTCAAATTAGCACTGCTTTTTATTTTATCAGTAAAAATTTTTGCAGGTTTGAATGCAGGCACAAAATGTGCATCAATCACAACACTTGTTTTTGCTTTTACATTTCTACCCATTTTTTTTGCTCTTTTTTTATTGATAAAACTACCAAAACCACGCATATAAATATTGTCCCCTTTTTCCATTACTTTTTGAATAGTGTTCAAAAGAACTTCTAAAACTACTCCTGCCCTCTCTTTGTTGGTTTCAAAGTCGTTAAAGTTTACTTGGAGCTCTTCTAAGGCATTTCCAATTTCTGTTAATAATTCAGATTTAGTCACGATATTATTTAGTTTTTATTAAAAATAGACTGCAAAGATAAAACATATTTTTAGAAATAACAAAGATTTTTAACTTTTTTTTCATTGAAAATCAAATTGTTATCTTTTTTTATAAAAATAATATATTTTTTATTTTTTTTAAAACTAACTATTTAGTCCACAATCTTCAACAAGAGTTTTAGTTGATTTGATACATAAAAAGGGTGGAACATTCGTGTACTATCCTTTTTTTATCACAAAGAATAAAATTAGAAAATAAAGTAGTAGGAAACTCAAATGTAACGCCTAATCAAAAATTTGAATTAGAAAACAATGTTACTGAAAAAGATTTTCAAGTAAGCATCAATAATATTTTTTATTCGCCTGTAGAGAGTTTTGTAAAAACAAAAGCAACTGATTATGTATATCGTTTTACCAAAAATGAAGACAACAAATGTATCTTAGAATTTGGTGATGGCACAAACGGTGCTATTCCACCAAACAATCTCGTCATTGCCAATTATTATATTACCAACGGAACATCGGGCAATCTCAATACCAATCAAATTACAGAAATAAAAAGCACAATATCCGTTCCCTCTGGTTTTATTTTAAAATGTACCAATCTAAAAAAATCAGCAGGCGGAACAGACAGCG
>RDXZ01000205.1 GCA_004293265.1 Bacteroidota bacterium | reverse complement strand
TGAAAATAAAGAAATTGATTTATTGAAAATTAAAACATTATTATCTAAACCACATATTCAATCAGAAATCGAAAAAATTGAATTGTATTATGCTTTGGATATTACAAAAGTAATCAATATTCCTGATAATGTAACTATTAACGAATTATAAATTATCATTAGAGCCTATAAAGTAGGCAAATATTTTATAGGCTTTTAATCCAAAAAAACAATGAAGAAACTAATTTCCATCGAATTAAAATCTAATTTTGGTTTTTTTCGCAAACCTGATACTAATTCAGGTATTAATTTTTCTTATAATATACTACATAAACCTGCTTTTTTAGGTATTTTAGGAGCAATTATAGGATTGAAAGGGTATGAAGAATTGGGTAAAATACCAGAATATTACCAAAAATTGGAAGATATAAAAATTGGTATAGAACCACTCGAACACGAAAAAGGCAATTTTCAGAAAACAACTATCAAATATACAAATATGATTGGTTATGCCAATAAAAAAATGAATTATTTGACTGAAGAATCTACTTTGATTGCACCTTTTTATCGTTGTTATCTTTTGCTTGATTTTGATAACGAATATCATCAAAAAGTGGCTACTTTTTTAGAAACAGGACAAGCAGAATATTTGCCTTATTTTGGAAAAAATGAATTTTATGCTTGGTGGGATAATTATAAAGAATATGAATACGAAGAAAATCATATATCTCAAGAAAGTTTTTTGATTAAAACACTTTTCGATAAAAAAGAGGAAGTTGTAAAAAATAATAAAGAAGATATTGACGTTACTTTTGATTTATTTGACTTAGATAAAAATTTGGATTATTTCTTTTACTTTGAAAGATTACCTATTGGATTTGATAATGATTTGCATCAATATCAATTAGGAAATTTTGTATTTTCTACTTTCAAACTTACCAAAAATAGTAATATTAAAAATTTATACTTTTTAAAATCTGAAAATTATTATGTCCAATTATTATAAAACGGTTGCAGAATTATTAAAACAAACTCAAAGTGTCGATGATTTTTTGATTGATGCTCAAAAATATTATGCACACATTAGCAATCATAAATCTCCTGAAACACTTGCTCAACATCTCGATTTGGTGCAATCTAAATTTGAAAAACTATGCGAAGTACATCAGTTGGACGATGTGATAGATAAAATGATTGGTGAATTTGTAAAGGAAAATTTATCAAATGATAATGAAAAAGATGTTATCAGAAATTTTATCAAAAAATTGTTTGTCAATGTTGTTGTTTTTCACGATTACGGAAAAGTCAATCCTAATTTTCAGGCTGATACTTCAAAAATGAATAACCCAAATTTCGTGAAACGAAAAAGTGTTTTGGAAACGCATCATTCTAAATTAGGTGCTTATTTGTATATTGTGAAGCATTTTCAAGAATTTCAAAATAACAATCAGATAAATAAAGATAAACATCTCGTTTTATCTCATTTAGTTTTGTCTTTTTCTTATGCCATATTCAAACATCACGCGAAGTATTTGAATGATAATATGAATCAAACTATTACTTTTTCAAATGATGAAATAAATGAAATGAAACAATTTATTCAAAAGTATCAATTTGAAATAAAACCAAACTTTAGCGAAACAATACCTGCTAAAATGAGTAGCATTTTTCATCTTATCGAATTGGGTAAAGCAAAAGTTATCAAAACTGAATTTGATTTGTATAGTTTAGTTCGATTGAGTTTTTCATTATTGACTACTTCGGATTATTTGGCTTCGGGTGAGTATATGACAGGCATAAAAGTAGAAGATTGGGGCGTTTTGGGAAGAAAAAGAATTGACCAAATTTTTGAAAACGTACAAAAAAATAAAATTTATAACCAAATTGCTTATCAAAAATTAAATCAATATCAATTTATAAAACCAACAGAAGTCAGCAATCAAAATCTTAATCAATTAAGAGAAGAAATGACAATTGAAGTAATACAAAATGTAAGAAAATATAAAGATAAAAATCTTTTTTACATCGAAGCACCCACAGGCGGAGGTAAAACAAACCTTTCTATGATTGCGACTATTGAATTACTCAAAAATTGTGAAAATTTGAACAAAGTTTTTTATGTTTTTCCATTTACAACTCTGGTTACACAAACTTATGATGCTATTATTGATACATTGGGTTTGTTGCCTGATGAAATTATGCAATTACATTCAAAGTCAGGTTTTAAGACCAAAGAAGAAAAAGAAGATGGAGAATATGGCAATAATAAAAAAAATTATATTGACAATTTGTTTATCAATTATCCTTTTTGTTTTTTAACACACATCAAATTTTTTGATATATTAAAATCAAACGAAAAAGAAAATAATTATTTATTGAATCGATTGGCAAATTCTGTGGTTGTGATAGATGAATTACAATCTTATAATCCAAGTCATTGGGATAAAATAATCTATTTTATTCGTCTTTATGCTGATTTTTATCACATAAAATTTATTTTGATGTCTGCTACTTTACCAAAATTAGATAAATTAAATGTCTTGAAAGAACAAGTTGATAATTTTGTGTATTTGTTGCCTAATTCAAAAGAAAATTATTTTCAAAACAAAAATTTTAATCAAAGAGTAAATTTTAAATTTGATTTATTGAACGAAAATAAACTTGAATTGATTGATTTAGCCAATTTATTGATAAAAAAATCAGAAGAATATTCAAAAAAAGAATTTGGAGATGCTAAACCGATTGATAGTGTTTATACAATTATAGAGTTTATTTTTAAAAAATCGGCTACTGAATTTTATAAAATTATTGACAGAATAGAAAGTGAAAAAAGATTTTTTGATGAAATTTTTGTACTTTCAGGTACTATTTTAGAACACAGGCGAAAATATATTATCAATTATCTAAAAAACAAAAAAAATAGAACCAAAAAAATTCTTCTCATCACTACACAAGTCGTGGAGGCAGGTGTTGATATTGATATGGATTTGGGATTTAAAAATGCTTCTTTAATTGATAGTGATGAACAATTAGCAGGGCGTATCAATCGAAACGTAAATAAAAAAGATTGTGAATTGTACATTTTTAAGTACAATGAACCTTCTATATTGTATAAACAAGACAAACGTTATGAAATAATAAAAAAATTTGAAGTGAAAGATTATGAAAATATTTTAAAAAATAAAAATTTTGATATTCTTTATAACGAAGTTTTAGATAACATTAATAAAATAAACAACAAAGAACAAGTTATTAATCTTGATGATTATAAAAAACTTTTTAGAGATTTGCGTTTTAAAGAAATTAATGAAAAATTTAAACTTATTGAGCAAGATAATATTTCTATTTTTGTTCCTTTATCTATTCAATCTCATTATTTTTTAGAAAATGAATTAGATTTTTTAAAAAATATAGGTATTTTTTCTGAAAACGATTTGGAAGTAGAAGGAAGTAAAATTTTTGATTTGTATGTTGATTTGATAGAAAATAAACGAATGGATTTTATTGATAAAAAAGTGAGTTTAAAAATTTTGCAAGGTATTATGTCTAAATTTATTTTTTCTATTTTTGGAGATAAAAGTGGTAAAATAATGGCTAAATTGATTCCTTTTGCTGATATTGAAAAAGCAACGATTGATAAAAAAAATCAAAAAACGATTGAAAATGATACTACTGCTACTACTTATGGTTTTGTGTATTTGAGCCGTTATGAAGATATTTATGATGAAGTTTTTGGATTTGATGATACAAAATTAAATGAGGTTGATAACTGTATTTTATGAAAAAGAATATTAATGCTTCGCTTATCAATATGTATCACGTATGTAAGCGAGAAATGTGGTTGCACCACCAAAACGTAAATATGGAACAAACCTCCGAAACCGTCTATGAAGGAAAATTGATTGGTGAAACTACTTATTTGCAAAGACCTGAAAAATATACAGAAATTGAAATTTCTATCGATTTTGAAGGCATTGGTTTGAATGCAAAAATTGATTTTTATGATGCCAAAAATAAAATTGTTCACGAAATTAAAAAATCAAATAAATTAGAAAATGCACACATTGCACAAGTGAAATTTTATTTGTTTTTGTTAGAAAAAAATGGAATCGAGGGAGTAAGTGGCGTTTTGGAATATCCAAAATTGAAACAAAAACATAGCATCGAACCATTGAAAGAAAATGATATAATTGAAATCAAAAATGCTATTAAAGCAATTCAGACTATATTAAACCAAGATTTTTGTCCTGAATTGGTCAAAAAAACGTATTGTAAAACCTGTTCTTATTACGATTTTTGTTATATTAACGAATGAAAACATACTATTTGTTTAATGAAGGTAGAATGTCAAGGAAAGACAATACCTTAAAATTTGTACCTACTGACGAGGCGGGCAAAGAAGGCAATGCCAAATATATTCCGTTGGAAGATGTGGAAAATTTTTATGTTTTTGGTGCTTTGGACATCAATAGTGCTTTGCTTAATTTTTTGGGCAAACATCATATTTCTGTTCATTTTTTTGATTATTATGAGCATTACACAGGCTCGTTTATGTCCAAAGAATATTTGTTATCAGGGAAAGTACACATTGCTCAAACGAAATTTTATTTGGCTAAGAAAAAAAGATTTTTGATTGCTCAAAAATTGATTGAAGGAGCAGGAACGAATATGCTTAGGAATTTGAAATATTACAATCAACGTGAAAAAGATGTGCAGTTGCAGATTGATAAGATTGAAAATTATATGATTACGCTTAAAAAAGCATTAATTCCTGTGGATAAAAATGATTCGGTTGATTCTATTTTTGAATTAATGGGCATTGAAGGCAATATTCGACAGGTTTATTATGAGGCTTTTGATGTGATAATCAACGATTTTGAGATGGGCAATAGAACCAAACAACCTCCTTCGAATGAGGTAAATGCTTTGATTTCTTTTGGCAATATGGTTTGTTATACTTTGTGTCTTGACCAGATTTATCATACACAATTAAATCCTACGATTAGTTTTTTGCACGAGCCGGGCGAGCGTAGGTATTCGTTGGCGTTAGATTTGGCAGAGATTTTTAAACCTATTTTGGTGGATAGATTGGTTTTTAGTTTGTTGAATAAAAAGCAAATTCAGGCAAAAGATTTTGATAAAAAATTGAATTCTTGTTTGTTGAAAGAATCGGGTAAAAAAATATTTATGAAGGCTTGGGAGGAAAAATTACGAGAAACTATCAAGCATAGAACTTTGAACAAAAGCGTATCTTATAAATATTTGGTACGTTTAGAATGTTATAAATTGGTGAAACACTTGCTTCAAATTGATGTGTATAAACCTTTTAAGATTTGGTGGTAATTATTTTGAATTAAAAATTTTTTTTTATGTATGTAATTTTGGTGTATGATTGTGGTGAAAAACGCGTTGTAAAAATGCTCAAACTTTGTCGTGTGTATTTGAATTGGATACAAAATTCTGTTTTTGAGGGAGAGATTACAGAAGTAAAATTGAAAGAATTGGTATCAAAAGCCAAAGAATTTATGAATGAGGACGAGGATAGTTTGATTATTTTTAAGAGTAGAGATGAAAAATGGTTGCATAAAGAAGTGATTGGGAAAGAAAAAAATGATTTGGATAATTTTTTGTAAGTCGTCAATGATTTCTTTTTCTTTATTTTTTTGGTTAGTTTATTTAATTTTTGTTTTTATTTTTTGTAACTAATTGAAAATCAATGTATTAAAAAGTCGTCAAAGGTCGGGTTAAATCATATTATTGGTCATTGACGCTTTTTTTTATTATTTTTAGTCAAAAAACTTGCATTTCTGTTGTTTAAACCTTATTTTTGCAACGCCTTTTAATCGAACCATTTTTGGAATTGAAACAAAAGGTAGTAGCGGGAGTGGTGATAGCGATACGTTCTTTTAATCGAACCATTTTTGGAATTGAAACGCACATGCATCTATTGCGTTTGCGTCTATGGGTAAACTTTTAATCGAACCATTTTTGGAATTGAAACTACTCCAAATGGTAAAATAATATTATTTTGTTTATACTTTTAATCGAACCATTTTTGGAATTGAAACAGTAAACGAGTTTTATAATACAGGCAGTTTTGATGCTTTTAATCGAACCATTTTTGGAATTGAAACTTGGTTTGTCAAACCGCTACAACTTTGAATATTCGTCTTTTAATCGAACCATTTTTGGAATTGAAACTTGTTATCTTCTACAATGCCCGCATAGACACCATAACTTTTAATCGAACCATTTTTGGAATTGAAACAATGTTTCACCTGTATTCATATCTACATCGAATGTCTTTTAATCGAACCATTTTTGGAATTGAAACATACAAGCATTATTTATCCATTCTAACCTTATCAAACTTTTAATCGAACCATTTTTGGAATTGAAACTAAATTTCATTATTTATTTTTAAAACTATTTAACAAGAATGATTAGGAAGACACAAGGATTCGATGAAATCAATGCAATTCAGCAAAATCGGTGAGGCAAATTTTGGTTTTCAGTTAACGGAACAGCGCGTTAGTTTATAAACGTCCGTTCCTCTTTGAGTTTCTTTAATTCGTTCCAGCTGAACTATGAAACGTAATCGTGCATAGCTTAGTCAGAAAAATTACTGTCTTGTCTCGCTTGGTTGGTCAAGCCCACAAAATCCTATTGCCATGACTTCCTGAACGAAGTGTGGTATCTCACAAAACGCAGTGAAGTAAG
>RDXZ01000204.1 GCA_004293265.1 Bacteroidota bacterium | reverse complement strand
GCAGTTGCTTCACTTCGTTCAGCAAGACAAAAATATTATATTTACAACACCGCTAAATTTTTGTTTAATAATTTTCACTAAGTCCAAAGTCTAAATTTTATTCTCTGTTTATTTTTCCGCCGTTGTCGGTCTGTCGAAAAGTGCAGTAAAATTTATTTTTTTGTAAATATTTCATTTCTGCACTTTTCGCCCACCGACTAACTCAGCGTTTATGTGTTAGCATATAAATATTGATTTTTTTTTCGTTAATTTACTTGCTGTAAAAATTTTGTATATATTTGAAATTTTAAAAAAATATGTATTTAGACAACCAATTCGCCCCTGCTTGTGTCCCACAAGCAGTCAGCCGTCGTTGGTGTAAGATTTGTTTGTTACAATATTCGCTTGTGGGACACAGCGAGGGCGTAAAACAAATATTTCGCCATTTTGACTAATATACAAAATTTTTACACTAACAAAAAATATACATATAAATCAAATTTTATAACTTAAAACAAATTTTTTGCATACTTTTTTTAAACTATTATTACCAGAAACTTAGGTTATTTTTCTGAAAATAAGACTATAAAAATAAAAAAAAAATCAAGGAATAAAAAATATTTTCAAAAAAAATACTTAAAAAATTTGGATATATCAAAATAATACTCCACCTTTGCACACGCTTAAAGAAAAGCACCCAAAGGAGGTTTAGCTCAGCTGGTTCAGAGCATCTGCCTTACAAGCAGAGGGTCATAGGTTCGAACCCTATAACCTCCACCAAAAACTACTAAAAACATATTATCTCAAAAAGGAGGTTTAGCTCAGCTGGTTCAGAGCATCTGCCTTACAAGCAGAGGGTCATAGGTTCGAACCCTATAACCTCCACCAATTCAAAAACACATCTTAAATATTTTAAGATGTGTTTTTTATTTTCTTTTGAAATTGATGTTTTTTTTATTTTGATTTGGCTTTTTTGAATTTTATTACTAACTTTGCAACAAAAATATAGAAATAAATAATGATTTATTCAATTGTTGCTTATGGTGATGCGGTTTTAAAGAAAAAAGCCGTTGAAATAGACCAAAAAAATACAGAAATAAATTTGCCAAAACTCATCGAAGATATGTACGAAACGATGTATGAAGCAAATGGAGTAGGTCTTGCCGCTCCCCAAATCGGTATGGGCATACGATTATTCGTAATTGACTCAACACGAATGGAAGATGATGAATTAATGGGCGTAAAAAAAGCATTTATTAACCCCACTATTTTAGAAGAATCAGGCGAAAAATGGGCTTTTGAAGAAGGATGTTTGAGTATTCCGAATGTGAGAGAAAATGTATATAGACAACCCAAAATCAAAATTCATTATTTTGACGAAAATTGGAACGAATTTACACACGAATTTGATAAAATGACCGCAAGAGTAATTCAACACGAATACGACCACATTGAAGGCGTTTTGTTTACTGACCTACTTTCAAGTTTCAAAAAAACTTTGTTGAAATCTAAATTAAACGGAATCAGCAGAGGAAATGTAAAAGTAGATTATAGAATGAAATTCCCTGATGGCAAGCGCTAATTTTTTCAATCCATCAAAAAATATTAAAAAAAAATGAAAATAATTGCTATACCAGCTACCAAAGATACACCTTATGTTTATCTTGATGCCGCGAAAAAAAAATATGAAATAGGTGGAAAATCTATCCCCGAAGACGGAGATGCGTTTTTTGCGCCTGTGATTGCTTGGTGGTTAGAATACGGAAAAACACCCAACAAAGAAACTCTTTTGAGAGTAAATTTAGAATATATGAATACGGTTTCTACTCGAAAAATTCTCGAAATGTTGAAAGTCATAGAAAAAATAAAAGGCGTTTCTATTATTTGGGCAATTTATTCAGAAGATGATAGATTGGATATGCAACCGATTGCGGATAGCTTGAAAATTCCTTTTAAATTTATTAATGTTGATTAAAAATATACATATCAAAAAGTGCTTTTGGGATATTTCAAAAGTACTTTATTGATTATAAATCATTCAATTCGCCCCTGCTTGTGTCCCACAAGCAGTCGTCGTTGATTAAGAGTCGTTTGTTACAATATTCGCTTGTGGGACACAAGCGAGGGCGTAAAAACCAATTGCTGATGTGTGTATTTAGCCGATACAAAAAACATTTTCCAAAAATAAAAATGCCACGAATACTTGCCATTGATTATGGACTTAAAAGAACAGGTTTAGCCGTTTCAGACGAATTAAAAATAATTGCTACTGCTTTGGACGCTATCAGCACAGAAAAAATTTGGATTTTTTTGGAACAATATTTAAACCAACAAGAAGTAGAAACTTTTGTGGTCGGAATGCCCATAGATTTGGAAGGAAACGATACAGATGCCACGCCTCATGTCAAAGGTTTTGTAAAAAAATTAGCCAAAATATATCCTCATATTCCAATTCATTTACAAGATGAAAGGTTTACTTCAAAATTAGCCGCACAATCTATGGTTTTGAGTGGTACAAAGAAAAAAGATAGACAACAAAAAACAAATCTCGATAAAATAAGTGCTACCATTATTTTACAAGGTTTTATGGGTGTATAAATAATATGAATTTTTTAGCGTATTATGAACAGATTTTAAACAAAGGCGAAGATGCTTTTCCTACTTTGATACACACAAAAAATAATCTCGTTTGGTTGGGCGTGTATGACGGAATGGGTGGAAGTGGTGGAAAATCGTATCAAATTGAAAACGAAACTTATTCGGGGGCGTATATAGGAGCAAGAAAAGTAAAAGAAATAACAGAATTTTATTTGGAAAATTATCAAAATATACTAAATTTAGATGAGTTTACAAAATATTTAAAAGAAAATTTAGATTTTTTTGCTGATAAATTTGCTAATCAAACTTCTCTTATCAAAAGTAAATTATTAAAACAATTTCCTACTACTTTGTGTCTTTTGAGTTGGGAATGGATAGAAAATAATCAAATTTTTTTACAAACTTTCAATGCAGGAGATTCACGCGTGTATGCGTTTACGCCTGAAAATTGTCAATTATTAACCAAAGATGATTTGGAACAAGAAATTGATTGTTATGAAAATTTAAGGTCTGAGTCTGGGCTTCATAATTATATTGCCGCCAATGAAAATTTTTTTATTACACAAAAAAATTATACTTTTCAAAAACCTTGTTTGCTTTTGGTAGCAACTGACGGCGTTTTTCATTATTTTGAAACGCCAATGCACTTCGAATATATTTTTCTACAAACCTTAGTCCATACCAAAAGTAACATTGACAATTGGCAATCTATTTTATTAGAAAATTTGATAAAATATTCGAGTGATGATATTAGTTTTGTGATTTCAGCAGTAGGATTTAAAGATTTTTCACAAATGCAAAATATTTTTTATGCTCGGTATCAATTTTTATATCAAAATTTTATTGAACCATACCAAAAAAAAGAAAAAACAGCAGAAGAATTATGGCAAATATACCAAAAATCTATGTTTTTGGATTAAGTTTGGCACTTTCCAAAAGTTTAGAAACAAAATCATAAAACACCTTCCACAAAATACATATCTACTTCTCCTTTATTTTTGGCGTGAATTGCTCCTCTGTATTTGCATTGAAATTTATGTTTGACAAGATTGTAAGTTGTTTCAGAAATATTAACCATTCCGACTTGCCCGCTACTTTCCATACGCGAAGCCAAATTAACGGTATCTCCCCAAATATCATAAGCAAATTTATTTTTGCCAACCACTCCCGCAATTGCCTCTCCTGAATGAATGCCCAAACGAAGTTCCCAAGTTTCTTCGCCTCTGGCTTGTTTTTCTTTTTTCCAATCAGCCATCCAACGTTGCATTTCTAAGCCTGCCAACACAATATCTACAGGATTTGTTTTGTTTTCTAACGGCAAACCTCCCGCACACATATAGGCATCACCAATTGTTTTTATTTTTTCTAAATTATATTTATCACAAATTTCATCAAAAGCCAAAAAACAAGTATTTAGATTTTCTATGACTTCTTGTGGGCTTAATTTTTCAGCAATTTTTGTAAAACCTTTCAAATCTGTAAAAAGTACGCTCACTAATTTATAATGTTTTGGAGTAGCACTTCCCACTTCTTTGAGTTCAGCGGCGGTTTCAGCGGGCAAAATATTTAACAATAATTTATCAGATTTTGCTCTTTCGGTTTCAACAAGTTCGAGAGTTGTTTGAATTTCTTCCTTTTGTTGTGAAATAAATTCTTTTGCTTTTTTTTCTTTTTGGCGTGATAAATAAATAAAATAAGCAAAAAATATCATCAACAATAGTCCCGATAATATCAAATAAATAATTTTTTGTTGTACTTCTTTTGCTTCTTTTTCTTTGGCGAGTTGTATTTTTCGTATTTTTCCTTCTTCTGTGAGGCTGTTTGCTTCCTCTTGTATTTTTTCGGCTAAAGCCTTCAAGCTATCTTGTTTTTGTTTATCTTTTTCTTCCCTTGCTTGCGAAAGTAATTTATCGGCTTCGGCTTGTTTTTGAACCGTTTGAAGACTTTTTTTATAATATTCTAAGGCTTTTGTATAATCTCCTTTTTTAGTATAAATATTACCGATATTGTTCAAAGTGATGGCTGTTTGTTTTCTATCGCCAATTTGTTCAAACATTTTGAGCGTTTGTTGATAATATTCTAAGGCAGTTTTATATTCTTTTTTATTGGCATAAACGCTTCCAAAATTAGCCAAAACGTGAGCAAGTCCTTGTTTATTACCGATTTGATAGTTTGTTTGATAACTTTTTTGGTAATATTCTAATGCTTTTTGATATTCGCCTTGACTTTTATAAATTGTTCCAATTTCGTTTGAGTTATGAGCAATTCCTTCTTTATCGCCCATTTCTTTTTTGATTTTCAAACTTCTTTGTAAAAACTCTAACGCTTTTATATGATTGTCTTGCGTTTCATAAATATTTGCAATTTCGTTCAAAGTATATGAAATTTCTTGTTTGTTTCCAATTTCTTCTTTTATCTTTAATTTTTTTTGTAAATATTCTAAAGTTCTTAAATAATTGCCTTGTGATTGATAAATCATTCCGATATTGCCATTGGTCAATGCCAAATTTTCTTTGTTATCAATTTCTTGATTGAGTTTGATATTTTTTTGGTAATAATCTAAAGCCAAAGGATAGTTTCCTTGAATTTTATAAATGTAAGCAATGTTATTAATATCGTTTATCATTTCAAATTTATCGTGATTTTCTGCTCTATTTTTTAAACTTTTTTGAAAATAATCCAACGCCGTAACATAGTTACTTTTTTGTTGATAAGCCAAGCCCAACACGTGCAAAGCCTTGTTTTTACCTCTTTCAAAATTCATTTTTTCACTTCTATTGAGGGCTTCCTGAGCCATACTGATAGCACTATCGATTTTGTGTGTGATGTGATAAGCCGCAATATTCGTCAATATCAAAATTTTGGTTGAATCTTGATGGGTTATTTGATAGTTCGTTTGCAAACTATCGAGCAATTTTTTATTTTGTGCTTGCATTGATAGAACACACCACAAAAATAAAACGAATAAAAGTATATTTTTTCTCATAATGGTAAAAAATATACTTACTACAAATTTAATGCTTTTTTTTGTTTTTTGTTGATATTTTTTTAACTTTCCAAAAGTTTTAAACTTTTTTGCTCATCAGAAAAAAAGGTATAAAATTTAATGTAACCAATTTAGGTTCTCTCACAATTTTAGTGAATTATGAAAAATTTGAATTATTTAATTTTTATAAAACATTGATAATCAAATCTATAAGGTTTTAAAAACCTTATAGGTTTATCTGTTTACACTAAAATTGTCAAAGAAACCGAATTTATTATAAAAAAAGTTTTTTATCAAAATATATACATAAAAATAAAAAATAACGTTATTTACCAAAATTCATCTTTAAATCTAAAAATAAAAAAAATATGAAATATTTTCAAAACCTTTGCTTTTTGTTGTATTTTATTTGCTTTGCTCATACAGTTGCTGGTCAAGTAAATATCGAAACTACAAAATTTAAAAAAAATTTTACTCAAAAATATGATTTTTTAAACGAAGTATTTTTAGATTTGAAAGAGGACAAAAGAGGGCGTTTTTTCAAAGAAGTTTCTGAATATTATTATGAAATTGACAAAGATACTTTGGCTTATTATCAAATTCAATATAATTTATACGCAAAAACAAAAGAAGAATTGGCGAAAAAGAAATATTCAAAAAAAAATTTGGTTCGAATATTTTTTCAAAAAATTCCCGTAGGATATATTAGTTTTAAAAATAGCCAAGAAAAAACTTATGATTATCCTATCAAAGAAGGAAATACAAAAAATTTAACTAAAAAAGAATACGAAATTATTATCAGAATAAAACCTGAACTCGAATATCCAACCTCAGAAATAAGCATCACAGACGGCGAGGTAACAGGAGTAGAAGATGAAAATGATTCTTCTCATTTTGCAATATTTTTCGAAAACAAAAAAAGTGCAGAAATTTTTCGAGAAAAAATACTGATTTTAAATAAGTAACTTTTGATTAAAAATTAGACTTTGGACTTAGTGAAAATTAATAGACTTCCTGCGAAATCACCTTTTCCCTCTCTCAAAGTGGAGAGAGGGCAGGGAGTGAGGCTTAAAAAAACAATTTCGCAGGAAGTCTATTAAACAAAAATTTAGCGGTGTTGTAAATATAATATTTTTGTCTTGCTGAACGAAGTGAAGCAACTGCTTGTTGAAAAGCGTTTTGTAAACGAAAAG
>RDXZ01000203.1 GCA_004293265.1 Bacteroidota bacterium | reverse complement strand
CTAAATAAGTCTTTTTAGCCAAAATATCTAAGTCCCGAACAACACAACGAGTGTAACTGCGAACACTTGTAACCTCTTTACAACACAAGGGACAAGTACCACTTTGGGTAGTACAACGCAAACCTATATGAACTTTACTCTCTGTAAAAGTAAAATTTAAAACCTCCATATCTGGTAGGTTCAAAAGACCATTTATATCTATTTCCATAATGTTGCAAAGATAAACATTTTAACCGAGTCCGCAATAACTTTCGAAGAACCTATTTTTTTATGTTTTTAGGTTGTCAATGGTCGGAAACCTTGACAATCTTTTCAGTCGTTGTTAGATTTTAGTTCTGTGCTTTTCGTTATTCAACATCTTTTTATTTTGAACAGAAGTAGATATATTTTCTTATCAACAAAATATTTATCAAAAAAATGCTTGCAAACTAAAAATATCTATACACAATCACCAACTGGTGCAAGCCTCTGGCTTGTACCAGTTGGTGATTTTTTTATTTTTTTTCGTAGATTTTTTTCGCAGTTGTCAATGTCGCAGACTTGACAATCTGCGAAAAAAATCTGCGGAAAATTAATTTTCAGATTGTCAAGTCTGCGACATTGACAACTGAAAATTCGTTGTTGGGGTATGTCGAAAAGTGCAGTAAAAATTATTTTTTTGTAAATATTTCATTTCTGCACTTTTCGTATGTGTGTATGTGTTGTATAACAAAAAAGAAATCATTATCTTTGTGCAAAATAAAAATGTGCTGATAAACAAACGTGGGTTATTGGTGTCGAAAAGTATAGAAGTTACGTTTTAATCAAGATTTAGGTTCGTTCTGCACTTTTCAAACACCAATAACGGCGGAAATTTTTTAAGTTAAGTTATATGTGTTGCAAAGTAAAACATTTTTTCTATTTTTATATACTTTTCCCAAGTTTATAGTAGATAGATATTTTAAAACTTAAACCTAATAATTTATGGGATATATAAAAGAACCCGATGAAGTTGTTTTTCACGTAATTAATAAAAAACTTACAAAAAAACAAGAAGATGTAATAACTGATTTTATTGAAAAATCAAAAAAGAAAAAATTAGCAATCAAAACGCCTAAAAAAATACTCAAATAACTCCATAAAAAAACTACTTTCCAAAAAGAAAAGTAGTTTTTTTTGTTACAAGATGTGCCAAAAAAGACAATAAATACCCAACTTATCTTAGCGTAACGTTAAGACAAGTTAGGATTTGCGAGCTAATTTTATAAATGTTTTATTTTCCATTGTGCAGGATAATAATTGTTCCAACGATTGGGTAATGCTTTTAACCAGCCCAACCCCAAACCATTAAAAGTAGCCAAATACCAACCTTTTTTATCAGGAATAAGAGTAGAAATATCATTTTTTCTTAAAAAATTAAGTGCATTTTCTTCATCTAATTCTATTTTTTGAATGTTTTTATTCAAAGCTAACGAAAAAGCCAATTCGGGAGCAGGCTCAATATCTTCATGTTTTCGTGTGCCAATTCGTATTCCTGTTTGCCACGCTCCAAAAGTTTCTCCCCATAAGTGCATATTTTCGGATGACTGAAAAGGAATGGCAAAAATTTCATTTTTTTGCGTTGTATATATTTTAAACTTAGATTTATCTTCTAACCAAGTATCTAAAAAATCTTGTTTTTTTAAGGGAATTGGTAATAAATTTGGATTTTTAATATTTGGCTTTCTTTGAGAATTTTCTTTGTATATTTTTCTCAAACAAGTAATAAAAAAACCTTCGCCTTCTACCAAATGAGGATAAAATCTATATCCATACAATATTTTTTCATTAATTTTTGTGGCTGTTTCTATAATATTCCAACTTCCATCAATCACTAATCTAATGCTTTCAAAACCTTCGTTCAATAATTCTACTAAATTATTTTCATTTTCTACGCTGTTAAAAGTACAAGTGCTGTATATCAAAAAACCATTTTCCTTGAGAGAAGGCACAATATTGGCGAGGATATTTTGTTGTCTTTCTGCACACATTTCTACATTTTCTGCACTCCACTCCTGACGACTATTCAAATCTTTTCTAAACATTCCTTCGCCAGAACAGGGTGCATCTATGACAATTGCATCAAAAATACTCGTCCATTTTCCTATATTTTCAGCATTTTGGTTGGTAATAATATAATTTGGCTTGCCTAATCTTGCCATATTTTCACTTAATATTTGACATCTTTGTCGCATAATTTCATTGCTTATCAAAAAAGAATTTTCAGACAAAAGACTTAAAATATGCGTACTTTTTCCGCCCGGTGCCGCACACAAATCTAATATTTTTAAATCTTTTTCAATCGGTAAAACTTGCCTTAAAACTTCTCCCAAAAACATCGAACTTGCTTCTTGCACGTAATACGCACCCGACCAAAAATTGGCATCAGTCGTAAAACTAATTCTTTTTGGTAAATATTTTCCTTGTGTTTCCCAAGGCACAGCCGGCAAATTATTAAATGTTGTTATCTCTTTCAACGGATTGAGGCGAATAGAAATCGGTGAAGTCGTGTCCAAAGCCTTTAAAAATAATTCGTGTTGGCTTTGAGGCAAACCAAAATCAGCAGATTGAATAAAATCGTCAGGTAACATTTTTTTGGGTTAAATAAATAAATCTTTTGTGTATGAAAAATCAAAAGGCAGTTTATAATCGGCTTCCTTGTGCTTGTAAATGTACTAATTTGTGATAAATTCCATTTTCTTTTTTTAATAAATCTTCGTGAGTTCCAAATTCTGCGCTTTTTCCACTTTCTAACACATAGATTTTATCGGCTTGTTTGATAGTGGCTAATCGGTGGGCAATAATAATAGTAGTTCTATTTTTCATTAAAACTTCTAAGGCTAATTGTACCCATTTTTCAGATTCTGCATCTAAGGAACTTGTCGCTTCATCTAAAATCAAAATAGTTGGATTTTTTAGAATTGCTCTTGCGATGGCTATTCTTTGTTTTTGTCCTCCTGAGAGTTTTACACCTCTTTCTCCAACGATTGTGTCTAATTTTTCAGGAAATTCCTTGATAAACTGCATTGCGTAGGCTTTTTCTGCGGCTTCAATAATTTCGTTTTCAGTGGCATTTGGTTTTCCATATTGTATATTTTCACGAATAGTACCACCAAATAATAAAATTTCTTGTGGCACTAAACCAATATTTTTTCTCAAATGAATCAAATCAAAATCTTTTATATTTTTTTGATTGATAGTTATTTCTCCTTCTTGAATATCATAATATCGGCTCAAAAGTTGCATAGTAGTAGATTTTCCTACACCACTTGCCCCCACAATCGCTATTTTTTGCCCTCCTTGAATAGATAAATTTAATCCATCTAAAACTTTGACATCGGTGCGGGTTGGATAAGAAAAATGAACGTTTTTAAATTCAATATTTTCAATAGTAATATTATTATTTTGTTCGTTTTTGATATTTTCATTAGGCGTATATTCAGATTCTTCTTCTAAAATTTCTAAAATTCTTTCAGAAGCACCCAAACTTTTTTGTAATTGTCCGTATAATTCGCTTGTACCTCCCAAAGAGCCACCAATAAAAGCCGAAAAAATAATAAAAGTTGTCAAATCTCCTACTGACATTTTACCTTCACTCACCAGAGTCGCTCCATATCCTAAAACCAAAACCAATCCGCCAAACAAAATTGCAATGACAAAAGAAGTAAAAAATCCTCTAAAAATAGCAACTTTTAACGCTTGATTGACTACATTTTTCATAGTAGATTGATAACGATTTTTTTCCCAATTTTCATTCGTAAACGATTTGACGGCTTGAATACTTTGAAAAGTTTCTTCCACGATTACATTGGCAGTAGCTAATTCGTCTTGTGTTTTTTTTGCCATTTTTCGAATGTATTTACCAAAAATAATTGCCAAAATAACCAAAACAGGAAAAATCATTACCATAAAAAGTGTGAGTTGCGTAGATTGAATAAACAAATAAATTGTTCCGACAATAATTGTTAAAATTTGTCTGATAAATTCTGCTAAACTAAACGAAACCGTATCTTGTAGTTGTGTAACATCTGTACTCAATCGACTATTAAGTTCGCCAACTCGTCTTTTTTCGAAGAAAGTAAAAGGTAAAGTTAAAATTTTGGCGTATAATTTTGTGCGAATGTCCGCCATTGCTCGCTCACTTACCTGCGAAAATAAAAATATTCTAAAAAAAGAAAAAAATGCTTGGATTATCAAAACAACAGCAAACCAAACGCCCACCTGTGTAATTGAACCAAAAAAAATATCTTTTTTACCAATGGCTACATCTAAAAATTTGCCTGATAAAACAGGAATAGTCAAGGAAGTTACAATTGAACACATCAAAAAAAGCAAGCCAATTATCATTTTCCATTTATAAGGTAAAATAAATGCAAAAATTGGTTTGAGTTGTTGCCAAGTTTTTTTTGGTTTTTTTTCTGGGATAGAAATTTCTGTCATTTTTGGAAGTGATTATATTATTTTAATTGTAACTTTCCAAAAGTTTAAAACTTTTGGAAAGTTGGTGAAATTAGCATAAAAAAAAATTATTTTTTCTTTTTATCTTTTTTCTTTTTTTCCTCTTTTTTTTCTGCTGGATTTTCAACAGGCACTGCGTCTTCTTTTGGTGTGGCTTCTTCCATTTTCTTTTTCATTTCTTCCACATCAAATTTATTATTATTTGCATTGACATCAGGAATTGTTTTTTCAGGAAGAATTTCTACCATTTTGATAGGTTTTTGATTTTTAAATTCAAATGTCCATTCGTTTCCTCTTTGCCAAATTTCCGCAGGAAGATTGACGCGTGTTTTTTTACCACCATCTTCGGTAACATCAATAATAGCAGGAAAAATAACGCCATCATTGTTACTAATTGTAATCAAAGACGATTCGCCTTTTGGAGAAGGAGTTACGTTTTTTACAGATAAATCAATATTATCATTGCCATAAAACCAGCCATTCCAAAACCAATTCAAATTCTCACCTGTTCCATTGTTCATTGCATTAAAAAAATCAGCAGGAGTTGGATGTTTGAAAGCCCAATTTTTGATATAATTTTTAAAAGCAAAATCAAATCTTTCTTGTCCTACAATAAATTCACGCAACATATACAATCCCAAACCCGGTTTAAAATATGCAGTCATTCCCAAATTAGGCGTTTGCACTACATCAGGATAAGTAGCAATACTTTCTCTTTTGCTACTTTTTAAACTTGGCAATACATACAACATATACACAAAACCACTATTCAAATCGCTTGGATATTCTCCATTATTAAACGCTTGTGAACTATAATGATTGATAAAAGTATTAAAACCTTCGTCCATCCAAGGATATAATCTTTCATTCGAACCAACAATCATAGGAAACCAATTGTGTCCAAATTCGTGGTCTGTTACGCCCCAAAGGTCTTTTTCTGTACTTTTCCAACTACAAAAAGAAACTCCCGGATATTCCATTCCACCTACCACACCCGCCACATTGACCGCCGCAGGATAAGGATATTCGAACCACATTTTTGAATAATGTTCGATGCTTGCTTTGGTATATTCAGTAGAGCGTCCCCAAGCTTTTTCTCCTTTTACCTCAACAGGATAAGCAGATTGAGCCATTCCTTTTTTACCACTTGGATAATTCATCACTGCCGCGTCCCAAACAAAAGCCTTCGAAGAAGCCCACGCCACATCTCTTGTGTTTTGCATTTTGTAATGCCAAGTAAATGTCCCCGAACTTTTAGGTCTTGTTTTGCTCAAATCGCCTACTTCATTTTCCTCCACAATAAAGACCGTTTTTTCTGAATTTTTTGCTTTGTTATATCTATCTAATTGAGTAGCAGTCAAAACTTCTTTTGGATTTTGTAATTCACCAGAAGCCACTACAATATGTGAAGCAGGAGCAGTAATTTTATAATCAAAATCACCAAATTCACAATAAAACTCACCTGCACCCAAATAAGGCTCAACGTTCCAACCTTTCACGTCATCATACACGCACATACGAGGATACCATTGCGCGAGTTGAAAAATATCACCCTTTTGTGTTTTTTGAATACCCATTCTATCTGCTCCAAATTGAGGAATTTTGAAAGAAAAATTCATTTCAATTTCAATTTTTCCACCTTTTGCTTTCAAATCTTCTGTGAGATGAATTTGCATTCTTGTATCAGTGATGATAAATTTAGGTGAATATTGTGTTTTTCCGTCTAATTTTACTTTTACGTTTGTAATATCATAACCACCATCGGTAGCCCCTTGGTAACGGTCATTATCGCCACTTAATTGTTGTGTGAGTTGTCCTCTTGAATCTGGTTTAAAACGATTTTGTTCGACTTGTAACCAAATATAATTCAAAGATTGAGGACTTTGATTGGTATAAACGATTTTTACGTTTCCTTTTATAGATTTTTTTTCGTCATCAAGTTCAACATTGATAGCATAATCGGCTTTGTTTTGCCAATAATTTTCGCCCGGAATACCTAAGCCAGAACGATAAGGAGAACCTTGTAATTGGATAGGCGATTCAAACTTAGATTGATTTGATGTAGGTTTTTGTGCAAAAACAAGTTGAAAACTCATTGCCAAACTCACAAGAAAGATGATTTTTTTCATGAAATATGATATGAAATTTATAATAATGTATATCTGAAAATTTAACTACTGCAAAAATAAATATAATTATTCAGAAAACAAAAATTTAAAATATAAAAATACTAAATACTTGTGAATTATAATATTTCAACATGAGTGCCATTATAAAAAATTGAATTATATTGCGTATTTTTGTATTCGAATATAAAAACTACCCAATACAATGCTTCAATTATCGCTAATCTG
>RDXZ01000202.1 GCA_004293265.1 Bacteroidota bacterium | reverse complement strand
ATTGTCATTCTCCGAATGACTGAAGTCTGGAAACTTCTATTAATACAGAGGCACAAGTTTCCGCTGCGCTCAAACTTGCGCCAGTTTTACTTTTTTTTTTTTTTTTGGAAATACTTAAACCAGTTGGGGGAGCAAGCCTTTGGCTTGTACCTACCTAACTACAAGCCTGTGGCTTGTCTGTTGCGAACCAACAGCCTGCGTGTAACAAATCAAAGTTAAGTCATTGGTTTGAGTAGAAAAGGCGTTGGTTTGGCAGATAAATAAGTATAAAAAAACCTCACACCACACCAACAAAAGTAATGTAACAATAACTTTATTCGCAATACACTGACGAAATTTGTTATTTATAGATTATCACTTTATTTAATTATTGTTTCTAAAAAATGTTTTTTGTCTATTTTTTTGAATATTTGAAAAAAAATACTAACTTTGCATTGGGTTTAATAAAATAACATCAGTTATCAAAATCAATACTCAAACACCTATTTAAAAGATATTAAAAACATGTTACAATTTGGTAAATATTTAATTTTTATTTCTAATTTATTTGTCAATAGAGAACGTTTTACGGTCTATGTGAAGTTAATCATTGATGAATGTGTTGGGATAGGTGTCAATTCAGTTTTTATTATCGCCATTGTTTCTACTTTTATTGGAGCAGTGAGTGCTTTACAAACCGCTTATAATTTGATAAGCCCTTTGATTCCATTGTACGTAATTGGTCAAATTGTACGTGATATGACAGTTTTAGAACTTGCTCCAACTATCACTTGTATTGTTTTGGCGGGTAAAGTTGGTTCTAATATCGCAGGTGAATTAGGCACAATGCGCATCACAGAACAAATAGATGCCTTAGAAGTAATGGGAATTAACTCCATTTCCTATTTGGTATTGCCTAAAATTTTGGGTGCTTTGATTACGATTCCAATGTTGGTAATTATGGCAGGTTTTTTATCGATTATGGGTGGATTTTTAGCGGGGACTTTTGCGGGGCAGCTCACAGAAGTAGAGTATATTCAAGGAATTAGGACGGATTTTAAGCAATTTAGTGTAACTTTTGCCATGATAAAAGCATTTACTTTTGCTTTTTTAATCGCCTCTATTTCTGCTTTCAAAGGATATTATGCCGAAGGAGGTGCTTTGGAAGTCGGAAAAGCAAGCACACAAGCAGTAACCTCAAGTTGTATTGCTATTTTGTTCGCAGATTTTATATTGGCACAAATGTTAGCAGAGTTTTTATCACATTAAAACTTGATTAAACTACTCTAAATCCTGCTACCAATACATCGTCCATTTGCATTTCGTTTCCTTTCCAAGCCAAAAAAGTTTCTTCTAAGATACTTCTTTGATAAGTCATTGGTTCGTTAGAAATTTTGAGTAAAGTTTCTCTAAATTGTTTTTTACTATATTTACGATTGTTTTCACCTCCAAACTGGTCTTGATAACCATCAGAATACATAAAAACCACCAAAGGACTTTCAGCAAAACTTAGTGTGTATTTAGTATAATTTCTTTCTTTATAATCTATACCTTGCCAACCACCGACAGACAAATTATCTGCTTTACACTCGAAAAGTTCACCATTTTGAACGTATAAAAGCGAGTTTTTTGCTCCTGAATATTCTACTGTTTTATTGACCATATCAATCACACAAACCATCATATCCATTCCGTCTTTGTTATGCGTTTCTTCTTGCTGGAGTGCTTCCATAATACCATTATTCATTTCTTTGATTATCAATTCGGGAGAGCAAATGCCTTTATCACTCACAATTTGATTGAGCAAAGAATCACCAATCATCGACATAAAAGCACCGGGAACGCCATGACCTGTGCAATCGTTGGCAGAAAAAATTATTTTTTCATTTTCAAACCTTACTAATTTTTGAATAACCTCCTCACCGATTTGCACTTGTTCATAAATCGGTCTTTTTTCAGTTTGATAAAACCAATAAAAATCACCACTGACTACATCACGAGGACGGAAATAAACAAAATTTGGTAACACAATATCAATCTGTTTTTTAGAAGGCAACATAGCCGCTTGTATGCGTTGTGCGTATCTGATGCTACTTTCAATATTATGATTTTTGAGTGCAATTTCTTTGTTTCGTTTTTCAATTTCGTCATTTTTAATCGTAATCGCTTGGTTTTTAACTTCGATGGCTTCTTTTTGTCTGATAATTTCGGTATTTTGATGAGATAACAATTTATTATCTCTTTTTTTCAGTTGATAAGAACGCAACAAAACCAACATCAACAAAACAACCAAACACAAACCAATCGAAACTGCTCCAATAATCCAATCTTGTAGTTGTCTTTTTTTGTTTTGCAATGCTAATTGATTTTGTGCTTTTTCAACTTCGTAAGAAGTTTGTAAGTTTTCGATTTTCTTTTTATTTTTTTCATTAAATTGTGCTTCTTTGCTCATCAAATACAAAGATTGATATTCAAAAGCCTTTTCATAATTTTTTTTAATGGTATAAATTTCGGATAAAGTCTGACAAGATTCTTGCAATGATTGTGATAAATTATGTTTTTCTGCCAAATTCAAACTTTTATTGGCAAAAATAAAACTGCTATCTATTTTTTCAGATTTGAGATATGTATTGGCAATATTGTTATAAGTTGCACTCAAATTGATTTCATTTTTACCCAAAATATCAATTTTCATTGCTTGATAATAATAATACAAAGCTTTTTTATAATTATTTTTAGCATAATATACCAAGCCCATATTATTAAAAGAAACGGCAATATCTTGTTGGTGGTTTAATTTTTGACGAATTTGTAAAGATTTTTCATAATAATTAAATGCCAAATCTAATTTATCTTGTCGATAAAAAATATCTCCTAAATTATTCAAAGTACTTGCTTCTCCTTCTTCATCTTTTATTCTTTCATCAATTTTTAATACTTTTTCATAATATTTTTGGGCTTCTTCATATTTTTCTTGCTCTTGATAAATCACGCCAACATTGTTCATAGTTTGTGCAATACCTTTTTCATCTTTTATTTTGTCATAAATTCTTAACGCATTAAAAAAATATTCCAGCGATTGCGAAGCATTGCCTTGTAATTGATACACTACTCCAATATTTTTAAAAGATTCTGCTTCTTGTTTTTCATAATTATTTTTTTGGGCTAAATCTAAGGCAATTTGTGCATATTTTCGGGCTTTCACAGGTTCACTATTATCCAAAATTTCACACAATTGATTATACAAATCAATCCTTTCTTTTTCTTTGGTTGTATTAGTAATTTGATGCAATAAAGTAGCCGTTTGAGATTCTAATGTAACATTTTTAATATGATTTTCGCTGGCGTGTTCTTGTGAAAACAGCGTTTGAAAAACAAATAAAAACAACAATTGAAAGATAAAATATGTTTTTTGATATGTTTTTTGATACATCTTTTGATACATAAAAATTAGATATAGTTTGTATATTACAAATTCACTACCAAATTATAAAAATCTAAATATTTTGCTTTTTTCTTATTTAAAAAAAAAGACTGATTAAAAATTCAGCCTTTTTTTTTATTTATTTTTGAGAATATTTTTGTTTATATCTTTGATATAACTCTTTTTGTTTATCGTTTAAATCTATTTTTTTGCCTCGCACAAATCCATGTACGACTTTGCTTGTTCGCATATCCAAAATATCTCCTTCAGAAACCACCAAAGTTGCTTCTTTTCCGACTTCCAAAGTTCCTACTTTTGAGTCTATGCCTAATATTTTGGCTGTGTTTGAGGTTACGGTTGCCAAAGCACTTTCTTTATCTAAGCCATGTGCGGCACAAGTTCCTGCCAAAAAAACTAAATTTCTTGCGCCCATTGGCTCATTGTCGTTTTCGTCATAAGTCAAACCTACCAAAACACCTTTGCTTTTTAATTTTGCCGCCATTTGATAAGGCTCCCAAACGTCTTGTTCGGGGCGATAAGGCAGGCGATGTACGCGACTTAATAAAACTCCTATATTGTTTTCACGCATAAAATCAGCGACAGGCAAACAATCTTCTCCACCAACAATTACAATTTTTTTTACTTGATATTTTTGAGCAAATTGCACTGATTCGATAATTTCTCTGCCAAAAGAAGTGTGAATATACAAAGTTTTTGAGCCGTCAAAAATTCCTTTCATTGCTTCCATTTTAAGATTTTTGGGTGTTGTGCCACCTTTTTGAAAATAAGACAAGGCTTCCACAAAAAAATCTTGCAAAACTTTTATTTGTTCATCTCTTTTTTCATTTTTATTGACATTCCCCGAAGGCGAAAAAAATCCACCCCTAAAAAACATAGGTATCCAATTGATATGTAACCCATTATCAATCGTATGTTGTGCATCTTCTTTTGACCATCCTTCCAACTCTACCACAGACGAAGTGCCTGCAATCATTCCACCTCTGGGCATAATTTGAGCCAATAAAATACCATTAGAGCGTAATGTAGGCGTAATTTCTGAATCTACGTTGTACGCCGCCATCGCCCTTACATTTGGATTAAAATCTCCTGCTTCTTCATAATCGTGTGTTGGTCTTAACGAACCCACTTCTGTCAAACCCAAAGAAGTGGCTGGAAGTATCAAGCTCGGATAAATATGTTGTCCGTTTAAGTTAATATCTTCTGCTCCATTTTTTTCGACTTGTGTACCAATTTGTTTAATAATACCATTTTCAAATCGAATTGAGGCGTTATTCAAAACTTGTCCATTACCAATATGAATCGTTGCATTCGATAAAATAATTGGTTTTGATTGAGCAGACGCAGGTACAGGTGCTTGTGCGTATGAAAAATTTACTAAAATAAAAGTAAGTAAACTGACTAAGGTATTTTTTTTCATCTGATAAACAATTTTTTTGCAAACATAACTAAAAATAATAGTAAATATTGTTATCGAAATCATAAAATTTTAATATTAAGTTATTGTTAAGTGCAAGTTATTTTATTTTGATATTTGTAAAAAAATTAGATTTATATTTTTTTCTATGTTATTTTTGCAATTCTATTCAAAAAAATATTTTATTTTTGTTATTTAACTAATGAAAATTTCGTTGTTGTTCAAAATTTCTTTTTACATTATTGGTTTTTTGATAAGTTTAAAATTATTGATTTTATCTTTCAAAACCTTGCACGTAGAAATTATTGAGTCAGTAATTTTGGCTACTGCCAATCCATTTATTGCTCTTTTTATCGGAATTTTGATTACGGCTTTGTTGCAAAGTAGTTCTACTGTTACTTCTGCTTTGGTGGCGGCGGTGGCTTCAGGTATGATTACCACACAAAATGCGGTTTATTTGATTATGGGTGCTAACATTGGCACAACCGTAACCAGCACAATCGTTTCATTGGGGCATATTATGCGAAAAAAAGAATTTCGCAGAGCTTTTGCGGCGGCTACTTTGCACGATTTTTTTAATATTTTGACAGCCATTATTCTTTTTCCTTTGGAATATTATTTTAATACTTTATCAAATTTAACCAAATATTTTACTCATTTTTTTGTTGATTATAAAGGTTTTGGCATATTTTATTTGGTCAATCCTGTTACTTATATTTTAGAACCAATTACTCAAACGATTTATGTTTCTTTGGGAGAAATAAGTTGGTTGGCGTTGGTGGTGGCGGTAGCAAGTTTATTTTTGATGATAAGAGGAATGTCAATGAGTTTTAAACAAAGTTTACAACAAAATTTTGAAGGTGTATGGGAAAAATATTTATTTGGAAGTGCTTGGCAATCGTTGTTATCAGGTATTTTGATTACTGCTTTTGTTCATTCGAGTTCGTTGGTTACTTCTTTGGTTGTGCCGATTGTGGCGAGTAATCGTTTGTCGGTGCGTAGATGTTTTCCTTTTTTGATGGGTGCAAACATTGGTACAACCATCACCGCTTTGTTGGCGGCTTTACCTCAACAAAACGAAGCGGCTCTACAAATTGCTTTTGTGCATATATTTTTTAATATCATTGGGGTAATGATATTTTTTCCAATTTTATTTTTTAGAAATATTCCTATATTTTTGGCTCGAAACTTAGGAAAATTAGCCATTAAAAACAGAATTATTGGTTTGATTTATATTACTTTTGTATTTTTTTTATTGCCTTTTTTACTCATTTGGTTTTCAAAATCTCAAATTAAAATCATCAGTTATCAATATAAAAACAAAACAGAAAAGGCAGAAAAAACAACTTTTTTGAAAGCAGAAATTATTAATGTTCAAACTAAGCACAACCAAAATGAATATTTTTATAAACAAGTTTCTTTACAAAAAAGTCCTTTTGAAAGTCATATTTTGATTATTAAAGAAGAAAAAGATTTTTTTTATATCGAAAATCAAAAGTTTTTTGTCGGAAATATCAATCAATTCAAAACATTCGAAGACAAAAAAGGAAAATACACAATGAAAATTATAAAGATTATAAAAAAATATGAAATTCATCAAAATTTATCTTTTAAAAATGTAATTGTTTTTGAAAAAAAATATCTAAAAAATAAATTATTTGTAGAATATTTTTATATTGATATTCAAGAAAAAATTTATCTCAAATACGAAAAATATGCCCAAAAAGGTAATTTTTTAGGAAAAGAAGAATTTATATGGAAGTAAGTTAGATGAGTGTGAGTTCTAACTTTCCAAAAATTCAAAAACTTTTGGAAAGTTTTTATTTTAGTGTTAAATAAACTCTATTTCACTTGGTAATAACAAAATATGCTTAAATTCTTCGTCTTTATTTGACCAATATTTCCAGCATATAAAACTTTTTTTGACAGGATTACAGGATTTTCAGGATAAATACAATAAAAAATCTTGTAAATCTTGTAATCCTGTCTTTTTTATT
>RDXZ01000201.1 GCA_004293265.1 Bacteroidota bacterium | reverse complement strand
TAAACGTATAATTTGTCAATAGTGCAAACATAATATTGGAAATCAAACTCATCACAAAATAAGGCACTAAGCCCGCCGCACCGACATAATCTTGCGCAATACGTTGCCCAAAAAACAACATTACAAGCGTCAAACTTGCCAATTCTCCACCCAAAAGTGATAAAATGGCGGTTTTAAAAAATAAAATTTCAAAAACTCCCAAAGCACACAAAACTCCCGCCGCTACCTCAGTAAAAGTAATTACGCCCAACATCATTTTGACTTGTGTTCTCAAAAAAGTTTTGCTAAAATGTCCTTCTAACCAAGATAAATTGCCCTGCCAAGCAAAAACTTTATCCAAACCAGATTGTAAAAAT
Organism: Bacteroidota bacterium; assembly: GCA_004293265.1. Lineage (GTDB taxonomy): Bacteria > Bacteroidota > Bacteroidia > Cytophagales > Microscillaceae > RDXZ01. Next base: position 6,515 of record RDXZ01000201.1, on the reverse strand, counting down.
AAAATAGCCAAAAATAAAGAGGCTAAAATAGGCAACAACAAAATCGGTTGCAAAAAAAATGAAAACATATTAATATATTTTTTATGGTAATTTTATAAACTATCTTTTTTTATCAAATCACGAACCACTACTGACGCACAAAAAGCACCAAATAAAGAAGGCATATAAGAAATTGTACCTAAAAAAGATTTTTTATGCCTCACATCTTCTGAGGTAAATCCTAAATGTGCTTTATCAGGAATTTCGGTAGAAAAAACAGCCTTAAATTTTCCTTTTATTTTCCATCTTCTCAACGTTTTTCTGACTTGTTGTGCTAAGGTGCAATGATAAGTTTTCCAAATATCATCAATTTTGATTTGTGTTGGGTCTAATTTTCCACCTGCCCCCATTGCACTGATGAGTTTTATTTTTCTTTGTAAACAATTTTTGATAAGCGAAATTTTTGGCGTAATTGTATCAATGGCATCAACCACATAATCATATTGGTTTGCTTCCAAAATTTCTATAATTTTTGTTTCTTCTAAATAATTTTGATAGACAATTAACTCTATATCAGCGTTAATATCTTTCAATCTTTGTGCCATTACCGATACTTTTGGCAAGCCTTCGGTGCTAATCAAGGCAGGAAGTTGTCTATTTCTATTGGTTTCTTCTATCAAATCTCCATCAACGATAGTGAGTTTATTGATGCCTGCTCTGCATATATATTCAGCGGCATAGGAACCTACACCGCCCATTCCTACGACCAAAACGTGTTTATTTTGTAAATTTTTTATACCAATTTCTCCCACTAAAAGTTGGGTTCGTGATAACCAATTTGTCATTTTTTTATTCAATCTTATAAATACTTGCAAAAATACACAAATAAAAATAAAAATTTATATTTTTTTCAAAAATTATAGTTGAATAGCGGGAAAATTTGGTTCTACTTTTGCTATTGCCTGCGAGGATAGGCAAGCAAGAGCATAAAAAATTGTAATTATTTTCTACTTTTGAGAATATCAAAGTTGATTTAGATAAAAAAAAATTCAAAAAAGAATAATTGATTTTGTGTTACTTTTTCAAAAAATGTATGTATTTTTGCACAAGTTTGTTGTTAATCAAACCCAAAAACAAAGTCAGCCATTAATCAAACTTACAAAAGCCAAAAATTATATTAACAATAATTTCATCAAAAAATAATGTTATTTTTGGTTATAATTTTTTTATATCCTAAAATAAGATTATTTTTGCGGCAGTCATCAAAAAAATACCTCGCAAATAATGAAAAAGAACTAAAAAATATTGATTTTTATACAGATTTTTAAAAAATTAAAACACTTATGAAAGTAATTATTCCCGTAGCAGGAGCAGGCACACGCCTACGCCCACACACACATACACAACCTAAAGTATTGGTGCCTGTGGCTGGAAAACCTATTTTAGGGCATATTATTGATTATTTAATAGAAGGCGGAATCACAGATTTTGTTTTCATTTTAGGATATTTGGGAGATAAAATTGAAGAATTTGTAATCAATAATTATCAACATAAAATTAATATTGATTGTATTGAGCAAGAGCCAAGAGAAGGCTCAGCACACGCCATTTGGGTAGCCAAAGATGTTTTAAAAGAAGAAGAAGAATTTTTAATCTTTTTTGGTGATTCTATTGTCAATCTCGATTTAAAAAAAATAATTGAAGCAGAAAACACAAGCGTTGGAGTAAAAAAAGTAAATAATCCTGTGCGTTTTGGAATTGCAGAAGCAAATCACGAAACTTTACAGGTGCTAAAAGTGATCGAAAAACCAAAAATTCCCAAATCAAACTTAGCCTTAGTAGGCGTTTATAAAATCAAAAACACAAGTTTGTTTTTTGAAACCTTAGCACAATTACTCGATAAAAATATCAAAACTAACAACGAATATCAACTCACTGATGTATTGATGATGTTGATAGAAAAAGGACATTTTATTCAAGCCATACACGTCGATAATTGGTTTGATTGTGGTAGAAAAGAAACTTTATTGGAGGCAAATGCTATTTTATTGAACAATGCCAAAAATAAAAATCCAATTCAACATCAATTTAAACACACAATTTTGATTCCGCCTGTGAGCATTGGCGAAAATTGTAAAATTGAAAATTCGATTATCGGACCAAATGTTGCGATTGGAGAAAACTCAGTCCTTAAAAATACGATTGTTACTCACTCAATCATTGGCGCATATAGTGCCTTAGAAGACGTGATTTTGACCGCCTCTGTGATTGGTAATGATACTTCTTTGACAGGATTAGTACAGAGTTTGAATGTAGGTGATGATACAGAATTAAATTTTACCAAAAGTTAGTAGATAAAAAGTATGAAAAAATATGGGTATATCGTTCTGTTTTTTTTATTACAAATCACAACCATAAAAGCAAGTGCTGTGATAAATTTTAGTCAGCTGACAATAGAAAAAAATAGAGATAGTACGCAAAAAAAAATCAATCGTTTGGCTTGGATAGGTGCAGGAAGCTATGTAGGCGCTATGACTTTGTTAGGTATTACTTGGTATGGGCAAGATGGAATGGGAAAATTTCATTTTTTTAATGATAATAAAGAATGGAAACAAATGGATAAATTAGGACATTTTTATACCACTTTTCATCTGACAAGTGCCATTACTAATGGTTTAGAAAATGCAGGAATGAAAAAAGAAAAAGCACTTTTTTGGGGTGCCGCTTCTTCGTCTTTTATGATGTTGAATATAGAAGTTTTAGACGGATTTTCTGAAGAATATGGTGCTTCTTGGGGAGATTTTTTGGCTAATACAACAGGAGCATTTTTTAGTTGGGGACAATATAAACTTTGGAATGAAATACGTATTCACCCAAAATTTTCGTTTTATCCTTCAGGTTTAGCACCTTTAAGACCAAATTTGTTAGGAAAAACATTGGCAGAACAATTTATCAAAGATTATAATGCACAAACTTATTGGTACTCAATTGATATAGATAAATTTCTTCCAAAAACATCAAAATTTCCAAAATGGTTAAATATTTCGGCAGGATATTCAGCACGCGAAATGATTTTTGCAGAAGATAATAAAAATATAAATGCAGGTTTTAATCCATATAGAAGATTTTTTTTGGGCTTAGATTGGGATTTAACAGCCATCAAAACCAATAAAAAATGGGTAAAAAAAGTGTTGTATGTAGTAAATATGTTTCGGTTGCCCGCACCAACTTTAGAATACAATGAAAGGGGAAATTGGAATTGGTTTTGGTTATATTTTTAATTTTGCATAGTTTTTGAAAGTATTGATAAGAAATAAATCTTAAATGTAAGATATAACTAACCAACTTAAAAATATTTTTAACAAAAACTATATTTCCACAAAAAACTAAAATTTAGATTATAAAATATGTATGATTTATTAAAAAATCTAAAATTAAGAGAAATTCTTAATCTGAGTATAACTATTTTATTGATGTTGATTGCACTCAATTATATTATTGGGTTTAATCCTAAAACTTATATTGATGAAATTATGTCAATATTATATGTAGGAATTATGTTTTGGTTACAAAATGTACTTTATCACCGAATCATTGCCCCTATGGAACGTATGATTGATGTGAGTCGTGCTATTATAGACGGAAATGAAGGTTCTTTGTATTATTATCGTGATGAGGGAAATAACGAATTGGGAGAACTAAATAAAGATTTGTATAAAATTGCACAAAGTTTTCAAAAAATTAGAAATTTTGCTCAAAAATTAGAAAATGACGAAGAAGTAGATTATTTAACTTATTCAGAAAAAGACAACGAAATTATAAAATCTCTTGTAAAAGCACAAAAACAAGCACAAAATATCAAACAACAAGAAATCAGACGAAGCTGGGTAAGTAATGGATTGGCAGATTTTGTTGAAGTTTTAAGTTCAGATTCACAAGATTTTAGCGTTACAAGTGATGTTTTAATAGAAAAATTAGTCAAATATATCAAAGCAAATCAAGGTGGTATTTTTATTTTGAATGAAAATAGCGAAAATAATAAAAAAGATACCTTAGAATTGATGGCTTGTTATGCTTATGACAAAAAAAAATATGTAAGAAAAATTCTTTCTACTGAGGAAGGATTGATTGGGCAGGCTTTCCAAGAATCTCAAACAATTTATATCGATAATATTCCAGAAGATTATATTGCAATAAAATCAGGTTTGGGAACGGCTACTCCCAATTATTTGCTTTTAGTACCTTTGAAAAATGAAAAAAAATCACAAGGCGTAATTGAGCTAGCAATGTTTTCACCCTTAGAAAATTACCAAATCGAATTTATAGAAAAAATTGCAGAAACATTGGCTACTACTATTGTGTCTGCCAAAATAAATTCTCAAACCAAAAAATTACTCGACGAAAGTCAAAAACAAAGAAAGGTTTTACAAGCACAAGAAACTGAATTGGTTGAAACCGTAGAAAAACTACAAGCCACACAAGAACAAGTAGCACATAAACAAAAAATAGCCGAAAAACAAAAAAAAGAATTAGAAAATGAACTCAAATCGATGCATCAAAAATATGATAAAATCAATCGTGATGTTTTTAATTTACAACAATCAGAGCTTTGGCTGGATAATCTTTTAAGTAATTCTTTAGATTTACAAATTATTTTGAACAAAACACAAAATATTATTTTATTTAATCAATACTCAATCAATAATTTTTGGGGACAGGTAACTAATCCAGTCAAATATTTGGTAATTGGTAAAATATTGGGTACACAAATCAGACAATTTTTTGCTATTGGCATCGAAAAAGCATTGTCAAATCAGACTAATGTTTATGAAACATTGTTAAAAAATGCTGAAAATGAAGAAAATAAATATTTTATATTTCATTTTATACCTTTAAAACAAGAAAACCAAGTCATTGGAGTATTGATTAATGGCAAGGATATTACTGAAAAAGAACAACAAAAATTAGAAAATAAAAGTATTTTACAAAAATTAGAAACCATAGAAGAAGAATCAAAAACATACAAAACGGAATTAGATAGACTAAAACAAATATATAAATTAAAATAATATGAAATTATTACCCATCATTATTTGTTTTTTTTGTGGTTGTTTTTTTACCATCAATAAATTAAAAGCCCAAACAACTCCTATTTATAGCAATGAGTTTTTAAATATTGGAGTAGGAGGCAGAGCCTTAGCAATGGGCAACACTCAAGTCGGAATCGTGAAAGATGTTACAGCAGGTTATTGGAATCCAGCAGGGCTTTTAGGAATTAAAAAAAGATATGAAGCTGCTTTGATGCACTCTGAACATTTTGGCGGTATTGCTAAATACGATTTTGCTTCTTTTGCTACCAGAGTCGATAGCAATAGTTGCATTGGTATTACAGCCATTCGTTTTGGTATAGATGACATTCCTGATACACGATTTTTATACGACGCAAATGGTAACATTAATTATAACAATGTAAAATTTTTTAGTGCCGCTGATTATGGTTTTTTAGTAACATATAGTCGTAGAATAAAAGGTTGGGAATTGGGTGGAAATTTCAAAATTATTTATAGAAATGCAGGCAATTTTGCAAATGCCTTTGGTTTTGGGATTGACGCAGGCATACAGCGTAAATTTGGCACATGGCAATTAGGCTTACTTTTAAGAGATGTGAGTACTACTTTTAATACTTGGACGCACAATACTTCTTTATTGTATGATGTTTATACCCAAACAGGCAACCAAATTCCGCGCACTTCTACCGAACTTACTTTACCAAGGGCTATTTTAGGAGTAGGAAAAAATTTAAAGTTAAGCAAAGATATAAATATGTTATTGGCTTTTGATGCCGCGATTACTTCAGATGGACGCAGAAATACACTTTTAGCCAACGATTATTTTTCATTAAGTCCTTCTTTGGGTATGGAATTAGACTATCAAAAAATAGTTTTTTTGAGAGCGGGGGCAAATCAATATCAAAAAATTAAGAATTTTGACGGCACACAATACGCACAAGCACAATATAGCTTTGGTTTGGGAGTAGTTATCAAAGATTTTAGTATTGATTATGCCCTAACAAGAAATAACACAGACAAAACAACAAACGCTTTGTATTCTAATATTTTTTCGATAAAATTTAGTTTTGATAAATTATAGCAATTTTTAGATAGGAATTAATGGTTCTTCGAAAGTTATTGCGGGAATACGGTTTTGGATAGCAAAAACGCTTGCCTGAACCTAATTTGAGCCTACCTATTTGGTAACTCCGTAATAACTTTCTAAGAACCATTTTTCAAATACTTTCATCTCAAAGGTTATATTTCTTTTTGATTTTTTCTATTTCTTCGAAAGACAAACCTGTAACCTCTTCAATAAAATCATAAGTCATTCCTTTTTTCAATAAATTAACCGTTACAATTTCTTTTTCCTCTACTTTTCCTACGACTCTACCTTCCTCTTTTCCCTCCATTTTTCCTTTGATTTCCCCCTCCATAAACGCCGTATCAATTGTATTTTGATAGTCTGTATAAGTTTTTAGACTA
>RDXZ01000200.1 GCA_004293265.1 Bacteroidota bacterium | reverse complement strand
TTAGCAAGTTTAAGCACTGAACAAAGAGCCATTTATGAAGAAAATTTAATTCAATATTGGGGAATGAAAAGTGCTATTGAAACAGCAGTCGAAACGGCAGTCGAAACAGCATTGGAGGGAAAGAAAATTGAAATTGCTAAAAACTTTATTATACTAAGTTTAGATAATGTTACAATAGCAAAAGGCATAGGCTTGACAATCGAACAAATAGAACAACTACGCAAAGAAATAAATAAAAAATAGTAATACATCAATAACAAAATAGGTTAAATGAATACTTAAAATTTATCCTAACATCAACAATTTTTTTCCAAAAAAACGCTTAAAATTTATCATTTTAAAAATTCTTATTTATCTTTGCAAGATGAAAATAGGAATTTTTTTTGGCGGTCAATCACGCGAACGTGAAGTATCTTTTGCAGGCGGAAGAACTGTTTATGATAATTTGAATAAAGATTTATTCGAACCTGTGCCGATTTTTGTGGATAGTTTAGGTAATTTTATCCAATTAGATTGGCAATATATGTACAAAGGAACAATTAGAGATTTTTATCCACCTGCTCAATTTGTACCTAAATCTATTGATAAAATACAAATTTATATCGAATCTTTGAGCAATTTAACAGATGACAAACTACAAGAAATCATCAATGCAGTAGGTAAAAAAATAGAGCCTCATCAATTTAAAAAATTATTTGATTTTGCTTTTTTGGCATTACATGGGCAATATGGCGAAGATGGTAATATTCAAGGCATTTTTGAGTGGTATCAAATTCCTTATTCAGGCAGTGGAATTTTACCTTCCGCTATTGGTATCAATAAAATTGTTCAGCATAATATTCTCAAAAATGCAGGCTTTCATCGTGCCAAACAAATTGTTCATTCTAAAAAAAATAAAATAACTTTTGAGGAAGTACAAAAACAATTAGGTTTGCCTTTTGTTATCAAAGCCCCACATCAAGGCTCTTCGATTGGTATTTCTATTATCAAAAACAAAGAAGAATTTGAAAACGGTTTAGATAAAAGTTTTTTTATTCAAAAAATAAAAATAGCAGATTGGAAAAATAAAAATGATAGTGAAAAACAACAATTTTTAATAAAGTTCACAGATATTCGTGAGGGAATTGGTTTTCCAATTTTTACTAATCAAAACCAAAAAATATACAATCCAGAACAACTATTGGCTTTATTAGAAAACACTAAAAATGATATTGAAATCACTGCCAAAGATAGTGAAGAATTTGTTTTTTTCGAGGAATTTATTGAGGGAAAAGAGTTTTCTTGTATCGTAATTCAAGATGAAAATGGAAAAACATTAGCCCTCCCTCCTACCGAAATTCGAAAATATAATGAATTATTTGATTATCGTTCTAAATATTTACCTGGCACCAGCCGAAAAATTACTCCTATTGAAACCTCTGAAACAATTATTGAATCAATAAGAACCCAATGCTGTCATTTATTTGAAACGCTCAATTGTAATGTGTATGCACGCATCGATGGATTTATACGAAGCAAAGACGAACAGATTTTTTTGAATGACCCCAACACTACTTCGGGTATGATGCCCTCTTCTTTTTTCTTTCATCAAGCGGCAGAAATTGGACTTAATTCTAAAGATTTTTTGACTTATATCATCAGAACTTCTTTGGCTGAAAGAATAAAAACAGGTAAAAATAACTATGTTCTCCAAGAAAATTTAATCAAATTAGACGAAAAAATTGCCCAAAATAAAACCAATGCTACACAGAAAATTCCTGTGGGAGTTTTGATGGGTGGATATTCGACAGAAAGACATATTTCTATGGAAAGTGGTAGAAATATATATGAAAAATTGGCATCTTCCACCAAATATGCCCCTTTTCCTATTTTTTTAACAGGTGATGAAAATAACCATCAATTATTTATTTTACCTATTAATTATATGTTGAAAGATAATGCTGATGATATTAGGGATAAAATTATAACACAAAAAACATCTTCGATAATGGAAAAAATTATCAAAGAATTTCAAAATATTACTCAAAAATATGTTGGTTTTATACTCCAAAAACCTCAACTTATCAGTTATGAAAACTTAGCAGAAATGACAAAATTAGTTTTCATTGCTTTACATGGCAGACCAGGAGAAGATGGAGCAGTACAAAAACAATTTGAAAAATTAGGCATCGCTTACAATGGTTCAGGTATAGAAAGCTCGAATACAACTATCAATAAATATGAAACCAACGAAATTTTACGTAAAAATAATATTTTAGTGGCAAATCATACATTGGTTTTTGAAAAAGATTGGATAGAAAATAAACAAAAAATTATAGAAAAAATAGAAAGCAATTTTCATTTTCCATTGATTGCCAAGCCTGCTGATGACGGTTGTAGTTCGGCGGTCAAAAAACTAAAAAATCGTGAGCAATTGATTGCCTTCGCAGAAATGATGTTCAGACCTTTTGAGAATTTTTTGGAACAAGAAATGAAAATATTACACCTCAAACAAAATGAGGAATTTCCACAAAAAAATTACTTTTTGGTCGAAGAATTAATAGAAAAAAAAGATGCTCAATATTTTTTAGAAATCACAGGAGGTATGCTTACAACTTTTGATAGTAATTTTGAGATATTGTATGAAGTTTTTGAACCAAGTGAAGCATTGGCAACAGGCGATGTTTTATCTTTGGAAGAAAAATTTTTAGCAGGAGAAGGACAAAATATTACGCCTGCCATTTATCATTTTAATCAGGATTTAAACCAAAAAATATCCATAGCAGTTCGAGAAGAATTACAAAAAACTGCAAAACTTTTGAACGTACAAGGGTATTGTCGCATAGATGCCTTTGTGCGTGTGTACGAAAATCCATTTAAGGTTGAAACAATTATTATTGAAATAAATTCTTTGCCCGGTATGACTCCTGCCACTTGTATTTTTCATCAAGCGGCTATTAATCACTACAAACCTTATGAATTTATTGATAAAATTTTGGAATTTGGAAAAGAAAGAAAACAAAAAAATAATTAAATAAAAAAAATATTGTTACTTTAATTTTGATTATTGTAACAATATTTTTTTTTTAGCATATTAAAAAAACGTTTTTTTTTTATTTTTTGATAATACAGCCTGTAGGTTTTTGATTCGATATATCCACATTTTTTTTATCTAATAATTGTTGAATAGCATTAGATAAATAAGGATTGTTTACATCTTCGGCTGATTGTGCGTTGTCGTCAATTGCTCCAAAATATTTAATAAAGAAAAAAGCAGAAACTTGTTGCAACACAAAAACTTCGGGCGTTTTTGTGGCTACAAACTTATTTACTAACACTTGTCCTTTATCAAAGAGATAAGGAATTTTTGCATTTTTTGCATTTTTCTTTGCCTCCTCTTGTGTTTCTTGAGCGGTTTCAGGAACAATAAATACAAATTTTACAGGACTTTTAATATATTTTTCAGCTAATTTTTCTATTCTTTCTTGATAAAATTTAGAATAAGGACAATTAGCACTCGTAAAAATTAGTACTAAAATTTGCTCTTTTGCATAATCATTCAAATTCATCGTCTTGCCATCTACTAAATTTAAAGCAGTAAAATTTTCTACTTTTTGGTTGATTTGCGTTTGAGCATTGGTTTGTATTGACACAAAAAATATAATCAATACAAATAAAAATATTTTTTTCATGGTTATAGTTTAAGTCTTATTTTAATGATATATACGTAATTTTTTAAAAATTGTTTTAAGTAAATTTTAGCTTATTTTTGGTGGTGATTATCCAACCATTACGTGTGCGTCAGGGTATTTATAAGAGGTACTTGCTACTTTTTTAGTCAATGCCAATGCTAAGGTCAAAGTTCCGACTCGCCCAACATACATTGTCAAAATAATAATTGATTTGCTCCAATCATTTAAAAATGGCGTTGTTTCTAAACTCAAACCTACGGTGGCAAAGGCTGATATTTGCTCAAAAAATAATTGTCGAATATCCATATTATCTTGCAAAATACACAAAATAAAAATACAAACTGCATTATAAGCAATGGCAAAAGCGACTATGGAAAATGCTTGGTTGATGGTTTCGGGAGAAATAGTACGTTTTCCCATTTCTACATTTTTTTTACCTCTAATACTTGCAGAAGCCGCATATACCAACATCAAAAAAGTAGAAGTTTTGATACCACCACCTGTCGAGCCAGAAGCGGCACCAATAAACATCAAAAATATTATCAATAAATAAGTGGCGGTTGTTATCGAAGACAAATTGAGTGTTACGGTATTAAAACCTGCGGTTCGGGTAGTTATAGATTGAAAAAAAGAAATAACCAATTGTTCAAATAGATTTTTTTCTGCCAAAGATTGTTTTTGTTCCAATAAAAAATATAAAATCATACCGCCCACACCCAAAACTACGGTCATATTAACCGCAATTTGACTTCCCAAAGTCCATTGTTTCCAAGGCATTTTCATTCTTTCACGCATTTTGCTGGGTGAAAAAACATCTGTAATGGTGGTATAACCTAAACTTCCAAAAATAATAATAAATGCAATACAAATATGTAAAAAATAACAACGATTGATGACATCTTCGTTCAAACCATTGGAATATAAACTAAAACCTGCATTACAAAAAGCAGAAATAGAATGAAAAATTGAGTACCAAACTTTGTTGTATAAGGCATTATTTAATTCTTTTGAAGGAGCCACAGGTGGCGGAGCAACTTCTTTTGGTTTTATATCTTCTTTTGTTTTCGAATCGTTCTCCTCTCCTGCAATCGGCATTACATTGGTGGTGGAAGTAGAATCTTCTACACCTGCTATCGGAATATCTAATTTAGTTTCTATCGTATCTTTTTTAATTGGCTTCTCTGTTTTTGCTTCTTTTTGTGCCAATGCAATTATTTTTACGTTTTTATCACTATAACTAACGATTTCTCTTTGTGGAATAGGCGAATAAAAATTTACTTTTTCGTCCCAAGCCATAAAAACAAATATTGCTCCTAAAAATTCTATCAAAAAAGTAAGAATAATTACTTGTCTTAATGTGTTTTTTGCTTCGCCAATATTTTCCACACTTAACACATCTTGAATCATTGCTTGTTGTTTCAAACCTACGCCTTGACTTAAAAAAGTAGCAAAAAAAGTAGCAAAAGATACAATCCCAATCCCACCCAATTGTATCAAAATCAAAATCACTACTTGCCCTTTGACCGTAAAAAATGTTGCCGTATCTTGTACCGCCAAGCCCGTTACACACGCGGCACTCGCAGAGGTAAACAAGGCATCAATAAAACGCATACTGCCTTGAATGGTAGTCATTGCAGGCAACATCAAAAATAAACCTCCTCCAAAAATCAAAACAATAAAACTAATGATAAAAGTCGTGGCAGGTTGTATTTGTATTTGTGTCAAAAAACGACTTGCTTGTGCAGTGCTGATGATAAACAAAGTAAACAAATAAATAATGATAAAAAATTCGTAAAAATTACGAAAATCTGTCAAAGGCGTGAAAAAAAACAAGGTATAAAATACGTCAATACCAATTAAATATAAAAAATTTGCTCCAACAAATATTCCAACTAAACTACTTTCTAATAATTTTTCTTTGATAAAAGCTATTCTTTTGAGAGAATATAACATTCGAATTAAAAAATCAACTACAAAAATACCAATCATTGCTTCTAACCAACGAAATACTCTTGATACTTCATCTGCCTCCAAATCTGCTCCAAAAGCATAAATTAATATTCCAATAGAAGTCAAAAGACTAATGTTTGTAAAAATATCTAATCCACGCAATATCTGGTCGCGTGTACTATACACAAGTTCGTTGATTCTGTCTAAGGTTTGCTTAAAAGTGGGCATTTTTTTTACTTTTTACTTAATAATTTTTATTTTTTTTCAATAATTAAGCCATTTCTTTTTTATTGATGATTGAAAGTGCAAATGTAATTAAAGTTTTTTTATTTTTCTACAAAATAAAATAATTAAAAAATATTTTTTTTGGGTAATTGTTTTACTATAAAAAAAATAATTTGATGTCAGAAAATAAGGAATTAATTGTTAATAAAAATTGTATTGGAGGTTTGCACCAGTATAGGCGATATTTTTTTCCCTGCTTCTGCAGTCAAAACCTCTTTTTTTTCTGTCGCAGTCTTTTTTAGACTATCTTCCAATACTTTTTTTTGATTTTCAAGCAACACATTTGCATTATTGGCATTAATTTCTTTTGTTTTTTGATAGACAACGCCAACAATTTTTCCTTTTTCACTCGTTTTTATTTTGTCTATGTTTTTATTTCCTTCTTTTTTTGCTTTTTCCAAAGCCAATTCTTTTAATTTTTCTTCGTTGTATTGCTGTTGATAGTTGGCGAGGTCTTGTTTCAAATTATCAGTATTAGGAAAATCTTGTTGTAATTTTTCTAATTGCTCTAATTTTTGAAGGTCATCTGTATTGATTTGATTTTTTACTTCGTTTATTTTTTGAGCAAAATGTTTTTGTAACTGCGTTTGGTATGCCAACCAATCTATGTTCACGCTCAGGCGGTTCATGGGTTGTCTGATGTCTGTTTGGGCAGATGTCCAAAATTGGTCTATCACTATCGGAATACCCAACAAATCAGCCTTCGCACGCAGAGAAAAACGCGTCTGTGTGGGCGGAATTTGTATCGGAAAATCTCCAATTCGGTTGCCTATTTGTTGAGAAAGAACAATATCTGCTTCTTTGAATACTATTTTTTTTGTTTTTATCAAAGACTTTGCATTTTGTTTTTCTTGCGTGTATAGTGCGTATAACCTACCCAAACGCTCTTTTTGAAGGCGTTTTGTAGAAAGATTTGTATTTTTGAGTGAATCCAAAGCAGTACGCAAAGCCAAACCACGAGCAAAAACCGCCTTCTGAATA
>RDXZ01000022.1 GCA_004293265.1 Bacteroidota bacterium | reverse complement strand
GAGGTACAAGTGCCATTAGCAATCGTCCAAGTAAATGTATATGCTCCTGCTGTGCTTAAACCTGTTACACTTGTATTGAATTGATTAACATTACCAAAACTAACTCCCGCTGAAGGTGTTACACTCCAAGTTCCTACACCCACTGCTGGATTATTACCATTCAAAGTAACGTTATTCACGCAAATTGTTTGGTCTGAACCTGCATTGGCTACGCTTGGAGTCGCATCACGAGTTACACTCACTGTCGCTACATTTGGAGTACAACTACCATTTGATACCGTCCAAGCAAATGTATAACCTCCCGCTACACTCATACCATTCACACTTGTAGTGGTCGTATTTGGACTACCAAATGTTACTGTCGAACCAACTGGTAAACTTACTACACTCCATTGACCTGTACCGCTTGTTATCGCTTGGGCTGTCAATGATGTGATTGTATTAGAACATATATTGCTTGGTGTAGGATTGATAAATGCAGCACTTGGAGAATCTAATCGCGTAATAATCACATCTGAAGTTGAGGCTGTACCATTTAATACATTACAAGTACCATTGCTGATTGTCCAACGTAATTTATAAGTGCCTGCAAATGTAAAACCACTCGCTATCGCATTGCCTTGTGTACCACTAGTGAAACTAACACTGGCTCCTAAAGGAACACTCACTGCACTCCAAGAACCTGTACCTATCAATGGTGTGTTACCATTTAAGGTAATATTATTATCAGAACAAATCGTTTGATTCGCTCCTGCCAAAGATTGTGTAGGAATTGCATCACGTGTAACACTCACTGTCGCTACATTCGCAACACAACTACCATTTGATACCGTCCAAGCAAATGTATAACTTCCCGCTACACTCATACCACTTACACTTGTATTAATTGCTGTCGGAGTACCAAAAGCAACTGTTGAACCTGACGGTAAACTTACTACACTCCATTGACCTGTACCACTTGTTATCGCTTGGGCTGTCAATGATGTTATCGTATTAGAACATATATTGCTTGGTGTAGGATTGATAAACGCCACACTTGGTGAGGCTAATCTATTCACTACCATTGTACTTGCGTTTACAGTACAAGTACCATTACTAATTGTCCAAGTAAATGTATAAGTACCAGCGGTGCTTAAACCTGTTACACTTGTATTAAATTGATTGATATTGCCAAATAATACGCCTGCACTTGGGCTTACACTCCAAGTACCTACTCCTACTACAGGATTATTACCACTCAAAGTAACGTTATTCACGCAAATTGTTTGGTCTGAACCTGCATTGGCTATAGAAGGTGCTAAATCCCTTGTAATAGTAATTGTTGTTTGATTATTAGGACAAATTCCATTACTAATCGTCCAAGCAAATGTATAATTTCCTGCAACATCTAATCCTGTAACATTTGTATTATTTGAATTTGCATTCGCAAAAACAGGTAAACTTCCTATTGGAGCGGCAACTACTGACCATTGACCATTTCCTATGGTTGGTGCTGTTGCTTGCAAATTGATATTATTAACACATATATTTGTTGGTGCTGTTGTAATCACAGAAGCAGAAGGCTGTTGAGTTACAGTTATCTGAACATTGCTTTGACTTACACCGCAAGCACCATTATCGATTCTCCAAGTTAAAATATAATTTCCTGCTTGAGTCAATCCATTTACTTGAGTTGTTGCCAAAAATGAGTCCACAAATGTTACACTTGCCAAAGTCAATGGAGCAGGTACACTGGTTACAATCCATTGTCCTGTTCCTGCACTTGGTATATTTCCATTTAATGTGGTTGTATTAGCACAAATAGATTGATTGTTTCCTGCTATTGAAGGCGTTACTCCAATAGTACGTGTAATTGTGATAGTAGAAGTTGCTGTTGCACAACCATTTACAACTGTCCAAGTAAATGAGTTTGCTCCCATTGCCAAAGTGGCTGTTGCATTTGGATTATTCAAATCTATTGCTGCTATTGAAGCACCTCCTGCTACTGTCCAAGTTCCAACCTCCCCTGCCAAAGCATTTGGTATATTGGCATTCAAAGCAAATGTTGATAAACAAGTGCTTGAACTTGTACCTGCATTGGAAAGTACTGTATTTCCTCTGCGAGTTAATATTACTTGGTCTGTATTAGGAGTAGTACATATTGCGTTAGAAACTCTCCATTCAAAGATATTATCACCCAAAACTAATCCGCTTACTGCTGAATTAGGGCTATTTGGATTGGCAATCGCAGGCAAAGTACCTGTTGTAGGTGAAATTAAAACCCATTGACCATTGCCAACTGCTGGTGCTGTTGCATTTAAAATTCCATTCACATCACATACTACCACATCTGCTCCTGCATACGCATTAGAAAGTGGTGCTGAATAATTTACAATTACTTCTGATGTTGCTGGAACGCAGGTACCATTTGTAACCGTCCATCTATATCTATTTAATCCTTGTGCCATACCCGTTACCTCTGTTGTAGGTGAATTAGGATTAGCAAAAGTTCCATTTCCTGCTACTACTGACCAAGTTCCATTTCCTAATGGTGTACCTGTTGCATTCATAAATATTTGACCACCACATTGTGTGATATTTGTGCCTGCATTGGCTGTTGGTGCTGCTAATCTTGTAATAATCACATCAGAAGTTGATGGCGTACAAGGTGCGTTGGTTATTGTCCAACGGAACGTATAAGTTCCTGCAAGCGTCAAACCATTCGCTACTGCATTACTTAAAGTATTATTATTAAAGGTAACAACTGCACCTGCTGGGAAACCCGGTTGTAATGTCCATTGTCCTGTTCCAACTGATGGTGCATTACCATTCAAAGTATAAGAATCTGCACAAATTGAAGCGTTTGTTCCTGCTACTGATGTAGTTGGTGGTAATGCTCTTGTAATTGTGATTGTAGCAGTAGTTGGTACGCAAACAGAATTTGAAACCGTCCATTTGAATACATTGACTCCATTCGCCAAATTACTAATTTGTGTATTTACATCTGCACTATTTGAAAATGTACCTGAACCACTTACAACACTCCAAAGTCCTGTTCCAATTGTTGGATTTGTTCCTGTTGTGATTGTATAATTATCAGCACAAACACTGACCGCACTTGTTCCTATATTGGCAACTGAAGGGTTTGATAATCTTCTTATTCTAACGATGCTTGATGAAGGTGTGCAAGTTCCATTGGTAATTGTCCAAGTGAAGAAATAATCTCCTGCTACACTCAAACCGCTTACTGCTGTATTAAATTGAGAAGCATTTGCAAAAGTAACCGCAGAAGGATTGCCTGCATTTGCCGTCCAAAGTCCTGTGCCAATGGCAGGTTGATTTCCTGCTAAATTTACATCATTGATACAAATATCTTGATTTGTACCTGCATTGGCGGTGGTTGTATTATCTACTCTTGTTATAAATATGGTTGATACTGACGTTGCACAACCATTATTAACTGTCCAAGTAAATGAATTTACGCCTAAAACCAATGTTGCAGGTGCATTTGGATTGTTTAGATTTACTGGTGCGATTGTACCTCCTGAGAATGTCCACACACCTGTTTCGCCTGCGGCTACATTCACAGGGTTTGCTCCCAAAGTCCAATTTGTGTTACAAGTTGTTTGACTTGTTCCTGCTACTGATAAACTTACACTTCCTCTTACACTTACCAATACATCATCATTACTCGATGTACAAGGTAAATTATCTACTGTCCAACGTAATGTATGCGAACCCACAGGCAAGCCACTCACTGTTGTATTAGGACTATTTATATTTCCAAATGATAATCCACTTGGTGCTGTGCCTACATAACTCCAAGTACCTGTACCTGCTGTAGGAGTGCTTGCTGTTAAAGTTCCAGAGCCTGAACAAACTAACACATCTGGACCTGCATTGGCAGGAGAAGGTTGAGTAAATGAATTAACTATTACATCTGCAGATACTTGCGGACAAACGCCACTTGTAACTGTCCATCTAAATCTATTCAAACCTGCACTCAATCCTGATACTGTTGTATTTGGATTATTCGCAGGACTAAAAGTTCCATTTCCTTGTACTATTGTCCAAACCCCTGTTGTTCCAACTGGTAAAGCAGAGGCTGTTAAAGTTGTTGTTGCTCCACAAACATTTATTGTAGATGGTGTAATTGTAACAGCACCTATGTTTGCATTTCTTGTGATAATCACACTGCTTGTAGAAGCAGGCGTACAAGGTGCGTTTGATATTGTCCAAGTAAATGTATAATTACCTGCCACCGTCAAACCTGATGCCGTTGTATTATTTGCTGTTGCATTTGAAAAAGTAACTGTTGCACCCAAAGGAGTTGTTACTGTCCATAATCCTGTTCCTGATGTAGGTAAGTTTGCATTCAAAGTAACTACATCAGCACAAATAGTTTGTGCTACTCCTGCGTTTGATACGCTTGGAGGTGATGCACGAACAATAGTTGCTGTGCTTTGTGCAGGCGGACAAGTTCCATTTGTAATCGTCCATTTAATTGTATAAGTTCCTGCTACGGTCAAACCATTAATTATAGTTGAATTATTGTTGGCATTGACAAAAGTTGGATTTGCTCCACTTGGCGCACTTACAACACTCCAAAGTCCTGTTCCAACTGCTGGATTATTGGCAGTAATGGTTGTGTTATCAGCACAAATATCAGGAATCGCTGTGATGACAGAGGCACTTGGTAAAGCATCTCTTGTAATATCAACAAATGTAGATGATGGCGTACACGCTCCATTACTAATTGTCCATTGGAATCTATATGTTCCAACAGCAGTCATTCCAGTAACATTCGCATTATTTTGATTAACATTCGAAAAATTAGCATTCGTTAAAGCAACAGGACCGCTTACAAAACTCCAAGTTCCTGTTCCAACTACTGGAATATTTGCATTCAACGAAGTAGATGCACCACAAATATTTTGAGCAATCCCTGCATTCGAAGGCGTTGTATTGTCTATTCTTGTAATAGTTACATTTGAAATAGAAGTAGCACAACTATTGGTTACTGTCCAAGTAAATACATTCGCACCCAAAGCCAATCCTGTTATGGTAATGGTTGGGCTTGTCAATGTTCCTGATACCAAACTTGTGCCTGGTGCCAAAGTCCAAGTCCTTGCGGCGGCGGCTGGTGTTCCCACTGCACTCAAAATAGTAGTAGCACCACATTGAATAACATTTGGACCTGCATCGGCAAAAGTATTTCCAAATTCTCTAATAATATTTACATCATCTGTTGTAGTGCCACAAGCATCTACCACAGTCCATCTAAATGTATTAGTTCCAATTCCTAAATTTGTAACTGTTGTAAATCTATCGTTTGCGTTGGCAAATGTACCTGAACCTGCTATAACTGACCAAGTTCCTGTACCTGCTCCTGGATTACTTCCTTGTAACGCAGTAGCCACCGCACAAAGCGTTTGGTCTGCCCCCGCATTAGAAGTGGCAGTTGCTGATAATCTCGTTACATTTACTGTTGATACATTTGGAGGACAAGCGCCAACACCAGCACCGCTGGTTACTGTCCATTGCAAAGTAGTTGTTACACCTGCCACTAATCCTGTAATAGATGCAGTAGGACTATTTTGTTGTCCTGCTGTAATACTACCAGAACCTGCTATAATCGTCCAAGTTCCTGTTCCTGATGCCACTGGTGTTGCATTCATATTAGTAGTCGCTGCACAAACTACTTGATTTGCTCCAGCAACTGACGCTGAAGGAGTAGGATTAACTGTTAAATTTAAAGTTGGAGTTAAATTTTGCGTACAACTTACACCATTTACTTGTGGCGTAGTAACTACTACTGTATAACTAGCACTTGTATTAGCAGTAAATGTTGCAAAACTTTGACCTGTTCCATTTCCTGTAATTGATGGGACACCCGCAACAGGTGTTGCACCTGTAAATAGTTGATATGTGTAACCACTACTTGTATTTGTTAATGATATAACTATTGGGCTACCTTGACAGAATGCTGGTGCAGTTGTAGTAGGTGCGCCTAATGGTGCTGCTTGTATTGCTAATGTTCCAGAATTGGTAAAAGTAACGCAACCTGTAGTACCATTTGTTACTCTTACACGATATTTATAATTATTAAATGTCAATGCAGGATTTGTAACTGTCAATGTTTGTGTTGTAACCCCTGAATAAGGTGCTGTATTGGCAATATTGACAAAACCACTACCACCATTATCATCTGCCTGCCATTGATAAGACAATGTACCCGCACCCGAAGTAACGAATGTCGTTGTTTGTCCTTGACAAATTGTTTGCGACATCGGATTTACTGCACTTGGCAACGGATTATCATTGATGGTAATATCTGCAAAAGAATTATTAGCACAACCAGGACCAGAAGTAGTCCATCTAAATATATATGGCGTTGTAGAAGGTACTAAACCTGTAACACTTGTATTAAATGAATTAGTTGGTGTAATGGTTGGGCTAACTCCCAAAGGACCACTAAACAAACTCCATACACCTGTTCCTCCAAACAATGCTGGATTATTAGCCGTTAAACTCGTTGAAGATGCTCCACATAAGTTTTGTGTTGCTCCTACTGATGCAGTTCTTGCATTTGTAACAACTACATCAGCAAAATTAGATGAACAAGCACCACTTGAAGATGTCCAACGGAATGTATAAATACCTATCGATAAATTATTTACTTGTGTATTAAATAATGAACTATTAACAATAGAACCCAAAGGCAATGTAGGTCCACCTACTTGCGTCCATTGTCCTGTGAATGGTGATACATCATTCCCTGCCAAAGTAACTGAAGTTACATTACACAAAGTTTGTGCAGGACCAGCATTGGCAAGTGTTGGATTTTGATTAACGGATAGAGTTGCTGAATTAGAAGTTGCCACACAAGTTGCTGTCAATGTTTTTCTAATCACACAACGATATTGATAATTATTAATTCCCAAACTTCCATTTGTAATTGTAAAAGAAGAAGTTGCAGAACCTGCATAAATTGCAGGAGCCAATCCTCCTACCAAAGGTCCGTCTATAATATTTACCCAGCCTCCGCCATCATTTTGTTGCCATTGATAAGTAACACCTGTGCCCGCCAAAGAAGCTGCAGATGGATTTACTGTAAATGAAGCAGATTGGTTTACACAAATTGCTTGATTGGTTGGTCCACTTGCAGGGGCAAAGGTTGGTAATGGATCTACTGTTATTAATTGAGTTGCGACTGCTCCACCCGTACACAATGCTACGTCTGTTACAACTAATTCTAATGTATAAGTACCTGCAGCTGAAAACGTATAATTACCTGCCATAGTCCAAGGGTCAGGTGGATTTGCCCCTGCGGTTGCTGTTGCATTAATAGTAGCAAGTGCTGGAGGGGTTGTATAAGGAATATTCACTCCCACTGGATTTTGATATACTCTCCAAACACCTTGTAATATTTTTGGATTAATATTCGTATTACCATTTCCATTAAAAGTTACAGGCTCACCTGGGCAACGATTAGGTGGTGCTATAGTAGTGATTGCGGCTGTTATGCTTGGATCTACAATAGTTATTGTTTTGTATTCAGTATCAGGGCAACCATCAGGCGTTCCACCTTGATTGAAAGCAGTCTTCACTGATAATCTTACTAAATATGTTCCTGATGCTGTAAATGTATAAGCAGTATTTTGTGAAGTACTTGTAAATAATGGCGTTGCCAATGGTAATGTATTAACGGGAGGAATAGGCGTACCCGCTGGATAAATTGCCCAATCCCAACGATTTACTTGTGGATTTAGTGGACTTGTATTTGGTGTACCTGCATCACTCGAACTTAAATCTGAAAAATTAACCAATATATTTCTACATATCTGACCCCCACCTGTCCAAGTAAAATTAGCCACAGGAGGTCCACTCACATTCACTCTCACATTTCCTGCACTTGGATACGCCACTCTACAACCCGAAGCATCTTCTAAGGTCATAATTGGTAAAAATGTACCTGATTGTGTATAAGTATGTGTAAATGTAACCGTAGAAGGCAATGGAGTAGGATTATTACCTATTGTCTGTGAAGTTCCATCACCAAAATCCATAGTAACTTTTGTTGGGCTTCCTGTGAAAGGTCCCACAGTAAATGTAACCACATCAGGTTTACACGAAAATTTAGGTACAAAATCAAACACTCCTCTTGGACCAGAAATAGTAATAAAATTATTTAATGTTTTGGTAACTATACAACCTGTAATTATATTTTTTGCAGTCAATAGTACATTAAATACATCAGGCGATCTAGGCGTATCATAAATATTACTCGGATTTTGAACATTTACGGCTTGGTTGCCATCTCCAAAAGTCCAATCAAAAGTCCAATTTGTTAAATCTAATCCCGCAGGAATAGAGTTAGCAGTAAAATTGACATTTTTAGGTGGACAATTTAATATTAAATTAGCAGGGGCAACAGCAGAAAAAGCACCACTTACAGCACCTATCGCAAAATCAGGATTAATCACACTGATATTTCTGGTAAATGTTTGAAAACAACCATTGGCATTGGTTACTGTCAAAGTAACCAATTGATTATTCAAATTACCCGGAGTGGCTGGTGAAGTAAATGTATAAGTTGGATTAGGTACATTGCTTTCAATAGTACCCAAATTGCCATCAAAATCCCAAGCGTAAGTCAAAGGTGGCGCACCTGTAACCGAAGATGTAAATGTAGTCGGATTTCCTACACAAGTGGCATTAAGAGCAGTAAAAGATACTGTTGGTTTAGGAAATATTTGTACTTGAACCGTAGCAGTAGCCAAACATCCTGGTATTCCTAACGATGTCAATGTATTATTATCTCTTACGGTCAATGTAACTGTATAAGTACCCGGATTTACAAAAGTATGTGATGAATTTTGTCCATTCACAATATTACCCACACTACCCACATCTCCAAAATTCCATGTCCAACCACTTGGGTTTGCTACACTATTTGTATTAGGGAAAATACCTGATAAACTTCCTGCAAAGTTTTTAGTATCACCCACACAACCATTAATCGTTGGGCTTACGGCGATAACAGGAATAGGTCCTTGTATATTGACCGTTTTAGGAACGCCTGTATATGTTTTGGTACAACCATTACTGAATAAAACTGTTAAACCTGCTGTGTAAGGAGTAGCAGATGGAACATAAGTATGATTAGTTACAGGATTATTGGTAATAAAAATTGGGCTACCATCTCCAAAGTTCCATTGATAATTAGTTATTGTAACCCCTGGCGCAGATGAAGTACTTGCACTTGCATCAAAAGTAATAGGATTGAATGCACAAGTAGGCGTAGGCGTTGTAACATTAAAATCAACCACAAAACCTGATGCCTGTATTACTGTTACTTGGACGCTGCTTGAAGCACTACAACCACTTGATGGATTATTGGCAATTACAGTAATTGTGTAAGTACCCGGCGATGTAAATGTATGTTGAACATTCGCAGGGTCAAATGGATTATTAGGAGCAGTAGGAGTTAAACTCGAATATTGTGTTCCTGCAAAATCTACTATATAATTAGTTGTTCCATTTGGAGATGGAACAGATGCACTAATATTGACAGAGAATGTATTTGTCGAACCACCACTACAAATATTAGGCACACCGCCATTCACAGTAATAGAAGGAAATGGGTCTTCAATTTGTCCACCTATACCTGCACCACTAAACGAAATAGGAGCGGCTAAACAACCATTGTCAGAAGCAGTATAAGTAATAGTTTGACTTCCATTGGTTTGAAACGGAAATGGAGTACCGGGTATATATGGAATCGCAGGTGCGCCACCATAAGATACTAATATTGTATTAGCAGATGTACCCGCTTGAAAAACTGGAGTATATACAAATCCTGTTCCACCTTGACAATTTCCTCCCGAACCACCTGTTCTTGTTATACTTGTAATTACTGGTGGTATCCCAACATTAATAGGAGTAAGAGAATTTACTTGTATGGTACAACCATTAGTAGTAGTGATTCTTATTTTAGGAATAAATGTACCTCTTGTTGTATAAGTATAATTACTAACCAACGTAAAAGGGGTAGGTGGATTATGAGTAGGAACAATAGGTGCAGTAAATGTACCATTGCCTTCATAATCTATTTGATAAGATGCAATAGATTCTATTGCATTCATAGATACATCAAAAATAACATTCAATGGAGCGCAACCAGTTACAGGATTTCTTGGGGCAATAGATAAAACAGGCTCTTGCAAAGTAAGCACTCTTGTTACTATTGTTTCACAACCTGTAATATTATCTTTTACTGTCAAACTCACATTATAACTACCAAATTGTGTATAAGTACTCACACCTGTATAACCTAAAGCAATAGGTCCTGTCAAACCAGGCCCTATTGGCTGTCCAAAATTCCAAGTATAAGTATAGTTAGGATTATTTGCCTGTAAAGGTGTAAATGTTACTGTCTTTGGCACTTGACAAAATCCATTATTAGGTGCATTTGTAAAATTTGCATTAGGCGCAGGATTGACAGTTACAGTATAAGGCTTTGTAATTGTACGCACACAACCATTAGGATAAGTAACAGTCAATGTTGTGTTATAAGTTCCTGATGCTGTATATGTAATCACAGGATTTTGTGCAGTAGAACTTGTTGGTGATGCCGCCCCCGCAAAACTCCAAGCATAACTTGCCGCACCCGAAGTAGAATTATCATTAAAAGTAACATTTGTACCCGTACAAATTGTTGTTGTAGAAGGTACATTAAAATCTGCCACTGTAGGTGGAAAAATCGTAAATACTTGTGTGGCTGTAATCGCACTCGTACAACCCGTAGAAGACAATGCTTGCAATGTAACTGCATAAGTACCCGCAGCATTATAAGCATTGGCAGGTAAAATAGGTGCGGTTGCACTCGTAGTTACTATTGGTGAAAAAGGCAATTCTGGAGAAGCACTACTCGGTCCATTATAAAAACGCCAAGTATAAGAAGTTATGGCACCCGCAGGAGCAGGCGAAGAAGCAATCGTACTTGTGTTGGTTAAAATAGGTGCATAAGGCAAAACACACGCAGGAGGAACACTACTAATTGAGAAAGAAGCCACAGGTCGATGTCTTACACGTATATAAGCAGGTCGAATCCTATTTGCTGTACATTCCTCACCAGGTCTTCCACCTGATGTTCTTGTTGTCAATGTAATTTGATAATCACCTACATTTGGATATGTATAAGTAAATGTGTTAGTGGCAGGATTTGTTACATCAAATAAATTACCATTCCCAAAATTCCATCTTCTACTCAAAACCGGTCCTACAAAAGGTTGTGTACTATAATTAACAGGGTCTGTTACAGTAATTGGGTCACCCAAACAAACATCTACCACATTAGCAAAAAAATCAGGGGCAGGATCGGTATAGACTGTAATTACTTTACTTTTGACTATTAAAGGCAAAGGAGATGCCGTAGGCACTGCCACTGCTGAAGCATATACATACAAAGTAACCGTATAATTACCGGGCGAAACATAACTTCGTAATTGATTTGAAAAAAGCGTATTATTAGCAGGTGAACCACTATTGGTCAAATTACCATAATCCCAGTAATAAAAATAATTGGCATAAAGTAAATCATTACCAAGCGCATCTTTGAGCGTGGTAATATCAAACTTATACTGAGCAGTACCACAACCATTTTGGTTGATGATAGCACTAAAATCTAATTGAGTGGGTTGGGCTTTCAGCATTACACTGACACCCGCAAACATAATCAAAAAAATTAAAGTTAGTTTTAGGTAAAGTTGTCGCATATAATTAAAATACGTATTGTGATTTTTTATTTTTTGCTATTTTAAAATGAATAAGTAAGTAGTAAAATATTTACAAAATTAATAATTTTAGTTACAAAGTTAGCAATTAAAATATTTAATTCGCAAAGGTATGATATTTTTTTTCAATAAAAAAAATATTATACACTTCAAAACCACTTTTTTCGATAAAAATTTACTTTTTTTAGATAAATGTAAGATTTCTCAGTCATTTTTTCAATATTTATCTTCAAATTTACTTTTATTACATTTTGATTTTCATAAAATAATCTCTACTTTTGTAAAATATTCAATTTAAAAACAATCTTTTGAACTTCAAATATATGAAATTATTATCTAAAAATTACTTTTTTACTATTTTTTTATCTGTTTTTGTTTCTTATTCTTATGCACAATCGGTTTACGCACCACTCAACAAAGATTATGAGCATTTGATAGATAGATATGAAATAAAATCAGGAAAAATTTATCAAAATATTCACACACAACTAAAACCTTTTCGAAGAAAAGACATTGCAAATTTAGCAGATACATTACAAAAAAATTTAAACCTCAATCTTTCGAATATCGACCAATTTAACCTCAATTTTTTACAACAAGATAATTTTGAATGGACTGATTCTACTTTCAAATCAGATAGTGAAAAACCATTATACAAACAAATTTATAAAAAAAAATCAGACTTTTATCATTATAAAGATAGTACTTTTGATTTTCATCTCAATCCTGTCTTATTTTTAGGTGGAGGAATTGAAAATAATAACAATGAAAGGCTTTTTCTTAATTCGAGAGGTTTAGAAATGAGAGGAATTATTGGCAATAAAATTGGTTTTTATACTTATTTTACTGATAATCAAGCACTTTTTCCTTCATATATCACCAATTATATCACTTTCAACAATGCACTGCCCAACGAAGGATATTACAAAAGACCTATCGGAAAAAATAATGTTGATTTTCTCACTGCAAGAGGTTATATTACTTTTGATGCCATCAAAAATGTAATGAATTTTCAATTTGGATATGATAAAAATTTTATTGGAAATGGTTATCGTTCTTTGATTTTGTCTGATTTTTCAAGCAATTATTTATTCCTAAAAATCAATACAAAAGTTGCAAAAAGATTACATTATCAAAATATTTTTGCACAAATGACCGCAGACGTACTCAATGCTGATGGAAGATACCCACAAAAATTTATGGCAATGCACTATCTAAGTTGGAATATTTCTAAAAATTTTAATATTGGTTTCTTTGAAAATATCATTTTTAATCGATATGACACACTTACAAAACAAAGCGGAGGCTATGATTTGCGTTATCTCAATCCTATTATTTTTTATCGCTCTATCGAACAACAAGCAGGAAGCCCTGACAATGCCAATCTTGGTATTGATTGGAAATGGAACTTTTTAAAACGATTTTCTTGGTATGGTCAAATTTTTATTGATGAATTTGTATTATCACAACTTAGAAATCGAACAGGTTGGAGAGGCAATAAACAAGGCTTTCAAACAGGCTTAAAATACATCGATATTTTTGGAATTAGAAATTTAGATGTGCAAGCAGAGTTCAATTATGTACGTCCTTATATGTATTCACACAATAATTTATACAACGAATACAGCAATTATAGACAACCTTTGGCGCATCCTTTGGGTGCAAATTTTCAAGAATTGATTGGTATTTTGCGTTATCAACCGCTGAAAAAACTACAAATTACAGCCAAAACTTTTTATGTTGATTATGGTGCAGATGAAATAAATAAAAATTGGGGCGGAAATATTTTCTTAAACAACTCAAATTTTGTCCAAGAATACAACAATAAAGTAGGGCAAGGCATCAATACAAAACTTTTATTCATTGATTTTACGGCTTCTTATCAATTTAAACACAATTTATTTTTAGATTTTAAACAAATATATAGAAAAGTAAGCACTGAAAATCGCGAAAGTCTTATCACTTCTTTGGCGATTAGATGGAATATTGTGGGTAGAAATTATGATTTTTAGAGGGAATAAAAAACCTCCATTCATTTTTTTAGATTGAATGTAGGTTTTAATTTTATTTATTTATTCTGCTAATAACTTTGTCAAAAATGCTATCATTTATTTTTTTTTCTTCAAATGATTCAAATTCATAAACAACCGTAAGCATATCTGAAGGATTCATGAATAAGGAGGCTTGAGGCATATACATTGGTGTTTCAATTTTGATAGGAAATCCCTTTATTTGAGGATTAAAAACTAACATCCCCAAATCATCAAAAATTTTCTCTTGAATAGGTAAATAATACGATTTTTTGTTAAATGCTTTGGTTACCCAGATATATTGTGTTTCGATATTCTTTCCTGTAGGATGGGGACTTGTTATTTCAAATTTCTCGCAATCATATCCATTTACATTTTCATTTTTTAGTTTTTTAATAGTATATTGTCGTCCATCAGTATCACCAATATTAAAAATCTTGCAAGTTTCTTTTAAACAATTAGGCAATGATTTTTTCTTAATATAATCATAAAATCCGTAAACACTTTTTTCTTTTTCCAAAGATTCACAAAGTAATTTTCCTTTTTTAAAAGTATAAAAACGTGCTTTTATTGATAAATTAGCGTTTAATTCTAAATTTTTGTGGCGAGATTCTCCGTGATATAATTTATATTTGATAATTCCTTCCCCCTTTTCAAGGCTTATTTGTGGAGAATATACAATGTTTTTATTTTCAAAAAATAAACATATAAAACTATATGTACTACAAGAAAATAAGAGAGAAAATAAAATGATATTTTTCATAGAATATTAAATTAAAATATGATCAAATATCTTGTACAAATCGAAATTATGTACAAGATATTTGTAAAAAATAAGATAAAATTATTTATTCTCAGAGTCTAATAACTCTTTATTAACCAATTCTGTTATTATATCAAGAGTTGGTTGATCAATTTTTGTACCTTCGTCAGGAATTATATTACCAACTGTTTGTCCATTTCTATAATACCATGTTGCAGTACCACTAGTTTCGCCTTTTCCCCAACCATTACTAGTACAATCATACTCAATCTCCCATTTTACTTTCATATATTTTCCTTTTGAATTTTGCCCAAACGTAATACTCCACGACTTTACCGTGTATTCACACCCAGAAAAAGATATTTTATTTTGAGAAAAATTACTAATAGTATGAGCTTTTAATGTACTAAAAGTCAATAATAAAGATACAGATAACAAAAAAATAAACTTCATAATTTTAAAAAAAGTTGTAAATTTAAAAAAAAGATAATTAAAATACACCAAAATATTGTCGACTTATAATTTAGTACTGCAAAGCAAAGCAAAGCAAAGCAAACGACAAATCCAAATTTTTTATGTTAATTAACATAAAATTAACTTATTTTAACTTCTTGTATATGCTTCAAATCTCAATAAAAATAGTATTCATCTATCAAAATCAATATATTTGTAAAGAAAATCCTTGTGTTATTCTTTTTTATATATTTTTCTAAAAAAAGTAAAAATATTTTTAACAATAGTTCAAAAAAACATGTAATTTTTTAATTTGAAATAATAGTCTGTATCATAGTTTATAGATATATGACTATATTTCAAAAATCATCAATTAAAATATTTTAATGAAAATAATATTCATTTACAAATAATTGAAAATCAATTGATTATAACCAAAAATTATCCCGAACTCACGTTGATAAAGATTTTATTTTTGATAAATTTTGTTTTATTCAAAAAAATACATATTTTTGTGAGTAAAAAATAATTCCAAAAATAAAATAAAAAATGTGTTAGAACAAAAAATTTATTTCTTTAAATAAACAAAATCTAAAAACTTCTATTAATAAAAATCATACCTATTGCTTTGCTTACACTTGCAATGGTTTTACTTTTTTTTTAAAATACTTAAATAAATATACACTTATTTTAATTTTGATAATATATTGATAGTCAATAAATTATTTTGGTATATTTTAGAAAAATAAGATGTATAGAAAAAACTAATCATAAAAAAATGGATACAATTAGACCTAAAAAATATTGGACACAAAAAAGAATAATTACGTGGGGATTCTCAATAATTGCTGTTGCTTTTTTTTCTTATTCATTTATTCTTACTGATTCAAGAAGTAAATTGAACATCGAAAAAGAAAAAATAAATATCACTACTGTAAAAGAGGGAGTTTTTGATGAGTATATTGTGGTGCAATGCGTTGCGCAACCACTCAAAACGATACGCCTTGATGCAATTGTGGGCGGATATGTTACCAAAAAAATGGTAGAAGGAGGCGATATGGTCAAACAAGGTGATGTTTTATTGGTGTTAGAAAATCAAAGTTTGAAATTGAGTTTTTTACAATCAGAAACTGAGGCTAATCGTTTGGTAAATGATTTACAAAATACAAGACAAAGACTAAAAACCGATAAATTTACTTTACAAAAAAATATTTCTGAATTGGATTTTCAATTAGCACAGGCAAAAGAAAATTTTGAAAGAAATCAACAACTTTGGAATGGAAAAGCCATCTCAGAAGCAGAATATTTGAAAGCAAAAAGAGATTATGAAAAATTAATAAAACAAAAAGAAATCGAATTCGCTTCTCAAAAATACCAAGAAGAAAATTCAATTATTCAAATTGGGCAATTAGAAGGCACACTCGACCGCACACAACGCAATGTAGGCGTATGGCGTGAAAACCTCGATAATTTGGCAGTCAAAGCACCTATCAGTGGTTTGCTTTCTTCTATTGATGTAGAAATTGGGGCAAATATTACACAAGGACAAAATATTGCACAAATTGATGATGTCAGTGGTTTTAAATTAAGAGGAGAAATTGAAGAACATTATGTTTCAAGAATTTTTGTTGGATTGAAAGGAACGACTACATTCAACGATAAAAAATATACTTTAAATGTTTCAAAAGTATATCCTGAAATTAAAAACGGAAGATTTAGAATCGATATGCTCTTTGAAGAAAATAAACCTGATGAACTAAAACGTGGATTAACATTGCCAATTTATCTCGAATTGGGAAAATCTAACAAAGGAATTTTATTGCCCGTAGGAGGTTTTTTTGCAGAAACAGGTGGAAATTGGGTGTATGTTCTTGATGAATCAGGCACAAAAGCCACCAAAAGAAATATAAGTTTGGGTAGAAAAAATGCAGAATTTTATGAAGTATTATCAGGCTTAAAAAGTGGTGATAAAGTCATTACAAGCAGTTATAGTGCTTTTGGAAATAAAGATGTTTTACAATTAAAATAAAAAAATAAAAACAAGGTTTTCAAACCATACTACCTTAAAAATAAATAAAATTATGATTCAATTAACGAAAATTCAAAAAATATTTACTACCGAAGAACTCGAAACAACGGCGGTCAATGGCGTAAGTTTAGAAATTAAAAAAGGTGAGTTTCTTGCAATTATGGGACCATCAGGCTGTGGAAAATCGTCTTTATTAAGTATTTTGGGACTATTGGATAATCCAAGTGGCGGAAGTTATTTGCTGGACAATACAGAAGTAGCAAAAATGTCTGAAAATCAAAGAACTTCTTTTAGGAAAGGTTTAATTGGATTTATTTTTCAAAGTTTTAACTTGATTGATGAACTCAACGTCTATGAAAACATCGAACTTCCTTTGTTGTATCTAAAATTATCTGCCTCAGAAAGAAAAAAAAGAGTACAAGATTTGTTAATACGCTTAAATTTGATGCACAGACAAAAACATTTTCCACAACAACTTTCAGGTGGACAACAACAAAGAGTGGCAATCGCAAGGGCTTTGGTAAGCAAACCAAAAATTATTTTGGCTGATGAACCAACAGGAAATCTTGACTCAAAAAATGGAGAAGAAGTAATGCAATTGTTGCAAGAACTCAACAACGAAGGCACAACAATTATTATGGTTACGCACTCACAATATGACGCAAGTTTTGCCCACAGAATTGTGAATTTGTTTGATGGTGAAATTGTTACAGAAAACTCTCGTGTAGGCATATAATTAAAATCAAAAAACATCAGAAAAAAATTCAAAAAAATGTTAAAAAATTATATTATTGTGGCGTTGCGTAATTTGTTACGCAATCGCACTTATACAGCCTTGAATGTTTTGGGCTTGGCTTTGGGCTTGGCTTGTGGAATGATTATTTTTTGGTTTATTCGTTTTCAGACTACACACGATAATTTTCACCCAAATTTAGATAAAATTTATCAAGTAACAACCGAATTTAAACGAGATGGAAGCAATCATTCTGACGCAGTGCCTCCACCAATGTCAAGTGCATTGACCACCGAAATGCCTGAATTTAAAAACACTTCTCACGTGGCTATGTTCGGTATGTTGCATACAGTTATGAGCAAAGATGGAAAGCCTTTGAAAAAATTTAGAGATGATAAAACAAAAGGTTCATTTGTACACAAAGAATTTTTTGAAATATTTAATTTCCCTTGGAAAGAAGGAAATATAAGCAGTTTATCAAAGCCTAATACAATTGCATTGACAGAAAAATTGGCTACTAAATATTTTGGAAACGAAAATCCAATGGGGAGAATTATCAAATATGACAATCAACTCGATATGGAAGTAGTAGGAATTGTAAAAAATCTACCTGAAAATACAGATTTGAAAGATGAATATTATATGTCTTTCAAAACCTTAGAAGCGAATAAAAAATATAGATATGGTGGACCTCCTATCACCGAATGGGGAGGAGTTCGTTCAGGTTTCTTTTGTTTTTTGTTAATTCCAAAAAATGTAGATAACAAATCAATCGAAAAAAGACTTGTTGCACTCAAAAATAAATACAGAGATAAACAAGGCGCAAAAGAAAATGATTATCATATTGCCCCTTACAAAACAATGCGTTTTAATGAAAGATACAATGCTAATTCTGTTTCAATTCTTAAAAATGCGATATGGATAATGGCAGGTATTGGTTTTTTCTTGATTGTTACGGCTTGTTTTAATTTTATCAATATGGCAACCGCTCAATCACTAAGACGCGCAAAAGAAGTAGGCATCAGAAAATCAATTGGAGGAACAAAAGCACAAATATTCATTCAATTTATGACCGAAACCTCTATCATTACTTTTTTGGCTTTGTTGTTAGGTTTTGGATTGGCAAATTTGATATTGCCTAATATCAACGATTGGTTGGGAGGAGAAAATGCTTTTTGGCAAACAAAGGTAGTGTGGACAGATATGATGATGTGGACAATGATTATTGTTTCTTTTTTTATGGTCAATATTTTAGCAGGAACATACCCCGCATTGATTTTGGCAAATTTCAGACCGATTGTGGCTTTAAAAGGCAGTATTTCATCAAGACAAATTGGTGGCGTTTCTTTGAGAAGATTATTGATTATTTTTCAGTTTATTTTGATACAATTATTAGTCATTTGTACTTTGATAATGAACAATCAATTTACCTATATGATGAATACTGATGTAGGCTATAATATAAAAGGAAAACTATATTTTAATATTCCAAATCCTGAAAAAATCAATAGTACAGAAGATTTTAGACAACGATTGTTAAAAATAGCAGGCGTAGAGCGGGCATCTTTGTGTGGATTTATGCCCACAGATGGGTGGCAAAATACGAACAATCATAGTTTTGATAACAGAAAAGAGGACGAAAGATGGTCAGTAAGCACAAAAAATGCAGATAGTCATTATATCGAAACATTTGATTTGAAATTAGTGGCAGGCAAAAATTTCCCGCAAGCAGATACCACAAGTGGTTTTTTGGTCAATGAAAAATACGTTGAAAAATTAGGCTTGGCAAGTCCAAACGAAATTGTAGGAAAAGACATAAAAGTTTGGGGAAGAAAAAGAAAAGTATATGGCGTGTTGAAAAATTGGTACACTACTTCTGTCAAAGAAGATATACAACCTGTGGCTATTTTTTCAGAAAAAACTCAATATTTTCGTTGTGCTGTGCAGTTCAATTCAAAAAGTATTCAAAATACAACTGCACAAATTGAAAAATTATGGACTGAATATTATAGTGAATATGTCTTTGAAAAACGTTTTTTAGATGATATGGTTGCAGAACAATATCAAACAGAAAAAACAATGTTAGATTTAGTAAGAGTATTTTCTTTTATTGCGATATTCATTGGTTGTTTGGGAATGTATGGTTTGATAAAATTTATGGCATCTCAAAAAACAAAAGAAATTGGTGTAAGAAAAACTTATGGAGCAACCGTAACAAGTATTTTACTTTTATTTGTGAAAGAAATTTTGAAAATGGTTTTCATTGCTTTTGTAATTGCGACAACGCTTGCTTGGTATTTGATGAAAAGTTGGTTAGAATCTTATCCAAACCGAATTAGCATTGGTATTGATGTAGTTATTTTAGGTTTATTGATAACAATAATCATTGCCACTTTGACCGTAGCGTATGAAAGTTTTAAAGCGGCAAATATCAATCCTGCAGTTTCTCTAAAAACAGAATAAAAATCTCAACATCTGAGTTTGTATTATATTCAATAAAAATCTTATTTTTTTACCTCTTTCTATTTTTTGGAAAGAGGTTTTTTTTATTTAAAAATTGAAATAATGATATGAGTTTAGGATAACTTTTATTTATAATCAATTGATTTTTAATTATTTATATCATTATTTACGTCCCAAAAACAACTAAAAACTATTCCATTTTCACCATCTTTTTCCTCACAATATCACCATTATTTCCAAAAAAATCTTTCATCTCCAAAAAATAAATTCCTTTAGGCAAATGAGCAATATCTATCTTATTTTTATCAAATACACTAATTTTATCAACAAACAAAACCAATTTTCCTTCTATATTGAGAACAGAAATTCCAATATTTTTACTTTCAGTATTTTTTATTTTTACAAAAATATAATCAGCAGAAGGATTAGGAAATACATCAAAATCTATGTTTTTATTTTTTATTTCGATGGCTTTTATATCAGAATAAAAAAATCGATTGCTTTCTACATTTTTAAGCCTATAATAAACATAACCATTTTCAAAAACTTCATCTTTCACCGAATAATTTTGAGGCATTATATTTTTTATGGCATTTTTTTGTGCAATGGCTTCAAAATCAATTCCATTCAACGATTTTTCTATCACAAAATAACCATTGTCTTCATCACTCAAAGCCGTCCAAAAAATATCAATTTTATCACTCATTTTATTATACTGAACATCAAAATAAAGCAATGTAATCGGTAAACTAACCACACAACTACACGCAGTAGGCTGTGTATTTGTAATACTTCCAAAATTAGTTGTGCCACCTGAACCACAAACATCAATTCTTGCTCCGCCTGTTCCCTGAATATTTGCACCACCATTATTTGTAATCGTTCCTGTGATATTCATTTTGCTACAACCTGTTCCCGCCGTTGAAATATTGCCATTATTGGTCAATGAGCCGCCCACATTCAACAATCGATTGTTTAAATTATAATTTGCACCGCTATTGTTTGTAAAATTTCCTGTAATATTGACAGTGCCACGATTCGAATTGACTGTACTATTATTGACAAAATTTCCTGCAATATTCAACGAAGCATTATTAGTGATGGTTATAGTTCCCAAAGAATTATTATTGGCTGTGCTTCCTGCTTGCGTTTGTCTGAAAACTCCACCGCTAATGTTTAGATTTGCATTGCTATTAACATTAAAATTACCAACGTTGGTTGTGCC
Source organism: Bacteroidota bacterium (assembly GCA_004293265.1). GTDB lineage: Bacteria > Bacteroidota > Bacteroidia > Cytophagales > Microscillaceae > RDXZ01. The sequence goes on along the minus strand of RDXZ01000022.1, from coordinate 53,982 downwards.
TGAAATTTGATTGTAAGTAATGCCATTCGAGTTTATATCTAATGTGCCTGTGATTGTGGTTAGATTATAATTGTTATAAACACTATTGTTATTGATGGATAACGAAGGAATTGTAACATTTCCATAATTTAAAACGGTTATATTCGAACCATTCAACGTCAAAGAACCTCCTGAGCCAATCGTGCCTGCCGCACTCACACACACACTATTGCCTGTTCCATTGAGTGTAATATTTCCTGAAAATACGCCACCTGTGATGCAAATTCTTTGATTATTGCTGTTAAGTGTTTGAGATGTATTACTATTACTACTAATAATAATATCACAAGATGTACATGATTGTCCTTCTAATTTTTGAGCCAATATCACAATCAAAACTAATAAAAAAATATACTTCATTCTTAAAACCAATTTATGTAAGTTTTTTATAATAATTAAGTTAAATTATACACGAAGAATTATCACAAAAAATTATAATTTGTGATAAAAAATTGATATTGATGATTTTATTATTATGTGAAGTTGAAAAATGATATACTTGCTAAAATATATGATTGTGCAAAGGTATGTAATTTTTTTGGTATTTACAAATAAAAAACGCTTATTTTTTACAAAATAAACGTTTTTTTATATTTATACAATGATATTAAACCTATTTTTTCTTAGCCATTTTTTCTGCCAACACCAAAGCGCCATATACATTAATCAAACCTGCATCAATGCTTAATTCTTTCAATTCAATTTTTTCGGTTTCGCTACCGGGTTTATTTACTTTCTCCGATGGAAATTTTCTTGAAGATTTGATAATAATTTCACGCAATTCCTGTGCTTTTAATTGAGGATAATATGACAAAATCAAAGCCGCAACTCCTGCCACGACAGGTGCCGCCATACTCGTTCCGCTATTATCTTTGTATTTAGCATCAGGAACAGCAGAATAAATATCAACACCCGGTGCAAAAATATCAATAGATTTTTTACCATAATTAGTAAAATCTGCTAAGAATTTACCGCCACTTCCCCAATCCAAAGCTCCTACTTCTATCCAATTTTTTGCTAATTTTCCATTTAGAAACTTTTTAGTTGGAAAATTTCTTTCTGTGTCAATGTTTTTAGAGTCGTTGCCTGCGGCGTGTACCAATAAAACTCCTTTTTTCTCTGCATATTGCACTGCCTCATCAACCAATTGTTTTTGTGGAGAAAATTCTTTTCCAAAACTCATATTAATTATCCTTGCTCCATTATCTACTGCATAACGAATCGAATTAGCAATATCTTTATCTCTTTCATCACCATTTGGAACGGTTCTCAAAGTCATAATTTTTACATTTTCAGCCACACCTTGCATAGGCAGTCCTGCATTTCTCTCACCTGCAATGATGCCCGCTACGTGTGTGCCATGTTCCGCGTCAGGTCCTTCTACCTCATTGTTACCATACCCTTTTTCTTTTCCATCAGCATAATTATCACCCACGACGGTACGAGGATTGAACTCAGGATTTAAACCATATTTCAAACCATTTTCTACATATTCATAATAACCATTGATTTGTTCTAAATCATATTGACCGAGTACAGCCACCAAAGTTGTTTTGATTTGTTTATCCTCATCATTGGTTGGAGTCCAAGATTTTACATCTTGTAAAACAATTTTATCTTTTTTAAGGTCTTTTTTAACTTTTTCCATACCTTCTTTTACCATTGTGTAAATCGGTGCAACATTATCAAAACCGCCTTGCATTTCTTTTCTTTTTTTCTCAAATTTGTCTTTTACTAATTGAAAATAAGCAAATTCTTTTTTATCTTTGGCAGTTTTTTCATCAACATCTTTGTATTTTGGTGATAATCTCACATACTCTCTTGTCAATTCATACGTATCTTGATTGACATCTTTTCCATCTTTTCCACCAATAAAATCCCAACCAAATTTATCATCAATATAACCATTTCCATCATCATCAACCCCATCTTTTCCATTGATTTCTTTTTCATTTTTCCAAATTTTATTTTTCAATGCAGGATGGTCAATTTCAATTCCTGAATCAATCACAGCCACAATAATCGTAGTAGATTTTTTATCTTTTAATAATTCTTTGTAGGCTTTTTCTGCACTTACTCCTCTCAAATTATCTTGCTGAGGGTCTAAATTAAACCAATTTGGAGTAGCTTTTTGTGCAAAAGCAATCGAAAAACTTAGACTTGCATAAGTTCCCAAAGCAAGCAATTGTTTTTTTTTGTTTTTAAAAATATTTTGCATTTTTTTTTATTTTTGAATGACTTTAAAATTTGCTTGCAATTTAATCATTATATTTCGTTTTTTCAAATAATCAATCAAAATACTATTTTTTTGTATTATTTTTTATATGCTAATGGACATTTTGTCCACCACCAAAAACCTTTATTAATTCTACAAAAAATGAAAAATAAATGCCTGTGGACATTTTGTCCACCACCAAAAATCAAATTCATTTAATCCCAAAACACAGGATAGCCCATAGCGTTTTCGATTATACCGCCTGTATTAAATACTCTATTAGTTGATTGAAGCGAAACGTTTTCATTTTTTGCCAAAGCGTTTTTCCGTTGCCATAAATCCGTTTCTATTTCAAAAACGGCATATTCTTTATACATAACGGCTTCCGTTTCCGAGAATTTGAAGCGTTCTAAGGCTTTTTCAAACGTTAAACGTTTTCCAATCGTTATCAAAGTTTTTTCCGTTGTTGTTCCATTATTCAACTGAATTAAACGTTTTTGTGTTTTGATTTCAAATAAAGAACTCAATAAACGGATATTCGTTTTTGCACCTTGCCAATCTGATTGATGTGTTTTTGTTTTATTGATAAAAAAAGAAATTTCATCAATGGTAAAACCTACGATAACGCTTTCATCGAGGCGTTTTTTTGTCGTTATCAATTTTTCTTCAATCCGTTTTTCTTTGTTTTTGAAGGCTTTAAAACGTCTTTTTGCTTCTCTGTATTCGGCTTTTGATTTTGCTCCATTTTTGATGTCATTGAGTAAAACCAAAGCTTTCCAAAAAGCATCATTTTTTTCTTTTTGTGCCAATTTAAAATCATAAGAAAGCGATTCGAAACGCCTCAAAATATCTTGTGAAGATTTTTGTGTGTATTTCTTTTCTTGTAATTTTTCAATTTTATCAGCCAATTCAGACAACCAAATAATATCCGTTAATTTGCGTTTATCTCTGACCAACAACGGCAAATCATTGCCCGTTTTTTCTGCCGCCAACAAATACAAATGATTGGTTAAAGTTTTGGTTAATTCACCATATTTTACTTCATCAGCATTGTTTTTTAATAATTCAGGGATTTTATTGACAGGCACCAACATTTCTTTTAAGTGAAAATATCGGTGGCTTAATTTTACAACTTCTTCCTCTAAAACGGGTGCCGTTTTTGGCGTTTCTGTGCCGTTTTGAGTGTTTTCTTTCTCAAAAAATGTATTCAAAGGCGTTGCCGTTGCGGGCGTTGTCGTTACTACAAAATGCGTTTGAATAGATTTTTTCAGACGAGTATCTCTAAACTCTGCGTGAATTGCCTCAAAAAATTCTTGTGAATGATTGCGTATATTTTCGCAAATTTGTTCGGTTCTGATTTCTTTTTGTTCTTTTGCTTTTTGCCAAAGTATTGTCAATTTTTCTTTTTCTTCGAATGTTTTTTCATTATTCAAAATACATCTTTCTTGTATATAAACCAAAGGAATTTCTTTTGAAAAAATAGAATAAAAATCAAAACTATTCAAATTTTTTCTTTCGTAATCTTTTAAACAAAAACGAATATAATTATAATTTACTTTGTAAATATCATCATTTGTTTTTTGTAAAATTTTTCCTGTGGCAGAAATATCCAAATTACTTTTCAAATACAAAGGAGTTTTGTATCCAATCAATCCATCATTCTGAAAATGCCAAATTTCTTGATTGATTTTATCCCTAAATTTTGCATCAGCATAAGGCAACAACGCAATTTTACTCATCGCATCTTCCACCAAACGCTCATATAAATTAACTTTATTATCCAACGATTTTTTTTCAATGTAGTGAATAGGTTTACAAACTTTGATTTTTAACTCGTTGCATTTTCTAAAACGAGCCACCAATTGTTTCAATGTATCCAAACAATTGTCAGTGTAACGTGTTTCAAAATTAATAATTTGTCTGATATTTTCATTCAATAAATTAATTCCACAATCAAAACAAGCCGTTACAAACAACAAACGGATATTTTTTGGAATTTCAGAATGTTCAATCAAAGAAGTACGTGCCGTTGTGCGTGAAGATTGCCGTTTTTCACTATAAATAAAATCAATTTCTTCGTTTTGATACAAACCATTTTCAATTAATAAATCTGCAATAACGTGTGATAAAACTTTATTGTTTAGTCTAACAATTGTTAGTTTATCCGTTTCTTTTGCTTCTATTTCTTTGTTTCTTTCCGTTTTTAACAATTGCCACAAGGCATTTTTAGCATCACCACTATAATCAATCGGTTCGAGATATAATGTTGGATTTTGTTCTCTTTTGATTTTTAATAATTGAAAATTTGAAAAATTACACAACGCATAATCAGGAGTCGCTGATAAATAAACAACTTTTTCTGCCACCTCACAAGTTTCTAAAACCTCGTGAATGGTTTGCGTCCTGTACGCATATTCGCTGGTAAGCAAATGACTTTCATCAATCACTACCAAAATATTTTCATAAATATCTTTTGTTCGTTTAAAAATTATTTTTAACCTATCATACGTACAAACATTTACTTTTCCAATTCTTAACGCTTCAATTTCTAAGGTATCATTTTTAACGGCTTGATTGGTAAAGCAAACCAAGTCATTTACTTTATGATTGTATTCTTGTTCGATTTGTTCGACTTGTAAAGCAAACGGCACACAAAAAATAATAGGCATATTTATTTTTTGAGGCAATTCGGACAACATTGTAAAAGTTTTTCCGATGCCTGCGTCAGCATCAATTTGTGTTCTTTTATTTTGAGTGATAAAATTTGCTAAAATATCTATTTTTTCAGATAAATATTTTTTAACTATAAAAGAAGGAACATTGTGCAAATGATAATCTTTATTTTTGAATTTATTTTGATACAAACACAATTCTAATGTTGCATCAACGCCAAAAGTATTGATATAATCACATAAGTCATTTTTTTCTGGTTTTGGCAAAGATTTATTTTTTTGTTTTTCTAATTTTGGTAAAATCAGTCGTTGAAAATTATATCTTTGTTCTAATAAAAGCGAAGATTTTAAACCTGTATAATCGGTATCATACAAAACAGAAATTTCAGGATTTGGATTTACTTTTTTTATTTTTTCCAAAATATAATCTGGAATTGTACTGCGTTCATCACCCAAAGTAAAAGCAGAAAAGCCCATCGATTGCAAAGCCAAGCAATCAGGCTCGCCACCACAAATGATGATAGGTTTTTCAGGATGCAAACTTTCTAAACCAAAACTATACGCATAATTTTCACCATAAATTTCTTTTGCTTTGGATAAATTTGGTAAAAATACGGTTTTGCTTTGTGCATATACGCGAAATTTTGGTTTTGGCATATACAATTTATAAGATTCATTTTCTACGATGGTATATGCAAAAACAAATTCTAAATTTTTGAAAAACAAAGTTTTTTCTTCTGATATTTTGATTTCAAAACTTTCTACAGATTTTACGTTATTATTTTCTAAACAATTTTTTGTGATTAAACCTTTTTTGTACCAAAAATCGAGTTCTTCTTTTGAAAAATCTTTGAACTGAATATTAATTAATTTTTTTTCAAAAGATAAATTTTCGGTTTTTTTTGTATTTATTTTTTTGATAAATTGATTTCTTTTTTGGTTTGAATTATCATTGATAAAATCAATATTTTCCAAACCATAAATAGAAGCGATGATTTTGAGTGCATTTTTATAATCAACTTGTTCGAATAGTTGTACAAATTTGATGGCATCGCCTTTCAAAGTATCATCACCAAAGTCTTTAAAAAAAACTTTGTTATATTTATCCACCACATAAAAAGAAGAAGTTTTTTCATCTCTCAATGGATTTTCTTTTTGAGCCTTTCGAGAAGGTTCAAAACCATAATATTGGAACACACGCAAACCGCCATCTATCCAAAGGCTTGCTAAAATTGTTTGTGACCAATTGTTAAAATCATTTTGCATTTTTGCATCATCATTAACGTTAGGTCAGGTGCATTAAAAAAAAGGAGAGTAGTTTTTGGGCTTGTAAATTCTGCTATGCAAAAAATAATTAAATTTATATCATATTTTATTTTTTGAGTTTGATATAAAAACAATATCATTCATCAAAATATAAGATAGCAATACAACTAAATACAATCTTTTTAGGGATTATTCATTATTATTGGGTATAATATTTTTTTAATTTTTTAGATGTTTGGGACAGAAAAAAAATTAAAAAATAGAATAAACGTCCTAAAAAAAGTACAAAAAATGATGATTTTAAGGTATTTTTTCAAGAAAATGAAAAAAATAACGAAAATTTTAAAGAATATATCTAAAAAATTTTTTAAAACCAAAATAATTTATTACCTTTGCGTTAGGTAAGACAGAAATACAAGTGTTGTTTGCGTATCATTGAAATCTCAAATTTCACAACTCGCAAATTGAACACTTCTCCAAGAAAAACTGTACGGCACTTGACAAGACATACAGCGTTTTCTAAACTTGCTATTTTTAAGTGCGGTCGTGGGACAACCGCACTTTTTTTATTGTATTATTTCTTAAAAATAAATAAAAATAATTGTATATCTTTTACGATTATTTTTTTGTTTTTCTAAGCATTTTTTTTAATCGTCTATCAAAAAAAAAATTTCAGATACAAAAAACAAGTTTCAGTCTGCAATATTAAATATAAATATTGGATTTAACAAGCATTTAAGCCATTTTTTTCGACTTTTTTTAAAAATATTTTTTTTCAATCATTTATTATAATCTTCAAAATTTAAGGCTCTTATATCGAAACTCGAATGTTTTTAAGTCATATATCAATGTTTGTATAAATGTTTTTGTTATAAAATATATAGTATTGTAAATTTATTTATACGAACATTTATTTTTTGTAAAATTTTTGTTATTTTTTTCTTTTATTTTTAGGATTAAAGAGGGGTTATATTTTTAAAAAATTGATACAAAAAAACTAAAAAATTTGCTGGTGGACATTTTGTCCATCAGCAAATTTTTTAGTTTGATAAATATATTGAAATTATTTTTAATAATTTTTTTAGTTTGATAATTTTTGTGTTATATTTTTTTGAAAGTAAGTATCATATTTTTTATAATTTATTTGGATATAAAATATAAAAAAAATGCTGGTGGACAAAATGTCCACCAGCATTTTTTTTAAACGATTGCAATTTCTCTAACAGGTTTTGGTTTTGCTTCTTCTTTTTTGGTGATAGAAATTTCCAAAATTCCGTTGTTATAATTGGCGTTTATATTTTCTGTGTCAGCCGATTTTGGTAAATTGAAGCTTCTTTTAAAATTATGCAAATGAAATTCTTTTCTTGTATATTTTTCATCTTCATTTTTTGTTTCTCCTTCTGTTTTTATTTCTGCTGAAATTGTCAAAAGATTGTTTTCCAATTGAATTTGAAAATCCTCTTTTTTGAAACCCGGCGCGACTACTTCGATTAAAAATTGATTAGAATTTTCCTTTACATTGACAGCAGGGGCGTGTGTATATGTGTGTGCCGCGTTGCCATCGTTTCCAAAAAAATTACCTAATACATTTGTAAAATGTGGTAAATGCGATTGAAATTTAATATGTCCCATAATAAAAAAAAATGTTTTAAAGGTTTTAGTTGAATGAAGTTTTTTAAATTACTTCACATTGATATTTATTTCAAACAAAATACCAATCTGATTTTTTTAATTTTACAAGACAAAATGGCATATTTTAGATAAAAATTGATTTTTTATAATGACAAAATGTCTTTTTTTGATAATAAAAGTCAAAAATATGAAAAAATATTACATTTTATATTTTTTAAAACAATTATTTTGTTACTTTGCAAAAAAGTTATAATTTAAACTATGATATATATGAAACATTTTTATATTACTTTAATAATTGTATTAGGTATTCAAATTTTGTTTTTTCAAATACCAAAGTATTCTTTAAAAAATGAATTAAAATATCAACAAAAATATCAAAATGGAGATTCTGTTTTAAAAAAATGGAAAGACGAAAATATTAGAATTTTAGTTACTGTAAAATTTTCGTATATTATTTTATTTTTGGAAAATTATTATTATGTGCGTAACTTTGCACTAAAAACAAACCTTAATTATTTTTTATGGAAAAGAAAGTCATTGTAACCATTCAAGACGAAACTGGCAATATTGTTTCAGAAAAGTCATATTCTTTAGGTGCTGATACGGATAATTTATCCAAAATAGAAGCAAGTGTAGAAAATTTACGAAGTAAAATGCTCACTGATTTAACCAAGTCAATACTTGTACTTGAACAATCTGCTCACGAAAAAAAACTTCTCTAACTAAAATGGGTTATCAGGATGTTTATATAAAGACTTTGAATGGTTTTTTTGACTTTCGTTTGCGTCGCTATAAAACAGAACAGGGTTTAAAAACGTGGTTTGATTTAACTCAATTTTTACCTTTTGGGAAGGGTTATGAAACACCTCTTTTACAAACGTATTATTTGCGTTGGTGCAAACATCTGAGTTATGAAAATGTTTCGGGGTTATTGGCATCTCGGATAGGGAATGGAAGTTTGAGTGACCAACATATTTTCAATAGAGTTGCTGCTTATGCTTCGGAAATCAAGGACAGACAATCGGCTCAAATAACTTCTTGGGAGCAGTCGCAAACTAAGGAAATAGCGTGTGAGGCAGTGGATATTTATGATGCAAATAGTAAAGAAGTTTTATTTTATTCAGATAGTGTTTGTGTGGGCAAGCAGAAACCAAAACGAGATAAAAAGCATAAAGAAGGTAAAGAACGCACCAACATCAACTTAATGATGCTTCAAATACCTTCCCAAATAAATAAGGCTACTTTTGAAACGATGGTAGCAGCAGAAGGTATTGAGGAGGTAAAATTAGTAAAATCAGTGCTTCACAAATATTATAAAGGGGCTTCTTCTGTTCCTATTGTTTGTATCAGTGATGGGGCAACTTGTCTGAAAAATCAAACTAAATCCATCTTTGGACAAGAAGTTGTTCATCTCTTGGATTGGTATCATTTGTCTGCTAAAATTACCCAACTGATGAGCCAAATAGCACCAAATAAAGAAATAAAGCAAGAAATGATACCCTTACTTTTGAACTATTTGTGGCAAGGCAAAACCAGCACAGCAATCATTGCACTGAAATTTTTAGTACCCAAAAATAAGGACAAACACCAAGAATTGATTGGATATTTAGAAAAAAACGAGGCTTACATCATCAATTATGAACTTCGTCAAAAAGCAGGTAAATCCATAGGAAGTGGTAGAATGGAAAAACAAAATGATGTTATAGTTGCCAAAAGAGCTTGGTCTGTAAAAGGTGCAAGAAGTCTTGCTATCGTAACCGCATACCATAAAGATTATGCCTAAAATATATTTATACGAAATTTTTACAGTAACGAATTTTAGAAAGCTACAAAGGAAAAACTTTTGACAGAATTGTGCTTTCTAATTTTATTGATACATTGTTGCCGCAAGCAAGACAGAAACTTATCAAACACGAGGATTGGTTGGTTGAGGTGCTGGAAAATGTATCTTATTTTTATAATGTAGGTGCGCCAATGGAAAATTTGACGAAATTTATAAGCCAACAAGAAGAAATATTATATCGATTACAAAAACAACCTCAAAAATATATAGGTGAAATTGTGAATGTAACTGCTCAAATTGCTTGGGTTAAATGTAACATTAATTTTAAAATGAATAAAAATGAAATAGGTGTGTGTGCGAGAGGTATTCAGTCTATTAAAAAACTTCTGCCTTCTTTGGAAAAAATCAAAGATGAAAAACAAAGAAACAAGGCTAAAATTATTCCCTACAATGTTATCGGTTTGTTGTTTGCCAATGTAACAGAAAAAGATACAGCCCACCAAAATTTGGATAGTGCTTTGTATTATTACCAAAAAGCCTCTGAGTTCGCTGACAAGGCAGAAGATTGGGAGTTTAAAATGAAGACTTTAGGTAACATGGGAACGATTTATGGAGGAGCATTTCCAAAAACAAAAATTCCTTTAGACCACCAAAAAGCAAAATATTTATTCAGAGAAAGTGAAAAAAACTTTTTTAGACTCTCCAAATCATCACAAGAAAAATATCGTGTTACTTTGTCTAATATATATTATTATCAAACTCATAGTTACTGCGTTGAAGGTAAATTAGATTCTGCTTTATACACCGTACACAAAAGTTTGAAAATGATTTTGCCTCATTATCAAGATGAAGATATATACAGTATTCCTACCATCGAAAAAGCAGAACAAATACTGAATTTTCGTCAAGCAAATAAAATATTAGGGTATAAAATTGGTGTTCTTATTCAATTATACAACCGTGATAAAAATATACAATATGCAGAAACTGCCTATAAATTGTTTGCTTGTTTGGAAAAGATGAGGGGTTTGACTCAACAACAAGAAGATTATTTTCTGACTGCGGGTAATCTTTGGGGGTGTTTTATCAGGTTATATTCTTATTTGATAACACAATATCCTGAAGAAAAGAAAGCATTTGATAACAAATTATTTCATTATCAACAGATAGTTATGAATATGAATTTTTCGATGTATATGTCAGATAAAATGCAAAATACCCAATCGTATAAAAAACAATGGCAGAATGATGCTACTTTGTTTTATCTGAATAAAAATATAACCCAAGAAAAAAACAAAAAACAAGAATATGAAGACGAAAAAATGAAAATTTTGAAAGAAAAAGAAAGTAATCAATTCACAAATATTTCTCCAAAAACAATGAGTGTTGAAGAAATACAAAAACAATTAGATGACGAAACTGTGATTTATACTTTTCATCTTAAATATGACTATGGTGCAGGAAATCATTATAAATATTTGGCTGCTATCACAAAAGACAATGTAAGTGTAAAAACTATATATGTTGGTGATTGGAATCAACTTGATACATTAGAAAAAGGTTTGCTTCGTTTTGCTTTTTCTGATATTAATGATGATGCAGTATCTTATTCAAAAAATGGGCATAAATTTTATAAAATGTTGTTTGAGCCATTGCAAGAAAGTTTCAAAGGAAAGAAAAAAATGATTTTATGGATAGATAAAAAATTTGCCAATGTTCCGTTTAGTGCTTGTTTGACAGATTCCGTTTATATCAACACAAAAAAAGATGTAGAATGGGATAAATTTCCTTATTTTTGTTTGCAATTTGAAAAAGGAATTATCAATTCATCTTCTTTACAACATACATTTACCCAAAAAAACGAGGTTGCTTATCGATATGAAGCGGCGAGTATTATGCCTGTTTTTGATGCAAAAGATGGTGGCAACAAATTGGTGGACACCAACGGGCTTGAAGGACTTGATGATTTTAAGGAAAAAATGGAAAAAGGAAACAGAAAAAGAACTTTTATCAAAGAAAATGGCAATATTTGTTTTTCACATCTTACTTATGCAGAAAAAGAAGTGTATCATTTGGATGCTATTTTGGCGAAAAGAAAAATGCCTCATTTGCAATATTGGCGAAAAAATGCGACAGAGGAAAATTTTATAAAAGGTTGGGAATCAAGGATTTCAATTATATCTACGCATAGTTTTTATCACCACAAAAATGTAGAATATTCAGGCATTGCATTATTTCAGCCATCAAAAGCAAAATATCAATCTTCTCAAAATATTTATGAAAAAATGCTTGACGGCATTGTGTATCACGCTGAGGTGTTGGTTTCGAATCTCAAAACCGACTTGGTGATTTTGAGCAGTTGTGAATCTGGTTTTGCAAATTCTCAAACAAATGGGAATTATTCTTTGGCACAACAATTTTTTTATTTGGGTGCTTCCAACGTCATTTCTACGTTGTGGAGCATAGATGATGAAGGGACTTCGGTGATAATGAAATCTTTTTTTGATTTTTTGTATGCCAATCCAACACCTGATTATGATTATGCTTGGGCTATGCAACAAGCCATTTCTAAAACCATCAAAGATAAGAAATTTGCTCACCCAAAATATTGGGCGGCTTTTCAGATGGATTTGAAATTTAAAGCAAAAACAAATTAGGTGATTTTTTTCTGTGAGTGGTTAAAAAAGGTAGTGCTGTTAATGTAATGCTTTGTCCTGCTGAACGAAGTGAAGCAACTGATTGTTAAATAGCGTTTGGTAAACGAGAAACGAGATTTTTCGCTTCGCTCAAAAAGACAAAAAAGCACTATCATTAAAAAGTAATCAATTATAAACGTCTTGTAAACGCAAAAAATTTACAAGACGTTTTTTTTTATTGTTTCTCTTTTTCCTTTTCTCTTTTGAGTTCAATTTTTGTTTTAAACACGAGTGTTTTTTTCTCGTCAAGTGCTTTGATAGTAACAATATAAAAATCATCTTCTATACTTTTGGGTATAGATATTTTTTCTTTATTTTTAACAATTTGTGTGTGAACTTTGAAATCATATATATTTCTAATCTGCACTTCCAAACTATATTTTTCGTCCAAACCTGTCCATTCTACATACAAGTCATCTTCTCGTACCACATCATTTTCTTTGGGGCTGATAAGTTGCCTTTCTTTTTGCGTAATGTTTCTGTTTGAGGACTCAGTTTGATTTTCCTTTTTTATATTTTGTTTTTTTTGTGTTTCACCATTGGTGAAAGTATCTGTTTGATTTTTTGGTAATTTTTCTGTTTGGTTTTTTGGCAATTTATCTGTTATGTTCTCATTATTTTCACTTTCTTTGTTTTGGTTGTTATCATTTTTTTCAATTTTGTTGTCATTTTTGTTTAGTGTTAGTGATTTATTTTCTTGTTTGGGTATATTTTGTAATAAAAAATAAGTAAATATACTAATGATAGTAATACCTGCGGCGGTTATTGAGCCTATTCCTAAATATTTTTTTAATTGAAATACTTTTGTTTCTTCATTATCAAAAACAATATATTTATCTAAAAAAAGTTTTACTTTTGTTTCAATTTCGTCATATTTGAAAAGCAAGTCTTTTACTTCTTCTTTGGCATCTATATCTCCGCGAAAAGATTCAAAAAAGTTATATAAAGCATCGCTATCCATATTATCCTGTTTATATTGGATAATTTGAAATATTTTTTCTTTATTATTCAGTTCGTTCCACTTTAAGTGGTTTATATTTGTGTTCTCCATTTTATTTTGGTTCTTTAACAGAATTTGGTTTATTATTTTTGGTTAAGTGTATTTCTAATCCGTTTTCTGAGGCAATTTTTATGGTTGTGTCGTTTACTGCGGTTATATATTTACTATTACTTCTAAACATATCTTTTATCTGTTGTTCTGTCAATTTGTGAAAATCTGCAATTTCTTTGTAAGTTTGATTTTCAAAATAGGTTTTAGAAAAAGCATCATAAAAAATAGATATTTTTGTTTCGTTTATTCGTTGTTTTGTTAATTCTTTTTTTAGTTCTATAAAAAATTCTTCATTATTTATGATAGATTTTAATTCGTCAAAACTATCATTATTTTCTTCTATATAATCTTTTTTATCTATATCTACTGTAACTTTTGCTTTTTCAAGGTAATCTAATGATTTATTTTTTGTTATTGTGTAAACGTATCCACCATTAATTTCACTTTTTTTAGTAGATTCATTTATAACTATTTCACATACATCTTCCACTACATCTTCTCTATCATCAATATTACTTTTAGGAATAATATTTTGTTGGTTTATACTATCGAATGATTTTTTGCGCACTTCTGCCATAAAAATATCATAATTTTTAGTTGTTGGCTCTTTTTTCCATTTTTGGTGCGATTCGAGAACTTTATCTATCATATTTATACAAACGAATTTTAAGCGGTGTAATTACATCTATACAAGTTAAAAAGCAGTGAAAAGTGTATGAATATTTAAAAAATTTTTTTTTGAATTTATACATTCAAAAGTTTACACAAAAATAAATAAAAAAAAACATTTTCCATAACGTAAAGCCTAATCAACAAAATATCGAATAATTTGTAACAAATTAAATAAAATTAAAAATAATTGAAACTAAAAAAAATAGAAGGTTTACTATATTAAAGTTGTTATCATTTTTTTTAATGTTGAAGATGCTTTAAGATAATACTTTAAGAAAAAAAAATTAAAAATTTTGTATAAAAAAAATTTCGAAAAAAATATCTTAAAGTAAATTGAAAAATATCTTAAAATATCTTAAAGTTTTTTGAAACACCCATCTCAAAAAAATTGTACTTTTTTGAGATAAGATTTATTCATTCAAAAATATTTTAAAAAAAAATTGATTTTTTTTTACACTTTTTGTGGGGTTTTGACTTGTATAGTTGGCATAGGTTTTTTTATTGTGATTTATAAAAAATAAAAAATATTTTTTTTCATAATTATTTGGAATATTAAATTTAACAAATTATATTTGTGAAATTTTTTTTTAATTAATACTATTATATTATTCAAGCAAACATTGAAATAGTTTCTTGTTTGTCAATTTACTCAATATACAAAAATAACACAATTATGATATTAAGAATATACATACGAAATTTGATTGTTTTTCTCTTTTTGATACTCTCTCTTGGTTGCACCAATCATCAATTAGAATTAAAAATGGGTGTTGCTTCTAAAATAAATTCAAATAATAACTTAAAAATTAATATTTTTTTTGACAAATCAGCAAGTATGGGTGGTTATTTGACAAACGGACCAAAAAGAGGAGAAGAAGATGATAACTTTAAAAATAAAGTTAGAACTTTCTTAAGTTATTTTTCAGATACTTCATTTGATGAAAAACTGAAAATTTATCTTTTAGATGGTGGTAAAGTTGAATCTTATAAAAATAAAATCAAATCAGCAGGAGATTTAGTTGGTGAGTTTTCTGATGGAATGGACGAGGATTGGGGATTTAGAAATGGAAAAGATACTCCAATTCACACTATTTTTGAAAATATTTTTAAAAATAAAGACACATCATCTATAAATATATTTTTTACTGAAAGTATAATGTCTTATCCCACAGATAAGATAAAAAAAGAACCGTATGCTAATCAAGATAGTGATGGATTAAAAGGAAAGGTTACAGGAGCATTTGCAAAATATCAAAAAGACTTTGGAATCTCTGTTTATGCTTTTTTATCAAAGTTTGACGGAACATATTTTAATCATTCGAATCAACCAGAATCTTGTTGTCTAACAAATTTACGTCCTTTTTATATATGGGTTATTGGCAGAAAAAGTTTAATGCCAAAATTTACAAATTATATTATTAATGATAAAAAATTTAAAGCAAGGGAAGAATTACATATTGGTTGGCAATATAATGCACCAAAACATACTATTTTATCTTCTGAAGGTAGGGCTGGCGGTTGGGATTATGTAGATACCACACATATAGAGAAATTACCATTGGGTGAAACGATTAAGTTTACAATTGGATTAGATTTAAAATCTTATCCAATAAATGTCCAAGATGAAAAATATTTAAAAGAAAATATAGAGGTAGATAATCTTGTAAAAAAAGAATCAGTCATTGTGAAAAAACAATCAGATTTTTTTAAAACTATTTCATCTGAACAACAAAATGATTTAAAACCATATACACATTTTATAACATTAGAACTAAACAATAATGCAATATCAACAAAAAATACGTTGTCGATAAAACTAAAGAAAAAAAATTCTACTTGGTATGAAAAATGGTCTACTGAAAATGATAAAGATATTAACAAGAAAGAAAACAATAAAAAAACTTTTGCTTTTAAAGAACTGATAGAAGGAATTTTAGAAGCATATAAACAAAATGAGTACTATTTCTAATTTTAAAATAAATAATAAAAATGAATGATTTTTTTATATCTCTTTATGAGGTTTTTATAGGTTCTTACAAATATGGTAGAGATTTTAAAAAGTTTTTTGTGTTTGTAGCATATATAAACATTTTAAGTAGTTTACTACTACCTACTGTATATTACTTAGTTTTAAATAAACTTTCGACTACAAAGTATGCTACCATTATTTGGTGGTTTTTTATCCTATTATTAAATATTATCATATCTGCTTTAGTTGTAATAATTTTTGCAAATAATTATTATATACGTAATGCTAATGCGGTAGATTATAATACTTATGCATGGTATTTGGTTATAATCAATATTTTTTATTCAAGTATCTTATATTTTTTAGTGTCAATAACATTAAAAAATTTGGGAAAAAATCACGCAAGTAAAATTCCTTTTTAATTAAAAAATAAATAAAAATATGCCAATAAATTCAGATTTATATATTTTTGCTATAGGTGGAACAGGTGCAAGAGTTGTTAAGGCTTTAACAATATTGCTCGCTTCTGGAGCTGATATCCAAGCTAAAAGAGTGATACCAATATTCATAGACCCTGATATGCAAAATGGAGATACAGTGCGTACAATAGAATTGTTGAAACTATATCAAAATATTCACAAGCAATTGGGGTATAATGGGTACCAAGAAAAAGGTTTTTTTAAAACCGAAATATCAACTTTAAAGGATTTGGATAATACAGGTAGAATTGCTGATAATTCCTTTCGTTTTTCTTTTGGTGCAGGTGGTATAACAAAAACTTTTGAGGATTTTTTAGAATATAGTCAATTAGAAACCGAAACACAAGATTTGATACAATTATTATTCTCAGAAGATAATTTAAAGAAAAAACTTGATGTTGGTTTTAGAGGAAGCCCAAACGTTGGTACAATTGTTTTAAATAGTATCAAAGACTCAAAAGAATGGGAGTTTTTTGGTGATTGTTACAACGCCGACAATAAAGATAGAATATTTATCGTTAGCTCTATATTTGGGGGAACAGGTGCATCTGGTTTTCCATTAATTTTAGAAAATTTAAGAATTGGGGAAGAATCTAAGAATAATTTAACAAAAGCGCCTCAAATAAAAAATGCTCGAATTGGTGCTGTGAGTGTGATGCCTTATTTTGATGTTCAATCAGATAATTCAAGTGCGATTAACTCAAATATTTTTACTACAAAAACCAAAGAGGCTTTGTTATATTATGAAAATAATCTACCAAAATTAGATTCTTTATATTATATGGGAGATACATTCAAAAAACAATATAAAAACTCTGAAGGTGGATTGAATCAAAAAAATGAGGCACACTTTATAGAAATTATGGCGGCAACTTCAATGCTTCATTTTATGGAACAACCTGATAGATTATGGGAAAATACATCAGGCACACAACATTATGCTTTTGGTATTAAAGAAGATGCAAAAGAAATTAATTTTTCACATTTTTACGATGGTACAAAAAAAGATATTTATAAACCAATGGTATGTTTTCATTATTTTGCACACTACATTAAAAATACAATAGAAAAAGATCTAAATAAAAAGGATTATGCTAAAAGGATGAATCTTAAAGATAAGTATTTAAACGATAATGATGTTTTTTATCCTTATCTCAAAGATTTCGTAGCAAAATACTATATATTTATGGAAGAGATGCTAACAAATGAAAGATCTTTTGTACCTTTTGATTTTAAAAATAGTAACTTAAATAAAATGTTAAAGGATAAAGAAATTAAGACTGGATGGTTAGTCTCAGGAATTTCGGAGGATACTTTTACTACTCAACTTAATAATTTTGAAAAGGAATCAAGTGAGCAAAGTGAAAAAAAATTTATGAAAATAATGTACCAAGCAATGGAAAAAGTATTTGATAAAAATATAATAGGGTAGAATATTTTTGTCGTATTTATTAAATTTAAAACTACTAAAACAATGGCTAAAATTTTAATTAATTATTCAATAGACAGCACAGGAGAGTACTGGAGTCCTTTTGAAAAAATAGGAATGGATACAATTCAAACCAAATTTAAAGATAATAACGAAAATGATATTAAAAAAGTTGTTACATCAGTGCCAAGTCCTTTTGCACAGATGCATTTGTACGACTCTGTTTTTGGTATGGTTGCTGAAAATCCTACTGGAAACTCTATACATCATAGATTGGTTTCCAAATGTTTGGATTTAATGGAAATAGTTTTTAATTATCATACATTGAAAGACCAAGGTCTTAAAATCACTAAATGGAACAAAGACCAGCAACTCGATAAATTGAAAAATTCTGGAAATGAAGCCCAAAGGTTATTAGCAGAAACTTTAGAATTATATACAAGTGCAGGAAAAATAATGGCAAATGAATCAAATATTTATATGTTTTTATTTGAAAATAGAGTAATAGGAGGTACATCACCTTTTACATTACTTTTTCCTACTGCCGATATAAGTCAATTAAAAATTGCCAATACTACAGGTCATCACTATTTTGATGAGAATCAAGCACAACCCTTGTACGCCAGAGAACAAGAATTTCAAGAGTTTATGTATAAAATATTTTTAGCACATAATTCATTAACTACAAAATGTAAAAATTTATATAAATACATTGAAAATCAACCTAAATTTATAAATGACGGAAACAGAGATTTTCGTACAAAAATGCAAAACCTAAAAAGGGATAAGGAAACATACCATGCTAACAATTTATATGAAAACGATTATGAAATTCTTAGGTATGATAATAGGGAATCAGTGGTGGTTTATAATAATATAGAAATTCCAACAAGAAGAAAAGGTAGCGTTGATGTCAAACAAAAAAGTGATTTTGTAATTAAACATAATAGTAATGTATTAATCCCTGATATAGACAATCCTCCTTTGGTTTTAATGGCAGGATTTAGTTCAGGTGGTATGAAATATACACAAAGTGATTGGAAATCTACGTATGAAGTTCCCTTACTTGATGAAAATACTCCTTTATCTGATAGAATTTTACCTATTGTTGCCGAAAAATATCCATATTTAACAATAAACGATTTTTTAGAATCTCATTTATTGGCATTACCTTATAATGTCCAAACCTCGCGCTTTCATATAGGCAAGGTAGAATATGAAACGGGTGTCGAAAATAGTCTTAAAAAATTCGAAAAATTTAATTATTTGTGTCCTCTTAAAAAAAAATTCTTTGATTACTTTGAACCTAAAGATATAGAGTCAATGCTTACTTTTAGTATAAAAGATAAAGAATCTGTTAGAGTTTCATTAACCATTCCTATTAAAAAGGGTAAAATAATTTTTGAAAAATATTATTATTATAAACCCTCAAAAAATGACTATGGAACAATTATCAAGATAAATATAAATATTGGTATTTTCCCTTTTTATAAAATGATGGGAAAAGATGAAGATGAATACAATGATTTTTATAAAGTAATGTTTATAGAAAAACAAAAAGATCTACAAAATGATTTTAAATTGGATTTCTATTACCAACAAAATGACAAAACATCAACAAACCAAAAAAGTATTCCCAAACAAAATTCTTTGCCAAGAGTAGAGGATAAAGATAAAAAACCCTATGGAGAGCATAAAAGTGTTTTTGAGGATAAGAGAGACTTTAAACAATCAGATAGTGGTCAAAATACTACATTTTTTCAAGTTAATAATACACCTTGGGATTATATAGAAGTTACTTATCCAAATGAAGAAAATGATAAAGTAATTAGGAACTTAATCATACCAAAGTGGGTGGAGTGTAAGAATGGATATGAATCATATCAATTTGGAGTCGATTTTGGTACTACTAACACCTATATAGCTTATACAAAAGGAAGTGAGAAACATATATCTACTTTTACAATAGAAGAAAAAGATATGCAAATGATTACCTTGAACGAACCAGACAAGTCAAAACAAGATGTAAAAGAAAAATATGAAGCCAAAGATATGTGGAACGATGCTGGTGGGCTATACTTGGCACCTTTTGGAAATATACCACAAGCACAATTTGTGCCTTCTATTATCAATGACGGTGATTTACCAATGCGAACTTCTATTTTGGTTAATACAAGGTCTTCAACCCCTAAATTACTATTGAGTAATATCAACATACTTTTTAATCCTTATTTGAGAGATGGTGAAGTAATAACAGGTGGTAATAAAACCGAGTTTAATCTTAAATGGACGACGGGTAATGAAAAACAAAATACAAGCGTTTATTTAGAAGAATTACTTCGGTTAATTAGAAACAAAGTAGCTTTGATAGGTGGCAATATTAACAATACAAATATTTACTGGTCTGCACCTTTGAGCATGCAAAGAATAGATTTAGATAAACTCTGTTCGTTGTGGAATGATAATTTTAGACAAATATTCAAATCACAAAGAGATACTTATTGCTTATCAGAGGCGTATGCACCTTACCGTTATTTACAGGCTAATGAATTAGTTCCAAATGAGGATCTTTGTAATATAGACATTGGAGGCGGTACTACTGATGTTTTTTTTAACTTTACAAATGGAAATACTTTCAATACATCTTTCAGATTTGCGGGAGATACACTGTGGGGAGAGGGATTCAATGAACAACCTTCAAAAGATAATCCATTTTTACAATCATTTAAAAAATATATAGACGCACAAAATAGAGAAGATGATGCGTTTAAACGTGCAAAAAATGTACTTGATGATTTTTCAAAAAAAACACTGAAATCAAATGAAATCATATCATTATGTTTTAAATATGACGAAGCATTAGGTTTTTTATCGTTTCTTGGGGATTGTAAACATTTACGAGTGCAACTATTGATACATTATGCTTCTATTGTTTATCATTTAGCAGAAATTATCAAATTTAAAAATATAAACATACCAAGATATTTTGTTTTCACAGGAATGGGTAGTAAATACATTCAAATATTAGATCCTTTGATGGGTACAATTACTGAAATTACAAAGGCTATACTCTCAAAAGTAAGTGGTAAAGAAGCACCTACTAATTTTCAGTTGGTAAATATAAAAGACCCGAAACAAGCTACAGCAAAAGGATGCTGTTTATATCAATATACTCCTCAAACACCTGTAGGAATTTTGTACAGTGGGTATATGAAGTCATCACAATCTAATGAATCTATTTGTTGGTTAGGACAAAAAAATCATAAAAATAATCTTATCAATCAAGATAACATCAAAGATTATAAAGATATTACTGCTGATGTAAAAAATAGTGTTGCTGAAAATGTAGTTGATTTTATCAATATGTTATTTACTACTTCATCTATCACAAAGCATTTATCTAATTTGGGAATACAAACAAATTTACAAGATATAATGCTATGGTGGGCACAAAATAAAGAAGATGGAATCAAAAAAGGATTGCATCTTATGAACCAAAATGATACCAATAAAAATGAAGAAATTTCTGAAACTTTGTTTTTTTATGAAATAAAAGAAAAATTGTATCAAGTTGGAAAAGAAATTTATAATAAATACGGCAACTAATAACAATGAAACAATGGGTTTAACAACTCATTGTTTTATCTTTCAATTTATAACATTATGAAAAAATATATTCTATCAGCTATATTACTCTTTTTTTGCTCAACCAATATAATAGGGCAAACTAAAAACCATTCTCTTGAATTACTTAAAATTAGTATTATTGAATGTTTGAAAATAGATTCAGCAACAAACAAAAATTATATTAGTCAAATAGAAAAAATCAGTGATACGGCAAATGGTATAAATAATATAAAGGGTATTGTTAATCAAAAAGTTCTGTATTTATTAACTTCGTCTGCGTTTATAGACTCAACTTATAGATTTAGAATGGACCAAATAAATAATAAAACTGGTATAAAACCAGATGACATAGATGGAGTAAAAACTTTGACAGATAAAATGATACTTTTTGCTGATCAAAGTTTATTATACGATAAAAAAAAAGTAGATTCATCATTATTGAGAAAAAAATTTAATGAATATCTAAGTACCATAAATACAAAAGGTGGTGGTATAAAAAATCCAAAATCAGATAGTATAATTAAAAAAGCAATAATTAAGTATGCGAATAAAAAGAATGACACCCTTTTAAAAAATCATACTAAAAAAACCGATTACTTGAAGGATATAGAAGGATATGCAAAAGTAATCAATGATGAATTATTGAAAAACTACTTAAAATCAATTACACCATTCCTAAATGATATAACCAAACTCAAAGAACAAGAAAAAATAATATTAGGTGAAGACAAAAACGATCCAGAAAATAGCTGGAATAGTTGGAAAATAATTGTTTTGATTGTAATTGGCTCATTTGCAGTAATTGTACTGGTATTGATTCTTTTGGTTAGGTTAGGTATAATAAAAAAAATAAAAATATTTTTTTTTATGGAAAAAAAGAATGAAGAGAAAACAGAATATACTGAAAAAGAAAAAGAACTACAAAAACAACTTGATAAATTGAAAACAGAAAATGATTCTTTGAAATTTAAAATTGATGGAGTAGAATCAAAAAATAATCAATTGAATGAACAAAATGAAGAATTGAAAAAAAAAATCAATGCGTTGGAATCTAAAATAGGGTCTTCACAAGGATTATTACTTTCTAATAACGGTGAACCAACAGCATTATCACAACCAACAGCAAAAACAATTATAAAATATGCTCGTTATTTTCGTTCTGATATGTATTTTGAATTATATGATGCAGAAGATGAGAATACGTTGTTTGAAGTAATAATGAGAAATGAAAATGATGGAGAAGCCTCATTTACTATCAAAACTATGAATGATCAATACAAAGATGTTATTCATGGTATCACTACGCTTCTTGAACACACTTGTGAAATAACAGGAAAAGTCGAAACAACTGACCCTAAAATATATACAACATCAGCAGGGAAGATTAGAAAACAAGGAAATGTTTGGAAATTAGAAAAAAAAGCACGCATTAATTACAAATAAACGAGGTTTATTATGGAAAAAATACTTTATTTGATAGAGTTTATTATCATCGCAATAGTTTTAATCATACAAATAAGTCTTTTTATTCAAAATAAAAAAAGAATACAAAAACTGAAAGAATTATACCCACATAATATAGGCAATGTATTGCGTGTGGGCAAACCTGATGATAAGGAGGTTGATGATATTAGTTATATTAAAATCACAAGTAGTTCGCTGAGTAAAGAGTTTTCTGATATATTGGTACAAACTAATAATTACTTAAAAAGCAGACCTGGCAGTGGTATCGACTATCAGGTTCTGCAAGACATAGCAGAAAAAAAATCTAACTCACAAGAAGATAATATTCAAAATAACATCAATATACCTTTATATGTAGGTTTGATGGCTACATTTTTAGGGGTTTCTGTAGGTTTATTGCAATTTGTGTTTAATCAAAGTCAAGATGCTATTAATTCAAGTACAATATCATCATTTTTGTTTGGTGTATTGATAGCGATGATAGGCAGTTTTTTTGGATTATTTTTAACTGTTATATCTAATTTATTTTTTAATAAATGTTTGGTAGAAAGGAATTATAATAAAGAACAATATTATGATTTTTTGAGGCGAGAATTATTACCAATTGCTAATGTGGGTATAGGTGAAACTTTGACAAATTTAGCAGGTAATTTAGAAAAATTTAATAAAGAATTTTCTACAAATATATCATCTTTCAAAGGTACTATTGGTAATATTACTAAAAATATAGATTCTCAAGTTGATTTTTTAAAACATTTGAATCAAATAGATGTAAAAAAAATAGCAAGGGCAAATTTAGTGATATTTGAAAAAATAGAATCAGTAAGTGATGTTTTTCAAAAAATTGCAGATGCTTATGATAGAATAGACCAACATTATAAAGAAGCAGATGATGCAGTTGATAAATTTGTAAAATCTCGTATTGCTGAATTAGAAAGTTTAACAGAACTTACCTCACAAAATACGAATGAATTTTTTGATAAGTGGAAACAAAATATAAACAATCAAGAACAACATTTTATAGGAGAAATGCACGCTTTTTTTCAGAGTTTAACAGAAGAAAAAACTAAATTTTATAATCAACTAAACAATCAAGTAAATTATTTGGACTTTATGGAAGCAGTTAAACCATTGGTTGTTTTAGTAAATGAAATACAAAAAGATACAAAGGAAACAAAGTACATTGTTGATTTGATGATTAAAAAACAAAGCAAAGGAGCATCAAAAGAAAATGAAACTATAATGTTAAATAATTTGATTAACTTGAATGAAAATATATCAGCATTGAAAGAATCTTTATCAAATAAACCAGAAAAATCAGTATTTAAAAGTTGGGTAACATTTGGTAGTGAATTATCTATCATTGGGTTGTTATTGATTGCTATTGGTTATGTTATGTTATTTTTACGTTCTATAATGTAAATTTTATATTTATACAAGATGAAACAAAGCAAAAGGGATTTTTTTTGGGCAAGTTATGTGGATTTGATGACTGTTTTATTTGTAGTTATGTTGATTTTATTTGTATTGAGTTTTACATTGTTTCAAAATGAAAAATCTCGGTTAAAAGTAATGGTCAAACAATATGAAAAAATAATAGAAATAGAAACATCATTGAGTAAATTAAAAGATGACTATTTTGAATTTCAACCAAAATATAAAAGACATGTGCTTAAGAAACAAGTTCAATTCAAGTTGGGAGATGATAAAATACCCGAAGATAATTATGAAGAACTTATCGGAGCAGGAAAAGAAATTAATAGAATGATAGAAGAAGTTCGTAAAAAAGATAAAAATATCAAGTATCTATTAATTATTGAAGGAAGTTCATCAAAAACAGGCAATAACTACGAAAATTATCTCCTGAGTTACAGACGAGCTTTAGCGTTATATGACTTGTGGAAAAAAAATGATGTAAATTTTCAAAGTGAAGTTTGTGAAATACAAATAGCAGGCAATGGTACTGAAGGAGTAGGTAGAATAGACTCAGACGATAAATTAAATCAACGTTTTTTAATACAAATTATTCCAAAAATAGGTTCTTTAAAAGTAAATTAATTAAAATAAATATAATTATGAAAAATATAATGTTTGCAATCATTTTATTGATTAGCAGCTTTTTTTTTAGTTGTAAAAGTACTGATATAGAAAGTTCGCCACAAAAAATCATTAAAATTATAGATTCTAATACAATTGAACTCGAAAACGGTGTAAAAGTAAATTTGATAGGAATAGAAGAAGATGCCAAAATATCGAATCAGTTGTCTAATTGGATAGGTAAAAATGTAATGATTGTTCAGGATAGTAAAAGTTACCAACCTATCAACAATAATACTGATGAAATAAATGCTTATTTGAAAGACGCAAACAGTGGTGAGTCTTTGAATAAAAAACTTCTTAAAAAAGGATTATCAAAACTAAATAAAAAAAATTTATTTGATAGTTTAAATGTTTTTGAGCAATGTTTTTCAAATGGTGAATATGGTTTATTAATCAGTGACAAAGATTCGGTTGATGAAAAAGAAAATGATGAGTTAGAAAATCAAGTTAGTAACGAAAAAAAATATTCATTAGAAAAATTAGTAGAAAAAAACTCTGAATCAGTTTTTACAATACATGCTCGCAATGAAGAAGGAGAAACAAGTTTAGGTTCTGGTTTTTTTATATCTCCCAATGAATGTTTAACTAATTTTCATGTACTAAAAGGAGCAGATATTGCCTTTATAAAGATGAAAGATGGTGCTTTTTATAAAATTAAAAAAGTATCGATATATAATAATTTTTTTGATTATGCGAAATTTGAAATAGAAAGTAAAAATAAAAAATTTCCATACTTAAAATTAGCAAAAAAAACACCTAAATCAGGTTCAGAAATATTCGTTATAGGAAGCCCAAGAGGTCTTGAACAAACAATAACTAAAGGAATAGTTTCTGCCATTCGTTCAATGGGTAATGAGGACGAAGGGCTGATACAAATAGATGCGGCTATTTCACAAGGAAATAGTGGAGGTCCTGTTATGAATATGAATGGCGAGGTAGTAGGAATTGCAACTTTTAAAAGAACAGATATTGATAATGCAGGATTTGCGGTAAATATTGCTACAATAATGAAAAATATTCGTAAAAAAGATGATTAAAAATGGAAAATCAAATAAGTATAATTGAAAACTCATTGGCAGTTAAATTAAAGAGGGTAACAGAAAGAGAAGTGTTACACACTCCATTATCGTATAGTTGTTTGGAGAATCAAGAAATAATAGGTTTAAACTTAATGAATGTTGGAGGAAAGGGGAAAGCAGGAATTATTAATTTTTCAAATCCTCGTTTTAATTTACCATATTTAAAAATACTAAATATTTCTGGAAACAACATAAATAACACAGATGGATTTGTAAATATGGAAAACTTAACCCATTTAGATGTAAGTAATAACCAAATTACTAATATGAATTGTTTACAGAAAATGCAAGATTTAGTTTATCTTGATGTTTCTCGTAATAAAATACGTAGTATAAAAATTTCTAAACAAAAGAAGATTGTTTTTTTAAATATATCACGTAATCATATACATAACTTGAGTGTAAGTTGTGATTTAAAAATATTATTAGCACAACATAATGATATTGAAAATATAGAATCAATTGAAGGAACTGAAAACTTGACAGATTTATCTTTGTCACATAATAAAATAAAAAACATCACAATATTAGAAAGATTCCTAAACTTAGAAAATATTAATTTATATTCTAATCAAATTATAGATATTTCTGTGCTTGAAAAATTAAAAAAATTAAAAAATATTAACTTAAACCAAAATAAAATACAAGATACAAGTATGTTTAAGTATTTTAAAGGAATAGAAGATGTAAAAATATTAAAAATAATGGTCAATCCTTTTTCAAAAAATAATAATATGCCTGCATATCTTTATAAAGAAATTGGTTTAGACATTGTTGATTATTTTATAGGTAATGATAATACTAATGATATAGGTTTGTCTTCCGAAAAAACGTACACAAAAAATGAGTGGAAAGAGGAAATTCCAGAAGCAAAATATGAAGAACTAAAAAGCGAATGGAGAGAAGAAATACAAACAGTAAAAATATATGAAGAACTAAAAAATGAATGGTATAAAATTGCTTTAGAAGCAACACTTTTAGAGATACCTGATTTATTTGGCAAAATAAATTCATCTATAAGTATGTTGTCTAAAGATGATCAAAACAAATTTTGGCTATTGAGAGGAAATTTTATTGATATGCCAGTAGGAGAAAGTTTTAGCACATGGCGAACTAAGTTGTGCGCATTATTACAAACTATATAAGTTAAAAAATTTCAATACAACAATGGAACAAAAAATTACAATCTATAGATTTCTTAAAGGCATAATATGTCTTTTATTGTTAGCCATATTTTTAAGCATTGCTTTTTTGGGGTATCAAATTATATTAATTTTGATATTTTCATGTGCTTTAGCATTATTATCAAGCCTAATATTATATTATTTATTGTCAAAGTCTCAAGAAATTAGTAGTATTCCTCGTTGGATAATAATATTATCTCCACCATTAGCATTATTGTCATTATCTGGTTTAATTTATTCTTTTTATTACATCAATAATCAAAATTATATTTTATTTAGTATTTTGATTGGTTTAGCGGTGCTAATAATTACTCTTTTATCCATCATTTATTCTCGGGAACAAATAAAAAAAATAAAAAAAGATAAATCTTGGGAAAATTTTATAAAGTATCACTTTTGGGGAAAAAATTGGGTTAGATTTACATTGTTTATTATTTCTGCTATTACTTTTTTATTGTCTTTATATACAGTACAAATAGAAAAAATGGGAAATATAGATGCTTTTATCTTTAAAACTCATTTTGACTTTCTGCAATCTGATCATAAAAAGGAAGAAAACATAAACAATCTTATAAATAAAAAAAGTAAAGTAACAGGAGATGTTTATTTATTTTGTATAGACCAGAGCGAATCTATTCCTGACTCAGTTACAGCAAAATATAAAAATATAATAGAAAAATTAGTCTATTTATTTCCAGAAAATAAAGATAAAAAAACATATTTTAATGTCATTTATTTTTCAGATACAATAAGTTACTACAAAAATTTTGATAATACTAATAAAGATACAACTATTTTTTTTAGATATCAACATATAAAGACTGACACCACATCTAAGACAGATATAATGAAAAAAATCTCTGATACAATTAATATATTTAAGATAAAAAAGGGTAAGAATACATCATTTCAAAAACTAATAAATGAAATAGATATTATGACAAAAGGATTGGATAAAAATTTATGTCATATTTCTGTTACTATTTTAAGTGATTTTATTCAAGATGAAAAAATAAAACAGCAAGAAGGAAAAAGATTAGATAAAAATTCAATGTCAAATTTAAGGAATAAAATTGATGCAATATCGAAAAGTAATAACATTACATTTAATCTTATTTCATCTAATCAAATAGAAACAGGTATTATAAATATGTTTAAAAGTGTAAATGAGTGGTATAATGTTCAAGTAATTGATATAAAAGATAACATAAGTAGTAATTTTTTAAATCAACCATTAAAAGTTGATAAAAAAATAGAATTTTATCATACATCTTCGGATAATATGACCAGCGATTATATATTAAACAACATTCCAGAATCTAAAGTGCATTTATCATTTGTTAGTAATTATGCAAAATATGAGAAACAAAATACTTCTGATGATAAATATTTTTATTATCCTAACTTAAAAATAGAGTATCAAGTATTAGATGGTAATAATCTACCAGTTACAAATAAAGAAGGTAGTATCACTATGAATAAGGTAGTAGAAGAAAATGCTACTTTATCCAATAATCAAAAGCTAAAATTTACGTATAACGGAACATTATTGAGTGATAATCCAATACAACCTACATTAAAAGTTTCGGTGGATGCACTTAAAAAAGATTATATTATTCCTATATCATTTACAAAGACTATTCCTAAAGGTGCTTTAATATTGTTGTTTGTTCTGGAGTTGTTGTTACTTTTTGGAATATCACATGTAATGATAGAGGGTTGTAAGTATATACTTGAGCCAATTGAAAATATGGATAATCAAACAATAGTACACACTCCTCTGCCTGTTATTACTTCGCTTCCCGTTGGTATATCTACTACTGAATTTAAAAAGTACCACGATGACTATAAAAAATGGGTTGATTCAGGAGAAATAAAGGATTATCAAAGTATTCTTAATTTTATAAATGAAAAGAAAGAAGAATATACTACGGTATATAGTAATATTGAAATGGATATTTTTAAACGATCATTGCCAATATTGTTTGAAAAAGGACACTGGTCACAAATCAATAATCTTTTTACATTACAAGATATAAAAGATGATTTTAAAACTGAAAAAGATGAATGGAATAAGTTTATCAATGGTTCAAAAATATCAAAAATTGAAATAAACAAAATAAATGATGAAAGTGTAAAAGTGATAAAAATTTCTTGTAAAAGCACTCTTTTTGGAGGTAAGTCAGAAACAGGTATTCTTTCTTTACCAAAAGAAGAGAATAATTTATTAAAAAAGAGATTAAAAGAAATGCAAGACGAATATAAAAAGGAATCACGTATTGATTTGGATTACATTGATGACATAAAGGTAAAGATAATTTTAACAATAGAAGATGAAAAAAATACTTAAATGGATTTATTTTTTCTTTTGTGTTGTGATTTTTAGCAGTTGCAGCACAAATGATAATAATTTTATTATTTTGGTTGATTTATCATCTTTTCAACAAAAAGATGATACTGAAATTGAAGATGAAAAAAACATAATAAAAAATATATTTGAGGAATATAAACAAATTGTGAAAAAAAATACATTTGTTAGTGCCAAGAATAGTTTTGAACTTTTATTTGTTTCAAACAATAGAAAAATAAAAGAGGGACTGGAGTATAATATAAAAATAAATTTAAAAGATACTTTGGTAGAAAGAAGAAAAAATAGTTTTATAAAGTTTGAAAAAGAATATATTACGAATATCAATAAAGTTTATGAGGATATAAAACAAAATGATACATTAAATATATCTTCTTGTGATATTTGGGAGTATTTTAATCAAAATATAGAGGATAAGATAGATAAGGATAAGAAATATTCAGTTATTATCTTAGCAAATGGATATTTAGACTCGTGTAATATTCACAATAAATCGAAAAATAAGGATAAATACTCAAACATTGCTCTACTTTCATTAGTAAGAAATAATTTTTTAGAAAAAGAATTAGAAATTTTTTTAAAACTAACAAATGTTAGAAAATATGAAATATTTACAATAAAATCTAACCAATCTAAAAAAAATATAATCAAAGATTTCTTGATTAATGTAGATAAAAAACAAACTGTTAAAAAAGAAGTAACAGATGTAAAAAGTACCATTGTAGATAAAGATTTAATTGAAAATGAAATAAATAATTTCATTCAACAAAATGACACAATTAAAAAAATAATGTTAGGAAATGAAATTATAAAAAAATTTTCTAACCGTCACACATTTGTTAAATTAACTTATAACAACAAACCAAAAAATGATATTACAATTGAAGAATACTTAAATACAATATCAGTTATCCCATATTACAAAAAATATTATATTTCAGTAACTAAAATTATAAAAGATAACAAAAACTACATTAAACTTATTTATATTGATGAAAAACGAAAATAAAACACAAAAATTAGTAACTATTTTAGTAATTATTATATTTCTAAATGTTATCTTTTTATCTTGTAGTAAAAAAGATGAAACACCAAATGATAATAATGTGATTAAAGGTGTATCTACACAAGATAAACTTAAAATATTAGAAAAAGAAATAGTAGTTGTAGACTCTATTCTAAGCGTTGAGGAGAAAAAAAGTAGTGAAAAAGATACCTTGTTGATTGATAGATTAAAAAAAATACAATCTTTAAAATTAGAACTTGATGGGGCAATTAGAAATGGTAATAAAAATTTGCAAGAAACATTGGCTTTAAAAATACAACATAAACTTCAAGAAAATAAACAAGAAGAAAAAATAAAGATACTCAATGATTCCATTGTAAAAATTATGGCTAATAATCCAAAAAGCACTGACCAGAGTTCAGAAACACAGAATCAATATCAAGAATTAAAAAATAAAAATACTGAATTATTAGCAAAAATTGAAATATTGGAAAAGCAACTCGAAAAAATTAAAGGTAAGATTATTGTTAAGAGTTTTACAATTCAAGGTGTTGAGAAAGATGGAAAAACAATTCCTAAAACATTAAATGCAATAGATCACTTTAAAGTAATTTTTGAAACAAATCATATAATAGAGCCTTCAAAAATATATTATGAGGTGAAATATAATAATACTTCTTTTGATATTGTCAAAAGTTCAGACGGTAAGAAAATTATCCCTGTATCGACTAAAAAAATAAAAAAAGGCGATTATTTATTTATAATGAAATATGATGGTGAAATTATAGCTAAAACCATCATTACTTTAAAACCAAGAATAAATTAAAAAAAATGAGATTTATATACTGTATTTTGCTGATATTTTTAGAGGGTTGTCACATAGTCCCAGTCGATGATTACCCCAAAAGCAATCTAAAAACTCCTATCATTCTTATTTCAGGTTATAACAATAAGTCTGATTTGTGGGAACAGGAAAAGTTTACCGATTATTTAGCGGATAAACAAAATTTGATTTATGGCGGAAAATTAGTTTTTGATAAGGATTCAAAAATAAATTCGACAAAAGGAGATACACTTTCAAAAATGGACTATTTTTCTGTTTCATTCAGTGATTCAACTACATCTATTGATTTACTTTCTGTAGAATTAAAGAACTTTGTTACTTATGTTACTGAAAAAACAAATACAAAAAAAGTTATGTTGGTTGGATATAGTATGGGAGGACTAATTGCAAGGCAATATTTAACAGAAAATATAAATGACCATAAAGTTAGTGCCTTGATAACTATTGCCTCACCACATAAGGGTAGTTTTTGGGCAAATACAATTTATGCAACTAATTTATTATTGGGAGGAACGGATAGTAAACTAATAGAAAAATTAAGTAGTTGGTTAGGTAAACCTATTTCAGGTTTGGCAATTGCTCAAATGGTTCAGTCGGGTAGAGAAAGTTTTTTGACAAAATTAAATCAAAAACAACATCCTAATGATGTTTTATATCATTCAATTGTTGCCCAAAAATCGATGATGTCTAATTTTAAAACGATTTTAAATTTTTTTGATATAGAAGTTCCAAATGGTAATAATGATTATGTTGTTACATCAGAATCTCAAAATATGAGTAATATTTCTTATTTTAAACAAAATAATATTGATTGTCAAATAACAAAAATAGAAAACACACATCATTTCAACGTTTTAAATCAACATAAAATAATTTATTCAACAATTGAAAAATATCTCAAACAATGATATTTCTTAATATCTATTCCCTCAACCAAAAAAAAAATTATAAACTTCAAATATTTTATCTTACTTTTGCACAAAAAAAATTAGTAAAAAAAAATGAAATTTATAAAAAAAATAATTTGGAAAATTTTGAATGGCGTAGGAATAGGAGGGATGGTACAATTACAACTTAAAAGCGGTCTTAAAGATGATGGTTGGTTTAAAAGTTTTCAAACTAAAAAATCAATAGATAAAAACGGACAGCCTTTGGCTTGGTATAATTATGGTTTTTTAAAATTTTTAGACAATCGATTGACAAAAGATTTAAACGTTTTTGAATATGGAGCAGGTAATTCTACGATTTGGTACGCTCAAAAAGTAAATTTTGTAAAATCTGTGGAAAATGACCAAAAATGGATAGAAATATTAACTCCACAATTACCCAAAAATACAAAAGTTGTTTTTCGTGAATTGAATGAAAATAAAGATTATTTACACGAAATTTCAATGGCTGAGAAACCAAAATATGATATTGTTGTCGTTGATGGAAGAAGAAGAAATGATTGTGTAATGTTTGCCGTTGATTATTTGACAGAAAAAGGAGTCATTATTTTGGATAACTCTGAAAGAGAGGATTATCAGCCTGCCAAAGATTTTATGCAACAAAAAGGATTCAAACGAATAGATTTTTGGGGAATATCGCCGATTGTAGCTAACAATACTTGTACATCAGTTTTTTATAAAATTAATAATTGTTTAGAAATTTAAAATTAGACTTCTTATAAAACTATTACCATAATCTAAAATCTTATGAGATATATTTTTGTAAGAAGTCTAAAATAAATGTTTAAGGGGCTATCACAAAGTTGATATTAAATGCAGGAGTAGTATCAACATCTGTCGAGCCACCTGCGTTTGTTATGTTGCCTGTGCTAACTCCTGCGGCATTTTTGTTGGGTTCGTGTCGCAAAACAATTCTTAAACTACCTGAAGTAGAAGTAGAATTAGTAGTAATATTTGCTATCAATCCTATCGGTTTTCCACCACTATCAGTATCTCCATAAGCAAACGCAGAAAATATATCGGTAGCGTTACGAATAAAAAATATTTGATGTTTTGTCCCTTCTCCTGAAACTTCATCAGTTACATTTTTGACAGGATTTTTGGTTTTATCCAAAAAACGAACGCCAATTCTATAACGAGTATTCCTAAACAAAATAATACTTGCAGGACTTACCACAGGCGCACCAGTTCCTGTTCCGTCTAAATCTTCCCAAATAGTTACGACTGGTATTTGTGGACTAACCACATTGCCATTGGCATCTAATCGAGTAAAAGTTAGTTCAACCGTAGTAATTAACTCGTTTTCTTCCACAGGTTGTGGGTCTTCATTTCTGTTTTTACAAGAAAAAATGGTAATAGCTATCAAAGCAATTAAAAAAGCGTATTTTAAAAAATATTTCATAAAAAAAATTAAATATATTATTTTGCGTGTAACAAATGCAACAATGTTGCAAAAGTGATAATTATTTTTTAGAAATACAAATATTTTGCTTATTTTTTTTGGTTTAATTTTTTGGTTTCCCCTGCGTCTATACGGAAAACTATTGTAAAATGCACGCGAATAACGCGGATTTTACGAATTGAAACGAATTTTCATTTTTATAAAATTTTATCCGTATAAATCTTAGTAGAACCAACTCTCTATAACAAAATCAATTTATTTCAAATCAATCACGCCATTTGAAATGCTAACATTGATTTTTTTTCTTGTTGTCCAATCACAATCAAAAATCAAAATTTTATTTGCTTTATCATAAACTGCCCCTAATTTTTCGGCTTTTTTGGTAATAGATTTTACTTCGTATCCTACAAAACTCATATAAAAATGACCTATATTTGTTGGTCTTTCGGGGTTATAAATACCTTCTTTTGTGAGTTGAATAGACGCGTTTTGGTTTCTAAAATTGACATTCCATTTCAAAAAACAATAATTTTTTGTCGTTTGTGGATTGGGTGTTTTTCCATCATCAATGTATAAATAACCTTCTGTTTTTTGATTTTTTGAAGGATTATAAATATGTAAATGTATGCCATTTGTCAAATAAGAACGCATATTTCTAAGTGTAGAATCCAAAATTTGTGTCGGAATTATCGCACCTCCACGCACATACACAGGAATATTTTTTTCTTCAACTTTTACTTCTAAAAAGCCTGTATTTTGAGGTACCATACTTGAATTATACAAATGATACCAATTTGATTTTTTTGGAAAATACACTTGAATTGTTTTTTGTCCTTCGTTCAAAATAGGTGCAACCAAAATATCTTTTCCCCACAAATATTGATTTCCTTCTTTTTGCAAAGATTTGTTTTCAGGTTCTTCAAAAATCAAAGGACGCATCAAAGGCGTTCCTTTGGTGCTATTTTCCCAAGCCATCGTATAGAGATAAGGCGTAAGTTTGTAACGCATTTTTATAATTTCTCTTACTTGATTTTTGATGTCATCTGCATAAAAAATAGGTTCAGAAGGAACTTGTTCTTGTGAATGTGGTCTAAAAATAGGTTGAAAAACACCATATTGCAACCAACGCAAATACAATTCTTTTGAAAAATTAGTATTAGCAAAACCTCCCAAATCTGAGTGCATATAAGCCAAACCTGTCAAACCCATATTCAACGATAAACTTGGTTGTGCTTTTAAACCTCCCCAAGCGCGATGCACATCACCCGACCACGAAATAAGCCCGTATCGTTGCGAGCCTGCATAACCTGCACGCATCAACATAAATAATCGTTGGTTTGAAAAATCTTTTTGATAACCTTCTGCAATCATTTTTGCCCAATAATGCCCGTACAAATTATGTACTTCGTCTGCTTTTCCGTTGATGTGTTTGATTTCAGAAGGGTGAACTTCTGGCTCGCCCAAATCGCCCCACCAACCGCCAATGCCTGCAGATGTATGTTTTTTATATTGTTGCCAAAACCAATCTTTTGTTTCAGGTTTA
Source organism: Bacteroidota bacterium (assembly GCA_004293265.1). Classification (GTDB taxonomy): domain Bacteria; phylum Bacteroidota; class Bacteroidia; order Cytophagales; family Microscillaceae; genus RDXZ01. The sequence goes on along the minus strand of RDXZ01000022.1, from coordinate 18,512 downwards.
AAAATATCCAACAAACTTGTTTCTCCAAACCAAAAAATATTTTTAATAACAAAAGGATTATTATTTTCGTCTGTTGCCAATAGTTTCTTTTGTGCAACTTCTTGGTAATTTTTTGAATTAGTCAATACAAAAGGTTGCGTTATCAAAATAGTTTTGATGCCTTTTTCTTCAAAATCTTTGACCATTTTTTCGCCGTTTGGAAATTTTGCTCTATACCAATCCAAATTACCCATTGCTACATTTTTTTTAACTTCTCCTTCTCCATACCAATAATGGTCTAAAATGACCGCATCAGCCGCAAAATCTTGGTCGTACATATCATTGACAACTTGCCTTGTTTCTTTTTCGCTTCTATATCCATAACGAGAAATAAAATTTCCAAAAGCCCACAACGGAGGCATAGGTTGATAACCTGTCAGCCAAACATAATTTTGAGTAACTTCTTCTATATTTTTTCCTGTGATAAAATAATAACTCATTCGACCACCGATTGCCTCAAAAGTCAATTCATTGGCATTGTTTTTTCCTAAATCTAAAAAAGATTTTTGTGGATTATCAAAATAAAGTCCATAATTTTGAGAAGAAATCACGACAGGAATATTAAAATTCATCAAAGGTGCATTGTCTTCATACGCGTAATGGGCTTTGTTATATAATTCTAATCTAAATCCACGTCTATCAAAAGGCAATGCACGTGAGCCTGTGCCATACAAACTTTCGTCTTTGGATAAATTAAAACTCAAAACATCAAAATTTTGGTTGGTTGTATATCCTTTATTTTCAGAAAAAACAGGTTGATTATCAACAAAATACGCAATTTGAAAAGGTTTTTTTTGAATTTTTAATGTAATATTTTTGGTGGTATAGATAATTTCGTTGGGAGTATCTTTAAAATTTACTTTTTGGGTTTTATCAATATTTCTAAAATCATCTTTGGGTAAATTTTCATAATTTTTTCCTTGTGGAATATAATTGACTTTGATAATTTTTTGATGATAAGGTTCGATAATAATTTTTGAGTCTGATGTTTCAAGCGTCAAAATATTGTTTTCAAAAGATGTTTTTTGTAATGTTCTTGTTGTGTTTTGTGCTGATAAAAATGAAATATTGCACAAAAAAAACAAAGAAATAGTAAGAAGCAAATTTATTTTTTTCATAATGTATTTTTTTCTGGCAAAGATATTAGATAAAAACAAAATAATCGTATTATTTTATAAAAATATTTTCGTTAAGAACCTAAAATAATTAATCCAAATTAAAATTAAGTCCTATTTGAAACATTCTTAAATATTGTGGATTATAACGCAAATCAACATCAAAACCTGTGGCATCTATTCCCCCATAATTTTGATTGAAAACATTGGTAACTCTGCAATAAGTACTGATATTTTTGCTCAATTTGTATCTTCCAATAAAATCTAAGGAGTAATATCCTGCCACTCTGTATGTTTCATCTACCAAAGCCGCATTCAAAGTATATCTTCTCTGCCAAGAAGACATCATAATATTTTCGAATCTAAAATACCAATTTTTTGAAGGTGAAAAATCAAAATTTAGTTTTCCTGACCAACGAGGCATCATTCTAAATTCATTAATTATACCTCCGTCATCTGTACGCAAAGGGTCATCAGGTAATATTTCTCTGCCTTGACTATAAGAAACATTAGCATCAACATTTAGTTTTATTTCAGGAATTAAATTTTTATAACGAGCAAGTAATTCTAAAGTTGCTAATTGAGAACTCGAAAGATTATCATTGCCATAGCTTCTTGTTGTTGTTGGTACATTGGGTGGAAAAAAAGCATTTGAGTATGTATTTATATCTATTGTAGTTGCTATTGTTGATATTCTTTGGGTAATATTATATGAATAGAGTATCATTTCTAATGAAAAATTATTATTAGGATTATAACGCATACCGATTTCGGTTGAAAATAAAGACTCTGGCTTTAAGTTTGGATTTGGGATTTGCTGATAAGCAACTTTATTAATGTTAGGTATTGGTATTCCCAAAGAAATATAAGTTTCAGAAGGAGAGGGAGCTTTGAAAGCACTTCCAAAAGAAAGTCTTACTGATAAATTTTTTTTGACATTGTATTGTGCTGAAACTCGAATTTGTCCAATGGGTGCAACCGAAAGTGCTGATTTATTTTCATAACCTGAATTTCTATCAATTCTAAAACCACCTACCAAAGTCCATTTGTCTAATGTTTTGATAAATTGTGTAAAAAATCCAAAATTATAATACACTTGTGGATTAAAACCAAATGTTCCTAAAAGTGGTATGGCATCAGGTATTTTTTTTTGAAAAGGTATATAATTTTTTTCATCGAAAGGTTGTGCCAAATCATTGGTCAAAGGTAAAATACTTGACATTTGAAAAGAAGTACCAAAAGTCCATTCCCATTTTTTAGATGAATTAAAACGCAATAAAACTTCTGCAAAAATATCATCAGAAGCCGCATATTTATAAGAAGTACCATTGAAACCATCATAATTTGAACCTCTTGATGATTTTGGGTTGTACCTATATCGATTATAAGAAATATTAGCAGTCAAAGACCATTTTTCCCAATCTTTGTTATAACTCAAAGTATAACGTTGAAATTTATCACCCGAAAATGTATTGGGATTAGCATGAGAAAAAACCAAAGGAGATAAACCTATAGCATAGTGGTTTTGTCTATACATTTCATTGAAACTAAATTGAAAATTTTTATATTGTGCTTGAAATCCGATTAAATGACTTTGTTGGGGTTTGGTATTAAATTCAGGTTTGTCTAAAGTTCCTTCATAATATGGAAAACTTCTTAAAATCACATTTTGAAAAAAAACAGTTGGGTTTAGAGCAGCTACACGTCTTACACTATCACTAAATGTTGAGTTGTTGAGCGGATTATACAAATCTTTATCATAAAATGTGTTTAAATCATCTCTTTTGGCATAATTCGCATATACCATATATTTTACTACATTTTTATCTTTGCCAAATTTTCCACCCATCGAAAAATTAAAATGTCTGTAACCATATTCTCCTGAAACAATATTTCCTGTTACAAAATTGCCATTATCTGCATTTTTAGTGATGATATTGATAACACCTGCCATAGCATCTGCTCCATAGATTGCGGAAGCAGGTCCAAAAATTATCTCAATTCTTTCGGCTTGGGCGATGGGTAATTGTTCGGCAATCGGCAAAATACCTGTGGCAGAAGGTTGTAATGGAATACTATTTAATAATATTTTTGTGTAATAATTGCCTATCAATCCACGCATCAAAAAACTTTCTCCAAAATCTGCACTACCAGGTTGTGAAGTACGAATACCTGAAACGTGTTTGAGTACATCTATCAAAGTGATGTAACCATTTCGTTGTATTTCTTCTTTGGTAATCACTTGAATAGTAGTTGGTAATTCACTAATTTTTCGGTTAGAGCGGCTGGCAGAAATGACCTTTATTTCATCAGATTCTTTTCCTTCGATTAAATCTAATTTATTCATTTTATCAATTTCAGTGGTGTCAATTTGAGCATTAACTTTTATAATCACAGCCAAGAAAATAATAATTAGTAATAGTCTTTTCATTTTTTTGTTTATTTTTTTATTGCATAAATAATATGTTCTGCAAAAATAATATTTTTATTGTATAAATAAAAAAAAAATAAAGATTTTTTAACTGATTTTGATATTTATTGTTGTAAATATAAGTGAAATGATATTTATACTTTTATAGTGATAATAAAAATATTTTTTTTATTTATAAATACACCAACTCATTTTAGCGTTTTGTTAAGACCATTTGGTTAATTTCTTGTCTTATTTCTATAAACTAATTGATAATTATAAAATGTAGATGAATTTGGTTATACAAAGCATATTTTCTTACCTATAAAGTTCTATTTTTCTTCCTTCTGGGTCTTGAATAATTACCATATAACCAAAATCAGTTTGTTTAGGTTCTGATAAAAATGTAATTTCATTTTCTTTTAATTTTTCAATTACTGTATCAAAATCATCAATTTTAAAGCTTAAACGTAGATTTTTATCAGTTTCTATTTGATTTTTTGCCAATGGGTAAATTTCTAAAATTACTTGTCCAAGTGTTGCTGAATAATGCAATGGTGAATTTCCGTGTTTATGGTAGTCAAAAGTGATTCCTAAAATACTGAAAAAATTAGCAATTTTTTCGGGTTCGTTTGCCCTAATAACAAGTAGTTTTAATTCCATTATCAAAGTTTAAATGTGTTATTTTATGTTTGCAAGCAATGGAAAAGTGTTTATGAAGAAAGGAATTAAAAACACAAAAATTTAATTTACCACAAAAGCCAATAAATAGCATCTATAGTCTAAATTTAGCACTTTTGCACCTTTTTCATAAACACAATGTTAGTAGTAGTTTTTTGGTTCATTCTTATAAAGAAAGTATCCATTGTTTGGCTTCTTCTTTACTCTCAAAATAACGAGTTACAAATTTAACACCTTCGTGTTCTTCCATTGTTTGTTCGATAGAAAGTTGTGCTATCATCTCTTGACTAACCACGAAAGCCGCTTTGTTAAGTCCCATTTCTAAACTTGGAGGAAAAACAACTTGATTTGTCCACTCTTGCAGTTTAGGAACTATTGGAAAAAACATATTCCTTGTATCAGGAATTATCTTTTTGGGACGAACTTTTAGAATAATATCAAGGTAATTTAGAAATTCTTGTTTGTACTCTTCTTCTGTCATTTCATCTGTTGAAGGCAACCAAGTCATTTCAATAAGTTCTTGTTCGGCAAAAAAAGCCAAATGAAGATATTTACTTTTGTAAACTTCCATATTTTTAAGTTTTTATTTTATTTAAAATTGATGACAACTCATAAATACACGCAACCCACGCATATCCTAACACAAAAGTAAATATGTTATCTCTTTTCCTATTGATAATCAAGCATTTAAGTAATGAAAAAAGATTAGGACACCTTATAAATCCCTTTTTTTATAATAAAATGCCTATTTCTTCTCGTTTTTTAAAAAAATCTTACCCCCCTACCTCAAAAACAGGCAAAACACTCAAAATCAACAAAAAAATAATTCTTTTTAACAAAAAAACTTACATCTAACTATCTTTTTTCCTTTCAGTCAAATCGCTTGAAATGAACTTTGATAGTTTTTTGTACTTTTATAAATTCCCTCAATAATTGTACTTTTCAAAGATTATGATATTTTTTTGAACATCAATGCTAATCTATATTATTCAAATGATTTTTTTTTAAATATATAATGATTTTTTTTTGAGCATACCCCATTAAATACCGATACCCCTCAGACGTTGTTGAGGGGTATCAATTTGAATTTTAGTATCTATCTCTTTTGAGTTCTTTTCAGGTGTGTCATCATTAAACATCTCCCCTTCTCCATAAAACAGCCAATAAAGGTTTATATTATACATCTTGCAAAAATTTTGTAATGACGCTGTGTTTATCGCACTTCTTCCTTTTAGAATGTCTGTTAATGTAGATGGTTTATAATTCAACTTATCGGCAATATCCTTTCTTGATGATATTTTACCAAGTTTTTCAAGCGTTTCTACTGCTTTTATGAACTTTGAGTTTATATTTTCCATAATTTTATTTTATTTATTGTACTATTTATATAAATCATATAATTATTTAAAGAATTTAAAAAAATAATACGGAATTTTCGTATAATAATTTGTAAATACGAAAATTTCGTATTTACTTTGCATATCAATAATGAATATGAATTTGCAAATATAACGAAAATATTTGTAAATATTATATCTTTAAATATTTTTTTTATACTATGATCTGATTTAGATATATCTAACGATATTATCAAAAATCGTAAATATAAAGATACTTAAAGAGATTGGACAGGGAGAATATCACGGCTTCTAAATTGGTTGATTGGCTATAAGCCGATACAACGTGAAAAACACAGTGCCTCCCTGCCTTTTTTTGCATAGTCTGATAAGGTGTTTGACACTTTGTAAAGCGTAAAAAATGGAATTTTGATGTTTCTTGAGGGAATTTAGTCAATGTTTTGATTTTTCATTTGCTCTGATGCCGTAGATAACGATATGATAAACAAGACGCAAAAAAATTCAATCTCTTTATTTTTTTAATTGTAATTTTTAATTAAATTATATATACGTCAAAATTATGGAAAATAAAAAATTTGTTACTTTGTCAAATCTTGACAACATTTCAGGACTGCCACTATTACTATTTTAGGCAATGATAATGAAAATTATGAGTTAGATTGTGAAATTTCGGAGGATATGTTACGAATTGTCAAATATCTGCTTGTTAAACAGCAATTAGAGCATATTATGACAAAACTTATTAATGATAATATAATTATGGTTGATTTATATTAAGTATTTATATTTTTTGTCTTGAAAATCAATCCAAATTCCTATTATTTTTTGAATAATAGGAATTTTTTTTTATTCTGGGTCGCCCAATCTATCCACAATATAAATCATTTCTTTTGGAGTAAAAATATGCTTTGATTTTTCATATACTCCTATCTTTTTCAACCATTTATTTAGGGTTGGTCTGCTTATTTTATATAAGGCAGTGAGTTGTTTTTTATTCATGCTACATTAAGTTTACAATTTGTTTACATTTTACTGGGGAACTCCCCAAGCGGTCATAATAGTTTGAATTTCAATAAGTAAAAATAACCTTTTTCCTTTCTCAAAACCCAATAAATCAAGTCTTTTATTCAGTGTTGGTCTTGATACTTTGTACCAACTTTGTATTTCTTTTTTACTAAACATTTTGTTTAAGATTTTTTTGTTTAAGATTTTTTTTAAGATAATGTTTAAGATATTTATTTTCAAAAATAAATTTATTATTTATATTAGAAACGAAAAAGTTAAAGAAAAAGTTAAAATATTACTTAAATTATATTAAAAAAATGAGCAAAAAATATATAAAAAAATTGTACTTTTTTCATTTTTTTTGAATTAAAAAAAAATGTAATATTCATTAAAATATTACATCAAGATAAAAGGGATTTAGTAAGGTGTGTATTTTGTATATCTATTTTCTTTATTTTTTGGAAAAAAAGTGGCACAAAGCAAGCCTTGTGCCACCTTTTTTCTTAACTTAATGGGTGTGAGTCAATGTTTTGGGCTGTTTTTATTGTTTCGCACTGTTGTCTGCTAATGGGTTTTCAGTCACTATTTCTCCGTTTGGCAATTCGTAAAAGTGTTTACCTTTGACTACAAAGTCGTTAGGCAATCCGTTTTTATGGTTTATTTCTTTTGCCCTTTGTACTGCTTTACTAAACAAATTAGTAAATAAAGAAGCATTTTGATAAACCGTTAAACTGTCTAATTTTTCTACTCTCATTTTTCAAGTTCGTTTATAAAATCGTGAAATAAATTTTCAAGTTCAACCACAAAATTTTTGCCTGTTCCTATGGCTACTCTTTGAGGTTCTTTGTCTGTTGAGTTGTAAATTATTACCCACTCATCTGCTAAATCCTTGTAAGTATGCCAAAAATTGGCTTTACTTCTATAATATCTGCGAATTACGTCATCATTTGGCACAAAATGTCCTCCAAGTTTTACTCGTAACTTAATTCTTTGAATACAACTTTGTGGGTTTTCTAAAAACACATATATAATTTTGATAGAATATCCCGATTTTTTAGCGGTTTCAATGATTTTTACCAAATAATTGCCTGATAAAGTGCTTTCTAAAACAAAACTTTGCTCTGCAACCAAAAGAGTTTCTAAACGCCTAAAAAATTCCTTCCCAGCCTCCAATTTGGAAACTGCTAATTCTTTTTCAATTTCGTCTGCATTCAGAAAAGTATAACCTGTCCTTCCCAAAATTTCCACTGAAAAAGTGGTTTTTCCAGAACCGTTTGCTCCTGCTATTATGATGAGTTCTTTCATTTGTTAGGAATTTTCAACCTACTGAAAAGCAAATCAAGTAGTCTGTTTTGAACCGTTTTGTTGTACTCTTTTAGCACTCTGCCCCGCTTTTGCCAAGCCAATGTTGGTTGTTTGTTCTTTTTTGTTCGTCAATTTTTACTTTTATGTAGTCAAATTTAATAGGTTTCTTACTTTTTTAAGGTCTATTTGCTTGTCTTGCTGTATTTCTAAAAAACATTTTGTCTGCCAATTTTGCGTCTTTTGTGCCTGTTTGTTTGTTGTCAAATCCCAAGTTGGATAAACTCTTATTCCACGTTTTCCGCCTTTCGTTTCATCTGATAAAATTCCATTTTCAAACAAAACTGTTTTTGAAAATATGAAAACTCCAAAACTTTTTTCTTTTCGTGTCGCAATTATGAATAAGTCAAAGTTGTCCAAAACATCAAATGGCACTGTTATTCCTTTTTCGTTCCGTTTCCAAATTGTTACAAATTGTCCTGTTTTGGTTGGGGTAATTTTCGCTGTTCTAAACTTAACTTTTTGCTCACTAAGTTCAAAATTATGAGCAAAATATTCTTGACTTTCTATTTCTGCTTCTATGTTTGTTAGTTCAATTTCACAAGGTTTAAGAATAAATCTTTCTATAAGTTCAAGTTCAGAATACATAATTTTTGAAGTTGTCAAATGATTATTTTTGTGTTGTTTTTTCTCATATTCCTATTTTGCGTTGTCGTTTTAGAATGACAGCCAACGGTTCTCGGCTTGGCGATGTGGCGGAAATTTAGCACAAATGTTCAATAGAATTACTGCTGTTGAACCTTGCACAAATGTTTCATAGAAGCAATTCAGCCGCCATATTGCCAAACCGATGTTGGTGGCAGTTTTTGTTCATCTTCCCGTTTGTCAAAGTAAATAAAATATGCAAAATGTCATTCCTAAATTAAAAGCTGAATGACATATAATTGCTCCTAATATCGAGCCTGATTTCTTTCGGAAAGTATAGAATAACAAACTCACTAAAAACATACTTATTACCCAAATTATAGTCGGAATAGTAAAAAAGTCCCACTTATTGTTGATGAAAACCAAGCCAAAATGAGAAATATGAGTTAATGCAAATGCTAAACTGTCAACTATTGAAGCTTTTTTCTCTCCAATTGATTTTGCAAAACTTGAATGTACAATACCTCTGAAAAACAATTCTTCACCGATTGGGCTAAATGACATTCCTATTATTGCCATAATAGCAAACATTATTTTTTTATCAGATTGAGTTATAGTCGCTGGAATTTTATACGATTTTCCAATGTACTGATACCAATTTTGATATGAATCACCATATAAAATTTGTCCGAAAAAATAAAGCAATATGCTTGCAATAAGTCCACAAACAAAAGCAATAAATAACCATTTAAAATTTCGAGGTTTTGTAATTCCAATTTCTTCACGTCCATATTTGGTCAAAAAGATAAATGGTACAATTGCTGAAATCGTCATAATTAGTCCAACAGAACTATAACTTCCTGAAGAGTTTGCATTTAATACTAAAATAAATCGAGGAATACAAACAATGAGAATTAGGAAAAGTCCAAATTTCCAATTAAAGTCAAAAAGTCTGCTCCAAAACGATTTTAATTCTTTGTCCATACTTAATATTTGTTAAATGTTACTTGTCTATTTAGACGTTTTTTATAAAATTGCCACCAACGGAAAAGGCTTGGCGAAGGCGGGGATTTCTTAGCACAAAACTTCACACAAGCACAAAAGTTCAATTTTTATTCAAAAGTTCAATAAACCACTTCTTCCCCGATTTTGCCAAACCCAAGTAGTGGTTTCGGGCTTTTTTTGGTTTAGTCTTTACTATTTTTAAATATATTTTTGTCCCACTTACGAAAATCATAATATTTACTTTTAGGTTCTCCTGTCCAACCATTTATTCCTTTTTTCTTTGGTAAATAGTACCCGTGAATGTATAACAAGGGAATAATAAATAATGTGAGTAATGTCATTGCTGTTGCTCTACCAAAGTAAACTGATACAAGACAAATCACTAAATTTATTAACAAATATTTACTAACTCTACGGATTTTAGGTGTCTGTTCTTCAAAATGCCCCATAAGTATATTTCCCAAAGCAAAAACTATACTTACTACTGCTATTTCAAACCATAATGATGTTGTTGTCCACATAATATTTTCTACAAACTTCGTACTAAGAGATTTGCAAACAAGCACCACTTACTATTTTTATATGGTCATTGAAAACTTTCCAATTTCTGATGTAGCGAAATTGTCCACTAATATGTTGTCCTAACATTACTCCTTTGGTGTCATATACAACAACAGAAACTGCAGTATCACCAATAATATTGCAATCTTCAAAATTTGGAATAAGTTGTTCAACAATCATTTGTTTTGATTTATGGGAAGTCAAATCCATTTCCTTTGTTACAATTTGCCCATTTGGTGCTAAAAATAGCAAGTTATCGTGTAATATATTTTCAATAAAATCAATATCGTTTGTCTTTATTGCTTCAATAAGTTTGAATTCTAAGTTAATTATCTCTTCTTTAACAAGTTTCATTTTATTTAGGTGTTTAGTGTCTACAAGGTCTTTTATAGTCTGACCGCTAACGGTTACGTATTGGCGATGGTGGGGCATTTGAAAAACGTCAGCCTAATATTTGTATAAATGCCCAATAGAATTACAGATGTTGAGTTTACAACTTTCAGCTCCACTATTGCCAATATGATGTTGTGCGTTTGGCTTTCCCGAATTATGAAATTCAATTATTTATTCTTTCATAAATAAAATCAACTGCGTCACTAACAAGTTGTCCATTTTGGTGATTGGATAAAACTACTATTGCAATCTTTTTTGACGTGTTATACCTCATTAAACAAGAATTACCAAAAGTATCTCCGTCTTTTTGATAATAATCGTTTTTTATATCCCAGCCCAAACCAACTTTTCTGTTTTTATCATCATAAAAAACTTGCTGTGTCAATGCAATTGCCTTGTCAAACTTATTAGGCAGAATAAATGCTTTCATATAATTTATTAAGTCAACAGCATTAGATTTTAAACCACCTGCAGGATTTACAGATTTCAATATTAAATAATTCATTTGTTCTCCTTGTTGATTATAAAGTCCTGCAACATTTGAAACTTTGGGTACTGAAAATGACGTTTGATTCATTTTAAGTGGAATTAATATATCTTTTTTAATCAAAGACTCGTATGCAAGTTTGTTTTTTATTTCAAGAATATAACCTAATAAAGAAAATGCATAATTATTGTATTGGTAATGCCCATAGTTATTTAATATATCGGTTTCTTTTAGAACATTCATCAAATACTTCTTGTCTACAAAACGAAAAGGATTTATTGAATCTTTATTTAATAGGTCATCAAAATATTTGTCATTGCTTAGGTTAGGTAAGCCTGATTGATGAGATGCTAAATCTGTAAGTTTTACTTTGTCTTTTAGTGCAGGTGGCAACTTGATTTTATTTACAAGGTATTTGTCAATATAAGAGTTTCTATCAATTTTTTTGTTTGAAATTTCATTTGCTAATAGTAAGGCAGTAAATGTTTTTGTTGCAGACCCCACTTCAAATATAGTAGTACTGTCTAATAATTCTGTTCCATTTTTAACTCTTGTACCCAACGAATAATAATTAACAATGCCGTTCTTATAAATTCCAACAACAATTCCAACATCTGGATATTTAATTTTTATTCCTTTTTGTCCATAAAAAAGTGAATCAATTACTTCATTTTGCGATTGCCCAAATGAACAAGTTGTAATAAAAAAGAAGAAGAGTCCAATTATTTTTTTCATATTAAATTAGTTTGTGTAGCAAGTTAGCATAAGGCACAACGTTTTGGGGCTTTGCGAAGAAGCGGATTTAGAAGCACAAAACTGTCAATCAGCACTACACTTGAATAAAAGCACAAAGCTCCAAGTTTGCACGTCAGCCCGCCTGACGCAAAACCCGTGTTAGTGGCAGCTTTTTTATTACATTCCATAGTCAAGTGGTTTGTCTATAATTCTTCTCAATGTTGCTATTTGTCCGCAATGCCACATCGTGTGTTTAACATTCCAAGATATGGAATTCTCCTTTGTCTTTACAAAGGGATGTGGTTTCAGCAATTTAAAAATTTCATTATTCAAGTCTTTGTCTTGCAAATTGTCTAAAATTTTAATTGTCTGATTTTGCATTAAGTCCCATTTTTCTTTAAGCTCGTCAACCGTTATTTCCGAAAATAACTCACCTCTCTTTTGTCCATTTGCAAAAAGCCCCGAGTATTTCTTCATATTGATTTTTTCTGCAAAGTCTTTATTGGGTCCATCTAATAGAACTACCGTGTAGTAATATTGACTCAGAGTTAAGTGTCCTAGTTGCCAAGCAAAATTTGTCATAATGATTTCTGGAGTAACAAACCATTTTTCGTCTGAAATATTGTTAAGAAGTTTATTTACCCAATTGTGAGAATCAATTATTTGATTTTTTAAAAAGTCTGTCAATAAAGTCATATTTTGTTTAATTGAATGTTTGTCATAAAGTTGCCACTAACTATCACTTATACGAACTAAAGTTCGCATTTTTTAAAAAAAATCACTTATATAAATTAATGAGAGCAACTACACACAAAGTAAAATTTTATATGATTTGTTATGTTAGGTATGATAAATCTTACGATTTAGTCCTAAAAATTTCGTTACTTCCAAAAATCTTACAAAATTACAAAGTAATTTTTATATAACAAAATAAAAAATTATCTTTTTCAAAAAAATAGTTTTTGGTTGTATAAAAAAAGGCAGGAAAAATTATGTTTTTTGTATATCTATTTTCTTTATTTTTTGAAAAAAAAGTAGCACAGAGCAAGCCTTGTGCCACCTTTTTTCTTAACTTAATGGGTGTGATACAATGTTAGTGGCTTGGCATTTTCGTTGCTAAGTATTCTCGTTCCATTAGAGTTTGTAAGAGTTTAGACAAGTAAATATGAGTAATCTTTGCCTGTGAAAACAGTTGTTCGAGTTCCTGTGTCCCATCTTCTTGGTGGTAAAGTTTGAAAAGTGAAGATGTATCTAAAAATATTTTCATAATTCTATACGTCTTTCATCAATTACAGTGTCCGAAAATGAACCTTTGAAATTTTGAAGATTTTTTTTGCTTTTAGAGAATGAAAAATCGGTCAAGGCAAGTCCGTTTTCAGATTTGCTTTCTACGTCTTCTAAGAAAGTTACAATTACTTTTACAGGATTATTTGTTGAATAATCCTTGTCAAGTTTTAAATAACCATTTTCGTATGTTCCTACTATTGATAGCATATTTATAATTTTGTTACAAAGATAAACGAAATTTTTAAATATAAAGTTGTTTCTTCAACAAATTTTTTAATTCAGGCGGGGTAGCTTCGTTGTATGATAGAGGACACCACTACGTTTGTATCAATAACTATTTTTTGCATTTTGACGTACTGCTTTTACTTCGTTAGTGATTTCGTCCATTGTCATTTTAGAAAGTCCGTGTTTTTCTGCAAGTTCCACACATTTATCTATGTTTTGACGCATTAGTTCTCTGCTTACAAGTTCAATGAACTCTGTAAAGTTTAATTTTTCAGTTTTGATACCAAACTTGTTATATTCTATGTCTGATATGGCAATATTAAGTGTTCTCATTGTTATACAATTTAGTTTTGACAAGTAACGTAATTTTTAGTCGAATGTTTTGTTTCAGTTTTTTTTAACATAACCCACAACGGAGAAGCATTTGTACAGGGCGGGCTTAATAGCACCATTGCCCCACAAAGTACTAAACCAAATAAAAAGCACCAAAGTTTATATTTAGCACTTTAGCTGTCTTGCACAAATGCAATGTTATGCCTTTGTTGCTTTTTCAGTCGACGTATGTTTCTTTAATTACACTTTTGACTTTTTCTATTGTTTCGTCATCTAAGTTACCTATCGTTTTGGTTATTCTACTTTGGTCGATAGTACGAATTTGGTCTATTACTATCCAATTCGTTTTTCCCTCCAAATCAAAACTAACTCTTGTGGGATAATTTTTAGATTGTGAGGTTATTGGACATATCACAATAATATCCAAATGTTTGTTCATTTCGTTGGGCGAAACAACCAAACAAGGTCTTTTTTTCTTGATTTCGCTACACACTGTTGGGTCTAAATTGACAACAACAATTTCATATTGCACGTAAGTTGCCATTTTTTAGTCCCAATTTTCGTTTTCAAAAACACTATCAATCAATAACTTATCTTCTCCATTTTGGTGCATTTCTGCAAAAAATGCTTCCCAATTTTTTCGTGTTTCGGTTAGAGGTTTTAGAATAATCTGATTATCCTCTAAAACAAGTTCTATCTTGTTCCCAATATGATATTTTTCTAAAATGGCTTTACTAAGTCGAATGCCCTTTGAATTTCCGATTTGCACTACTGAAACTTGCATAGTTGTTAAATATTTAATAGTTATGTATATACAACGTAATTACTGTTATTTTAGTTTCAGTTCGCAGTATTTTTTTTACAGTGAGGTACAACGGAAAAGGCTTGGCGATGTGGCGGATTTTTAGCACATAAGTTCAATAGAATTACTGATGTTCAACCTTGCACAAATGTTTGATAGAAGTACTTCAGCCACCATATTGCCAAACCGATGTTGTGTGTTCGTTATTTTGGCTTAAAGATTTCCATACACTACAAGGTATTCTGCGTAAGTTAATTTATCATTTAGCCATTTAATTAGTTCATTCTTAAATTTCGTAATTTTCAATTCGTCTGATTTCTTTTGCTTTATTTTTTCAATTATAATTCTACAAGTCTTTTTGTCAAAATAATTATGTCCGCAAACGTCAAAATGCTCGTCTATATTTTTGTTCCACAGATTTTCCAAAGGAAAGACCGACCTAAATTCAGTTATTACATAGTCAAAGTCAGCAGTAGGAATGAATGCGTCATTTCGCTTTTTTGTTTTGTAGTTTTCTCCCTCATTATTCTCAGCCCATAAAATAAATCCAATTTCATTTCTTGGTGTTGAATTTTCTCTGGTTGTGATAATTATTTGTTTAGAGTTGATTTTCTCAATTGCTTTTGTTGTGTCATATTTGCATAATTCATAACTCTCTCTCGCTGTTTCAAAATCACACTCTGTTACAACGCTTATCTCTTTTATGTTGTTGTTGTGAAATTCTTTTTCACTTGCTTCAATGTTGCCATTATTTTCTTTCAAAAGTTTTATGGCAATGTCCAATGGAATTGCAATTTTATTTCGTAATATTTTTATTTTCTCACTGTTCATTTGATTTGTTTATAATTACGCACAACTATTACCTACACGAAATTCTATTCGCATCTTTTATTATGATAAGATAGCACAAATTTAAAAAATATCAAAGATGATAAAAAGCCGTATAATGTGATAAAAAAAGTTATTTTTTAAAACATTGAAAATCAATATTTTAAACGTGCTATATTATTTCTTAATTTAATGACTTTAAGTTAATACTGTAGTTTTATTTTTTATTCTTTTCGAACTTCAAATGTGAGAATTTGCATAAATTTTCTTATTTCTGGTAAGTCCTTATAAACTTTACTTAAACTTTTAGGTATGACAAAAATATCTAAAACTTCTTTCATAGTTCCATTTTGTATTGCCTCTGATATGCTGTCAGTATCATAAACTTTTTGTTTTAATGCAGGCTTTGCATTAAATTCACGATAGTTTGTTTTATCAAAATCATCTATGCAAGAAGCAACCAAAATCTCAGAACTTGGATAAAGAATGATTGGTAAAATGAGAGGTAATTGTGAATAATCATAACCTTGTTCTACCATTTTATCATAAAACTCTTCAATTGCAAGCCAAATTATACTATTGATTGAATACGCCCAATCTTCAAAGTATTTCTGTTTTGAACCTAATATTTTTTCAGCATCACCATTTAATATGATAATATCTTTGTGGGTCAAATCAAGGTCTTTTTCTTTGGCAAATTTTTTAACCGCAGTAAATAATACCTGTCCTATTTGTCTTCTAAATTCAGATGCAAAAACACCAAATAGAGAATGATTTTCCTTATGAGATTTAGAAAAGTATGTTGAAAGAGCATTGGTAATGTTCAAACTATCAAACTCAAAAAAGTTATCATCTACTAACTCTATAAGATGATGATGTTGAAAAATAGAAGTGATAAACTTTTTTAAGACAAGAAAATCACTATAACCATCTCTTATGATTGCAACTTGTGGATTCATAATTTTATGGGTTGATTATAGTTCTGCTAAAACTCCATTATAAAATAATTCTGTCAATGCACTTGGACTTATATGATAAATACCGTTTTTTTCTGTTACTTCCTCTTCTTTGATTGAGCCAAATCTAACTAAAGGCTTAATGGCTTCATTAAGATTTGTTACTTCACTAACATATCCTTTTTTCTTTTTTAGATGAACATTATAAATACAATCAATTTTATCGGCAAATTCTCTGATAACTGACGGGCTATGTGAGGTAAGTATAAATTGAGTTTTAATACCATTATGAGTTGTATTTATTAACCAATCAAGAAACTTTGCAAGATTTCTTTGGTTAATTCCATTTTCAACTTCTTCAATCATAATTATTGATGGTGGTCTTTTCATTGCACACAACAAGGCAACTGCTGCTGCCTTGATTAGTCCATCTGATACTTTATCTGCATTAAAGTACGGAAAATTAGAATTTCCCATATCAAATTGCCATTTGACTTGCCCCCTATCAATATGAATACCTACAAAACTATCCTCAAATCTTTTTAAGAACCCCAAAAATTTATTATAAGTTTCGCTTTCTTCTTCCTTAACATATTTAATAAGTTCTTGAAAATTTGCTCCTTCTTTACCAATCTCGCTTGCTATATTTGGCTGTTTCCCTTCTTTAAATTCTTTTAAAAAATCTCTTTTGTCAGCAGGTTTTGGCTCTCCATTTATATATTGGATAGCAAAAGATTGACCTTTTAAAAGTGAAGTTTGAAAATTGTAATAGTATAAAAATGCTAATGACCTAAAAAAGTCATCTATCAACTCTACAACTTTTTTATCTTGTTCTTGTTGTTGAATAAGTGTTCTTAACATTAAATCACCGACTTGCTTATCAAATCCATTTTCGTATGTTTTGTTGTTAAAAATTAGTCGTTCTCTACAACCAACTTTCTCATCTTCATAACAATATAATTCAAGTTGATAAGTTACATTGATATTGTCTTTAAACCATTCACAATAAAAAATAATAGAGTTATTATTGTTACTTAAACTATGTCTATTTGCAAAGTAGTATGAATTTTTAATATACTTTTTATTTTTTTCATTCTCAGGAAAAGCATTGCTAACAAGTTTTGAAAAAAAACTTAGTGCGGCAAGCAAGTTACTTTTGCCTGAATTATTAGAACCAATTATAAGAGTTAAATCTTGCAATTTTAACTCTGTGTTAAGATGGGTTCTAAAATTTGATATTTTGAAATTTTTAAACATAAATTACTCGTTTTATTTCACAAAGATACAAAAAAAATTCTAAAATAAAAAAATAAATTTAAAAAATATCAAAGATGATAAAAAGCCGTATAATGTGATAAAAAAAGTTATTTTTTAAAACATTGAAAATCAATATGTTAAAAAAAATGTTTAAAAATTTAGAAAAAAAATGTTTAAAAATTTGGATATTTCATTTTTTTGTTATAATTTTGTACCATCATAAAAAAAGATAGTTCAAAAACATTATTCATATATTGATTTTCACTCAAAACAAAAAATTTAAAATTATGGCTTCAGTAACTTTTTTTTCGCCAAAATCATTCTTATTTAAAATCGCTGATATGTTTCAAAAACCTGCAAAACAAAATTGGGAAATGCCCGCAGACGAAACTTTTGTAAATGCTGATAACGAAAATGTAACCAGCACTACCAATACCAAAGCAAAAAGTAAATTGAATGTAAATTTATCAGATTTAAAACTAATTTCTACTGCTTTGTTACAATATAGACGCACTTTAGCCAAACAAGGTTTGGGAGAAAAAGCCGAAGATGTGGCTCGAATCGATAGACAATTTTACGAACTTATTTCTAATTTGGAAAATTCAGACAATGATTAATATCAAAAATAAGCCAAAAACCAAAAATAAAAAAACAAAAATCAATCAAAGTCATGGAAAACAAATTACTCCTCCAAGAGAAAAAAGAAGAAAGGCAAAAACAAAAAACGCACAAACTTCTTTATTACATATCCTTATTGCTTTGGGGATTTTGTTTGTATTGGTATGTATTTGGCACTTAAAAAAATAAATTTTGGAAACTATACTGTTATTCTATGTTGCTTTTCTGAAGAATGATTTTTAATAAAATCAATGCTCATAAAAATCTTAGCAACATAGAATATTTTTTATTTTGTTGTCTTTCAAACCACTAAAACCAACCGAAATATTTATTTCTAATAAAAAAAAAGTAACTATTTAGGTAATTATTATTTTTTAGACTTTGGACAAAAATACAATGGTGTGCAAAATGATTACAAAAATTTTATATATTTTTTACATTTTTGAGGGCTTTTTTAAGGATTATTTGAT